>NZ_JARJLT010000208.1 GCF_029335315.1 Pseudomonas citronellolis
CTGGGGGATTTCCTCGCCGCCGAGCGCCTCGAACAGCGCCGGGAGGAACTGGCCGAAGGTCAGCATCATCAGGATGAAGCTGGCGTCGAGCTGGCCGAGGGCGTCGTCGCCACCGTCCTTCTCGGCCTGCTCCTGGAGCAGTTCCTCGAAGCGCAGGCGCTTGATCGCCAGTTTGTCGTCGAGCACGAAGCTGAGCTTGTCGGACCAGGCCAGGGACAGCTGGGTGACCAGCTTGCCGGAGGACAGGTGCAGCTGGATCTCGTCGCTGGTCAGGTCCTGGCGCTTGCAGCGCACCACGCCGCCGTCTTCATGGGTGTCGCGCAGCTCGCACTCGTCCAGCACGAAGAAGTCGCCGGCGGCTTCCTGGGTCTTCACCCAGTCGGTCAGGGTGGCGCTGGGCGCGACCTTGACGGTGAGCGGGCGCACCGGCAGCGAACCGAGGGCTTCGCGCAGGGTGGAGAGCAGGTCCTCGGCCTTCTTCGCGCTGGCCGAGTCCACCAGGATCAGGCCCAGCTCGGGGGCGATCGCGGCGAAGGTCGAGGAGCGGCGGATGAAGGCGCGCGGCAGCAGGCTCTGGACGATCTCGTCCTTGAGCTGGTCGCGCTCCTTCTTGTAGACCTTGCGCATCTGCGCGGTCTCGATCTCGTCGACCTTTTCCTTGAGGGCGTCACGCACCACGCTGCCGGGGAGGATGCGTTCCTCCTTGCGCGTGCTGATCAGGTAGAAGCCCTGGCTGACGTGCGCCAGGGGCGCGTCGGGGCCCTTGCCGAACGGCGCGGTGAAGCCGTAGGTGGTCAGTTCCTGGCTGGCGCAGGGGCGCGCCGGCTTGCTGGCCAGGGCTTTCTCGAGGGCATCGGCATCGATCTGCAGATCCTGGGTGAGGCGGTAGACGAGCAGGTTACGGAACCACATAAGGATCAAACTCCTGGGCACAAAGGTCTGCATTATTCCGCCAGCGGCGGTCCAGGCCAAGCCCATGGCGATTCGCCGCCCATTCCTAAGCCTTTGGAACGGCAGAAAAATTTTTTCATTCAAGGGCTTGCCAGGGTGAAGAAGCGCCCGTAGAATGCGCCCCACTTCGAGAGTGAAGGGTGATTAGCTCAGCTGGGAGAGCATCTGCCTTACAAGCAGAGGGTCGGCGGTTCGATCCCGTCATCACCCACCAATCTCGGGGTCCGACGCAGCGGTAGTTCAGTCGGTTAGAATACCGGCCTGTCACGCCGGGGGTCGCGGGTTCGAGTCCCGTCCGCTGCGCCATATTCCAAGCCCTCAGGCAGAAATGCCTGGGGGCTTTGTCTTTTCCGGTCCCGGAAAAGGCTTCTTCGCGACGCCGTTCGCAACGCCTATCCTGTTAATTTTTCTATAAGTTTGCTGTGGGAACTTATCCTGCGGCGGTGGTTCCTATTGCCCATAGCCATTGGCCGCGACGCCCTGATAAGCTCGCGGCTTCACCGAAATGCCAGCATGGCAATCAGACAAGGAATCAGCATGAAACAACATCGGTTGGCGGCAGCGATCGCACTGGTCGGCCTGGTTCTCGCAGGCTGCGATCAGCAGGCTGCCACTGTGGAGCTCAAGACTTCGGCACAGAAGGCTTCCTACGGCATCGGCCTGAACATGGGCAAGAGCCTGGCCCAGGAAGGCATGAACGATCTCGACTCCAAGGCCGTCGCCCAGGGCATCGAAGATGCCGTCGGCAAGAAGCCGCAGCGCGTCACCGATGAAGAGCTGACCCAGGCGTTCACCGACCTGCAGAAGCGTTCCGAAGAGCGCATGGCCAAGCTGGGCGACGAAACCCTCAAGGCCGGCAAGAAGTTCCTCGAGGACAACGGCAAGCGCGAAGGCGTGGTCACCACCAAGTCCGGCCTGCAGTACGAAGTCGTGAAGAAGGCCGACGGCCCGCAGCCCAAGGCGACCGACGTGGTCACCGTGCACTACGAGGGCAAGCTGACCGACGGTACCGTGTTCGACAGCTCGATCCAGCGCGGCAGCCCCATCGACCTGCCGGTCAACGGCGTGATCCCGGGTTGGGTCGAAGCGCTGCAGCTGATGCACGTCGGCGAGAAGATCAAGCTGTACATCCCGAGCGAGCTGGCCTACGGCTCGCAGAGCCCGAGCCCGACCATTCCGGCCAACTCGGTGCTGGTGTTCGACCTGGAACTGCTGGGTATCAAGGACCCGAGCCAGGCCGGTGGCGATCAGCCGCAAGCGCCCGCGCAGAACTGAGTACATTCGTACCAGAAAGAACGCCCCGCCCGCGCGGGGCGTTCTTGCTTCAGGGCCGAGGCGGTGAATCCGGGCCTGACCGGAGAGTCTGTTTGGGAGTAGCCTGAGGGTGGGTGTTACCCTTATGCACATCTATGTCGCAGCCGCTCCGGCCATCGGTGCTTGACAGCGACAGCGATAATCGAATAGTCGCAACTGCATGATTTTTAACAGGTTTCCAGGCCTGGATAAAAAATCGCCGATCTGTCTGCAGGCCGCTGGCGGCGGGCGTTTCGGCGGCTGGAGGGTAATCTTTCAACAGAGTTATCCACAGGAAAGGTGGATAACCCGCAAGCGCCCGGCGCAGCCGCCGGGAAGAGGTGCCCGATGAAGAAACCCGTCGGATTCGATCGTTACCTGGGGCTGGCCGAACGCTTCCTGGCCCGTGGCCGGGTGCCGGCGCTGCTGTTCGCGGTGGCGCGCAAGAGCTCGCGGCTGAAACTGGTGAAAAGCGATCTTCGGCTGCTCCAGGAGCTGGCCCTGGCGACCGTGCGTGGCCAGTATCGCGGGCTGAACCCCAAGGCGCTGCTGGCGGTGGTGGCGGCGCTGCTGTATTTCCTCTCGCCGGTGGATGTGATTCCCGACTGGCTGCCCGGCATCGGCCTGCTCGATGACCTCGCGGTGCTGGCCTGGGTGGTCCGCCATTGGCAGTCCGAGCTGGACGGCTTCAAGCTCTGGCGCGACGCGCAGAGCCGCGAAACCCGCGAGTCCCTGGCCCTGTTGCCGCCGCCGGAGCGACCGCTGCGCGGCTGAGCGAGGGTTCGAGGCCGCTACGGTGGGCGCTCCGGGAGGCCGACAGGCGTTTCATGGGCGATACTGTAGAGGGCCGGTATGCCGAGTCGGTGGCAGTAGTCGCCATCGGTGCCTGTTAAGATGTCGGCGTGCAAGGAGTGTTGTCGATGAATGTGCAAGTGATCCTGAAAGACGGCGAAGCGGAGTACGCCGTGCTTCCCTGGGCCGAATACCAGGCGCTGCTGGCCGCTGCCGACGCCCGTGGCGCCACGCCCGCGGCTCCCGTCGCCGCGCCTGTCGCGCAGGCCTCCTGGCGCGAGCTGCGCGAGGCGCGCGGTATGTCGCTGGAGGCGCTGGCGCGCGACGTGGGCATCAGCCCCAGCTACCTGGCGATGATCGAGAGCGGCGAGCGCGAAGCCAGCGAGGCTGTCGAACATGGCCTGCGCCGCGCCCTGGGAGTGAAACCGGAGCCGGCACCTTGAGCGTGCATATCAGCCGCAAGCACTGGCAGGGACTGCTGGACGAGCTGGAAGACGCGCGCCGCCAGCGCCACCTGCTGACCTACCGGGCGCTGATCGAGCGCCTGCAACTGCCGACCCCGGCGATGACCACCCTGACCGCCGCGCTGGAACACCTGGCGGCGCTCGATGCCCGCGCCGGGCGGCCGCTGCGCAGCTCGCTGGTGATCAGCCAGGGCGCCAGCCGCCTGCCGCGCACCGGCTTCTTCGAGTGCGTGGAGCGCCTGGGGCGCTTCGCCGGCGCCTCGGACGGTCCCGCCGCCGCCGGCTGGCACGCCGCCGAGGTGGTGCGGGTGTTCGAGTTCGACTACCCGGAAGAACTTTGAACCGCGAATGGTACTGGCGCCTGCGCGCACGCCTGGCCTACGCCGTGGCGCGGCGCCTGCTGGGCTGGCCCTGGCTGGTGCGCCAGCCGCGCGCCTGGCAGTGGATGCAGGGGCAGTTCGCGCGCATGGCCGCGCTCGGCGACGTGCCGGCGCAGAGTTTCTACGGTCACCTCCTGCTGTTCCGCGGCCAGGGCTTCGGCGCCCGCGAGGAAGGCCTGCGCCTGCTGGCGCTGGCGGCGGCAGGCGGCGACGCCAAGGCCGCCTACCAGCTCGGCGCGCAGGCGCTGCAGGGCAGCCCGCAGCAATCGCCGGACGCCGAGCGGGCCGCGCGCTTCTGGGCCCAGGCCGCCGCGGCGGGCCATCCGCTGGCCGCGCGACGCCTGGCCGATCTCTACCGCGAAGGCGGCCCCGGCCTGGCGGCCGATGCCGAGCAGGCCGTGCGCTATGCCGAGCGCGCGGCACAGCTGGGGCTCTGAGTCAGTCCAGCTCGATGATGTGCAGGCTGTAGCCCGGCACTTCCTTGGCGTGACGCTTGGCCTCCGAGGCCACGCTGGCCAGTTGCGAGGCGTCCAGGTGCTCGCCGGCGCCGGCGTGGATGCGCACCACCCCGATCGATAGCGACAGCAACGGGAACTCCTGGCGCTGGCCGCTGCGGTTGTGCGAGACGAAGCAGCCGGCCTGCAGGTGCTCCTGGCTGTAGAAGCGCCGGCACTGGCCCTGGAAGTCCTCCAGCAGGTGGTTCAGGCGGGTGCGCCAGTCCTCCGAGGCGATCACCAGCATGAAGTCGTCGCCGCCGATGTGGCCGACGAAGTCGCTGCCGGGGTCGACCCGGTCGCTCAGGCATTGCGCCAGGCACAGCAGCACCTCGTCGCCACGGGCGTAGCCGTAGAGGTCGTTGAAGGGCTTGAAGCTGTCGATGTCGACGTAGCACACCGCCGCCTCGCGGTGCTGCTGCAGCAGGCGGCCGAGGCACTGCTGGATCGGCACGTTGCCCGGCAGCAGGGTCAGCGGATTGGCGTAGCGCGCCTGGCGGATCTTCAGCTCGGTGATCAGCTTGAGCACGTCGATCACCCGGCCCAGGCCGAGGTAGCGACCGCCCTGGGTGATGATGAAGTCTTCCTCGATGCGCTGCCGCGCGCGGCTGGTGAGCAGCCGGCTGACCTGCTGCAGCGACTGGCTTTGCTCGACGGCCAGGAAGTCGTCGGTCATCAGCCGGCTGATCGGCTTGCGCGCGTACAGCTCGGTGCCGAACGGCTTGAGCAGGGCGTCGGAGAGTACGTGGCGGTGGACGATGCCGATCGGCTGGCGGTGTTCGTCGAGCACCGCCAGGGAGTTCAGGTTGGCCTGGGCGCGGAAGGCTTCGAGCACCTCCTGGATCGGCGTGTCGCGCTGCACCGCCGGCTGCTCCAGCAGCAGCGGGCGCAGGTCGCCCTGTTCCTCGCCGTGCAGGCTGTCGCTCTGCTCCAGCTCCGGCAGCATGCTGCGCACGTCGCGCGACGGCTGCTCATTGGGGCGGCCGATCAGGTAGCCCTGGACCAGGTCGACGCCCATCTCCGAGAGCACCGCCAGCTCCTCCGTCAGCTCGATGCCTTCGGCGATCACCTGGGCGCGGGAGGCGTGGGCCATCTTCAGGATCGAGCCGACGAACTCGCGCTTGACCCCATCCTGGTGGATGCCGTCGATGAAGTGGCGGTCGATCTTCACGTAGTCCGGGCGCAGTTCCGACCACAGGCGCAGGCTGGAGTAGCCGGCGCCGAGGTCGTCCAGGGCGATGCAGAAGCCCATGGCGCGGTAGTGGTGCAGGGCGGTGTCGAGCAGGCCGAAGTCTTCGATGGGGGCCTGCTCGGTCAGCTCGATGACCACGTCGCCCGGCGCGATGCCCAGGGTCTGCAGCAATTGCAGGGTGCGCCCCGGCTGGTGGTTGGGGTCCAGCAGCGACTCTGGGGAGACGTTGAGGAACAGCTTGCCGTCCAGCTTGAGTTCCCGGAAGCGCTGACAGGCGACGCGCCGGCAGAGCGCGTCCAGTTCACTCAGGCGCCCGGCGTGGCGCGCGGTGCTGAACAGTGTCAGGGGGGAATGCAACGGGCTGTTGGAGGGGCCTCGGGTGAGAGCCTCGTAGCCCACCAGGCGCCGCTCGGAGAGCGACACTATGGGTTGGAACAGACAATGCAGGTCGCCGTGAGCGAGGATCTGGCCCAGCGCGCTCAACTGCTCGGTGACGGTCATGACGGTTCTCTGTGGGGTGAAAAGACGAAGGGCCGGTATTCCGGCCCTTGCGCATTTCACTACTGCGTCATGACTGTTTCGTGACGACTCGACGCTTTAGTGCTTGGCCACCGCCGAGCTGAGCGTCAGGAAGTCCAGCAGGATGTGCCCGGACTCGGTGAGGTAGGCGTCATCCTGCGGCTTGGTCTTGTCGTCGTCCGGCAGGGCGTTGTCGTCTTCCTGCTTGAGCACTTTCAGCGGCTCCTGGCCCTTGGATTTGCGCAGGGCGTTCTCCATGGCCAGTTGACGGCCCTCGATGCTGCTCTGCTGGGCGCGGCGCTTGGCTTCGTTGAGGCTGACGGTCTTCTCTTTCATCAGTTCCTGGGCCAGGGCCAGGCGCTGACGGGCGTAGACGAAGTCGGCGTTGTGCTCGGTGCGCGCGTCGTGCTGGATCCTCAGCTGGTCGAGGAACGGCTTGAACGGGTCGCTTTGCGCCGACAGCACCGGGCGGATGGTGTCCCAGGGCATGGAGTCGGGCAGGGCGCTCTCGCCGATTTCCTTGTCGTCGACGATCGACGGGTAGCTGATGTCCGGGATCACGCCCTGGTGCTGGGTGCTCTGCCCGGAGACGCGGTAGAACTTCGCCAGGGTCAGCTTCAGCTCGCCGTGGTTGAGCGGCTGGATGGTCTGCACGGTGCCCTTGCCGAAGGTCTGGCCGCCGACGATGAGCGCGCGGTGGTAGTCCTGCATGGCGCCGGCGAAGATCTCCGAGGCCGAGGCCGAGAGGCGGTTGACCAGCACGGTCATCGGGCCGCTGTAGAAGGCCTTGCCCTCGTCATCGTTGAGCACGTCGACGCGGCCGTCGCTGTTGCGCACCAGCACGGTCGGGCCCTGGTCGATGAACAGGCCGGTCAGCTCGGTGGCTTCCTGGAGGGAGCCGCCGCCGTTGTTGCGCAGGTCGATGACGATGCCGTCGACCTTGTCCTTCTGCAGCTCGCCGATGAGCTTCTTCACGTCGCGCGTGGTGCTCTTGTAGTTCGGGTCGCCGGCGCGGTAGGCCTTGAAGTCCAGGTAGAAGGCCGGCACGTCGATCACGCCGAGCTTGTAGCTGCGGCCGTCGTGGTCGAGGGTGATTTCCGACTTCTTCGCCGCCTGGTCTTCGAGCTTCACCGCCTCGCGGGTGATGGTGACGATCTTGCTGGTCTGGTCGTTCGGCGCGTTGCTCGACGGAATCACTTCCAGGCGCACCTGCGAGCCTTTCGGGCCGCGGATCAGCTTGACCACTTCGTCGAGGCGCCAGCCGACCACGTCGACCATCTCGCCCTTGCCCTGGGCGACGCCGATGATCTTGTCCGAGGTGGCGATCTGCTTGCTCTTCTCCGCCGGGCCGGCCGGCACCAGGCGCACGACCTTGACGTAGTCGTTGTCGCTCTGCAGCACCGCGCCGATGCCTTCCAGGGAAAGGCTCATGTTGATGTCGAAGTTTTCCGCGCTGTCCGGCGACAGGTACTGGGTGTGCGGGTCGTAGGTCTGCGCGAAGGCGTTGATGTAGGCCTGGAAGATGTCCTCGCTGCGGGTCTGCTCCAGACGCATCAGCTGGTTCTTGTAGCGCTTGGTCAGCTGTTCCTGGATGGCCTTGTCATCCTTGCCGGCGATCTTCAGGCGCAGGACTTCGTCCTTGACCTTCTTGCGCCAGAGGTCGTCGAGTTCGGCGCTGTTCTTCGCCCACGCGGCGTTCTCGCGGTCGATGGTCAGGCTCTCGTCGACCTTGAAGTCGATCTTGTCGACGCCCTTGCCGAGCGTCGCCAGGGCGAAGTCCAGGCGCTCCTTGAGGCGGTCGAGGTGACGCTTGTAGATGGTGAAGCCCGGGTCCAGCTCGCCGCTCTTGAGGAAGTCGTCGAACTGCGTGCGCCAGGGGGTGAACTGGGCGATATCGGCGGCGGTGAAGTACATCCGCGACGGGTCCAGGGCCTTGATGTAGGCGTCGTAGATCTTCGCCGAGCGATCGTCGTTGAGCGGCGGCTTGCTGTAGTGGTGACGCTTGAGCAGCTCGACGATGTTGAGGCTGGCGATCACCTGGTCGCGGTCCGGTTGCAGGCCGTCCCAGGAGTTCGTGCCGGCCGTGGGCGCGGCGAACGAGGACAGGGCGCTGGCACCGAGGACCAGCAGCAGGGCGGTACGGGGCAAAAATCGCTTCATGCTTATTCGACTGGGTGCGGAGTTATGACGCATATTAGGCCGTATCTGGCGGCGCCGGTTCCCCTTTCGAGGAAAGTGGAAGCCGGTGCGACGAGCGAAGAAAAGGCCCGACCAAGTGGTGCGGGCCTGTTGAAGCACTATGGAGGTAGCGTGAACGCATTGCAAGGTATCGAAGGTCGGGCGCAATGGGGCGAACGCCCGGCGCCGGTCTGCGCGGCGGGACAGGTGCGCATCCGCGTCGCCGCCGCCGGTCTGAATCGCGCCGACCTGTTGCAGCGCGCGGGGCTCTATCCGCCACCGCCCGGGGCCAGCGACGCCCTGGGCCTGGAGTGCTCCGGGGTGATCAGTGAAGTCGGCGCCGGCGCCACCTGGCAGGTTGGCGACCGCGTCTGCGCGCTGCTGGCCGGTGGCGGCATGGCCGACGAGGTGGTGGTCGACGCCCGCCACGTGCTGCCGGTGCCGGCCGGCCTGTCGCTGGCCGAGGCGGCGGGGCTGCCGGAGGTGTATGCCACCGCCTGGCTCAACCTGTTCCAGCTCGGCGGCCTGCGCCCGGGCGAGAAGGTCCTGCTGCACGCCGGCGCCAGTGGCGTTGGTTCGGCCGGCATCCAGCTGTGCAAGGCCTTTGGCAGCCCCTGCTGGGTCAGCGTCGGTTCCGCCGAGCGCCTGGCCTACTGCGAGGCCCTCGGCGCCGAAGGCGGCGTGCTGCGCGGCGACGGCCTGGAGGCGCTGCGTGACTTCGCGCCCTTCGACGTGATCCTCGACCCGGTGGGCGCCAACTACGCGGCGATCAATCTGCAGGTGCTGCGCCTGGACGGGCGCTGGGTGGTGATCGGCCTGATGGGCGGGCGCAAGGCCGAGCTGGACCTGGCCCTGCTGCTGGGCAAGCGCATCCAGCTCACCGGCTCGACCCTGCGCACCCGCGACGCCGACTTCAAGGCGCAACTGATCGCCGAGCTGGGCACCCGGGTCTGGCCGCTGTTCGCCAGCGGGCAGCTGAAGCCGCAGCTGGAGCGCACCTTCGCCGCCAAGGACGCCGAGCCGGCCTTCGAGACGCTGGCCAGCAACCAGGTGCAGGGCAAGGTGGTGCTGCTGATCGACGAGAGCCTGGCCTGACGGGCAGTTCCGCACCGTACCCGCAGGAGCGGGCCCTGCCCGCGATTTCGCGCGCAGGGCGCGCTCCTACAGGGGAATAGCGTGGCGAAGGGCGTTGGCGTCCTCAGCGCCAGGCGAGGATTTCCCAGCCGTGTGTCTCGGCCTCGGCGCGCAGCACCGGGTCGGGGTTGACCGTGTGCGGGTTGCCGACGCGGCGCAGCAGCGGCAGGTCGTTGCGCGAGTCGGAGTAGAAGTGCGCGCCGGCCAGCTGGCTTGCGTCGCCGCCGAGCCAGTCGAGCAGGCGGACGATCTTGCCTTCGCGGTAGGTCAGCACGCCCTGGGTGCGGCCGGTGTAGTGGCCGTCGCGGACTTCCAGGTCGATCGCCAGCACCTCTTCGATGCCGATGCGTTCGGCGATCGCCTGCACCAGGTGCACGGCGGAAGCGGAGATCACCAGCGGGCGGTCGCCGGCGGCGCGGTGGCGTGCCAGGGTGCTGCAGGCCTCGCTGTAGATCAGCGGCTCGATGACGTCCTCGACGAAGGGCTCGACCTCGCGCTCGACTTCGTCGACGCTGCGCCCGGCCATGGGCTCCAGGCTGAACGCCATGTAGTCCTCCATGGACAGCTCGCCGAGGGCGTAGCGCGCCATCAGCTCGGTGTCGCGGCGCACGAAGGATTCGCCGTCGACCCAGCCGAGCTGGGCCATGCGCCGGCTCCAAAGGCTGGCGCAGTCGCCGTCGATCAGGGTTTCGTCAAGGTCGAAGATCACCAGGGCCATCAGCCCACCTCCCGGATACTGTCAGGGTCTATCGCCAGGGCCAGGTGGCTGCCGGCGGGGTACAGGCGTTCGGCGCCGCGGTTGAGCGCGTCCACCGTCAGTTCGACGCCGTTGGCCTCCACCCGGTAACGGATGACGTTGCCCAGGAGGCTGTGCGAGAGCACTTTCACGGCGATCCCGTCGCCGCTTTCCCGGCTCAGGCGCAGGGCCTCCGGGCGGATCGCCACCCGCCCGGCGAAGGCGCGGCCGAGCAGCTTGCCGGCCTGCTCGGCGTCGAGCAAGTTGTAGTTGCCGATGAAGCCGGCGGCGAAGGCGTCCACCGGCGCGGTGTAGAGGGTTTCGGCGTCGCCGCTCTGGACGATGCGCCCGGCGTTCATCAGGACGATGCGGTCGGAGAGGGTCAGCGCCTCTTCCTGGTCGTGGGTGACGAACACCGTGGTCAGCTTCAGTTCCTGCTGGATGCGGCGAATCTGCTCGCGCAGGTGCTTGCGGATGCGCGCGTCCAGCGCCGACAGCGGTTCGTCGAGCAGCAGCAGGCGCGGGCGGGTGACCAGCGAGCGGGCCAGGGCCACGCGCTGGCTCTGGCCGCCGGAGAGCTGGTGCGGGTAGCGCGCCGCGAGCGGGCCCAGCTCGACCATCTCCAGCGCCTCGGCGACGCGCGTCCGGCTTTCGGCGGCGGCGACCTTCTGCATGCGCAGGCCGAAGGCGACGTTTTGCTGCACGGTCATGTTGGGGAACAGCGCGTAGCTCTGGAACACCATGCCGATGCCGCGCTTCTGCGGCGACAGCGGCACCAGGTCGTGGCCGTCCAGCAGCACGCGGCCACCGTCCACGCTAGTGAGCCCGGCGATGCAGCGCAGCAGGGTGGACTTGCCGCAGCCGCTGGGGCCGAGCAGGGTGACGAACTCGCCGCGTTCGGCGGCGAAGTCGATGTCGTGGAACACCTGGGTGTTGCCGAAGCTCTTGTTCAGACGTTCGACGCTGAGGAAGCTCATGTGCGGTCCTTGTTCAGGCGGTTGGCGGCCCAGGTCAGCAGCAGGATGAACAGGAAGTAGGAGACCACCACCGCGCTGGTGTAGTGGCCGCTGCTGTTGCGCATGTTGTTGAGGAACACCTGCAGTGTCTCGTAGCGGGTGCCGACCAGCAGGTTGGCGAAGACGAACTCGCCAATGAGGAAGCTGAAGGACAGGAACAGTGCCACCATCAGGCCCTTGCGCAGGTTCGGCAGCACCACTAGCAGCGCCGCCTGCCAGGTGCTGGCACCGAGCAGGTGGGCGGCGTCCATCAGGTCGTGCAGGTTGATCGCCTGCAGGTTGTTGCCGATGGCGCGGTACATGAACGGCAGGGCGACGGTGAAGTAGCAGCCGATGAGTATCCACGGCGTGCCGGTCAGCGGCAGCGGGCCGGACGCGTAGAGCTGCAGCAGGCCCACCGAGGAGACCACCGGCGGCACCGCGAAGGGCAGCAGGATGAGCACGTTCATCAGCGCGTCCAGGCGCGGGAAGTGGTAGTGCACCACGAACATCAGCGGCAGGATCAGCAGCACGCTCAGCAGCAGCGCGCCGAAGCACACCAGCAGCGACTGGCCGAAGGCGGTGAGGAAGCGTGGGTCGCCCCACAGCTGCAGGTACCACTTCAAGGTCAGGCCGTCGGGCAGCACGCTGGCCGACCACTGGGTGGCCAGGGAGTAGAGCAGGGTGGCCGCCAGCGGCAGCAGGAGGATCAGGAACAGCGCGTAGACCACCAGGCGGTGGTACAGCGGGCTAGCGTTTCTGGACATGGTAGCTCCGCCGCAGCAGCCACTGGTGGACCAGGGTGATCAGGGTCATCAGGCCGACCAGCAGCATCGCCAGGGCGCTGGCCAGGTTCGGGTCGAGGAAGACGTCGCCGGAGACCAGGCCGGCGATGCGGATCGGCACCACGTTGAAGTTGCCGGTGGTCAGCGCGTAGACGGTGGCGTAGGCGCCCAGGGCGTTGGCCAGGAGGATGACGAAGGTGCCCAGCAGCGCCGGGGTCAGCACCGGGATGCCGATGTGCCGCCAGAACGCCCAGGGGCCGGCGCCGAGCAGCGCGGCGGACTCGCGCCAGTCGTCGCGCAGGGCGTCGAAGGCCGGGTAGAGCAGCATCACCCCCAGGGGAATCTGGAAGTAGGTGTAGAGAATGATCAGGCCGGTCTTCGAGTAGAGGTTGAAGTCCTGGATGATCCCGGCCTGCTTGAGCAGCAGGGTGATGGCGCCGTTGAAGCCGAGGATGATGATGAAGGCGAAGGCCAGCGGCACCCCGGCGAAGTTGCTGGTCATGTTGGCGAAGGCCATGACGAAGTCGCGCAGGCGGCTGTCCACCTGGCGCAGCGAGTAGCTGCCGAGCACCGCGACGAGCAGCCCGAGCAGGCTCGACCACAGCGAGATTTCCAGGCTGTAGCGGATCGCCTGGCGGTAGAAGGGCGAGCCGAGGATTTCCGCGAAGTTGCCCAGGCCCCAGCAGTCGGCGCCGCGCAGGCTGTTGATCGCCACCCAGAGCAGCGGGGCGAGCTGGAAGGCGAAGAAGAACAGCGCGAAGGGCAGCAGGCAGAGCAGCGCCAGGTGTTTCCCGTGGCTGCGCTTCATGCCAGCGGCACCTGCCGTTCGGGGGCGCCGCTGTGGTTCAGGTGATCGACGGTGGGACGGAGCATCGTGACTGCCTGTGCTGACGGTGTCGGGAAGCGGCTCACTGCATGTTCATGATGACGTTCTCCTGCCACAGGCGCGGCAGGCGCCTGGAGGTTTCCTCCCAGGCCGCGGCGTCCTTGATTGGCTGGGCCTTGGCGTACTGCTCGTTGGGCAGCAGCCGGGCCTTCACGTCCTCGGGCAGGGTGAGGTGCTCGGCGCGGATCGGCCGGGCGTTGCCCTTGGCCAGGTTGATCTGACCGGCGTCGCTGAAGATGTACTCGCGGGCCAGCTTGGCGGCATTGGGGTGCCTGGCGTACTTGTTGATGATGGTGGTGTAGCCGGAGATCACCGAGCCGTCGGCGGGTATCAGCACCTCGAAGCGGCTGGGGTCGATCTGTTCGCGGTAGCTCAGGCCGTTGAAGTCCCAGACGATGCCGACCTCCACCTCGCCCTTCTCCAGGGTGTTGATCACCGGGTTGGTCAGCGACAGGCGGCCCTGCTTGGCCAGCTGGGCGAAGAATTCCAGGCCCGGCTTGACGTTCTTCTCGTCGCCGCCGTTGGCGATGGCCGCGGCGAGCACGCCGTTGACCGCCTGGGCGGCGGTGCCGACGTCGCCGATGGTGACCTTGTAGGTGCCCTTGAGCAGGTCGGCCCAGCTGCGCGGCGCGTCCTTGACCAGCTGCTTGTTGACGATGAAGGCGATGGTCCCTGTGTAGGCCAGGGCCCAGTGGCCGTCCGGGTCCTTGGCCCAGGCCGGGACCTGCTCCCAGGTGCTCGGCTTGTAGGCCTGGCTGATGCCCTGCTGCGCGGCGATGGGGCCGAAGGCGGCGCCGACGTCGCCGATGTCGGCGCTGGCGTTCTCGCCCTCGGCCTTGAACTTGGCCAGCTCCTGGGCCGAGCTCATGTCGGTGTCCATGTGCTTGAGGCCGTACTTGCTCTCCAGGTCCTTCCAGGTGTCCTTCCAGTTCGCCCAGCTGTCGGGCATGCCCACGCTGTTCACCTGGCCCTCCTGGCGCGCGGCCTGTTCCAGCGCCTGCAGGTCGGCGTCGGCGGCCATGGCGGTCGCGCCGCCCAGGGCGATTGCGGTTCCCAGCAGTGAAGCAAGCAAGCGTCGCATTCGGTGCTCCTTCGGTCATTGGTGTCGAGGATGGGCTCTGAATCTGGTCTAGATCAGCAAGACCCAGGCCAATCTACCCAGGGGCAGTGACAGTTTCGTGTCCACTGTTGGCCCGCGCCGACCGGCCGGGGTTCCCGGATACAGCCTAGACCATGGGCAACATATTGATTCGCCTGGTCTATGCTGTGCCCCGAGGTGGCACGGGGCCTGCTTGGCATGCCCTTGTCATGCGATAGTCACCCGATGTTTCTAGAGTGAAGGGCGTCCGCGGTGACGTTGAAATGCTCCACATCGGAGCTGGACTAGTCCAAAAGGAGTCAGCATGCGCGACGAAGCGCTACCGACGGTGACGGCGATCTGCCGGGCGCTGCTGGAACAGATCGACAGCGGGTTGCTGCCCGCGGGCGGCAAGCTGCCGGCCGAGCGGCGCCTGAGCGAGCTGTTCGACACCACGCGCATCACCCTGCGCGAGGCGCTGACGCAGCTGGAGTCGCGCGGCCTGATCTATCGCGAGGAGCGCCGTGGCTGGTATGTGTCGCCGCCGCGGCTGCTGTACAACCCGTTGGTGCGCAGTCACTTCCACGCCATGGTCGCGGGCCAGGACCGCCTGCCGGCCACCGAAGCGCTGTCGGCGCGGCAGGTGCCGGCGAGCCCGGCGATCTGCGCGCACCTGGAGCTGCCCGCGCTGTCCAGCGTCTACCAGATCCGCCGCGCGCGACGGGTGGACGGGCGCCTGGTGCTGTACGTCGAGCACTACCTGAACCCGGCGTACTTCCCCGGCATCCTCGACTGCGACCTGCGCCAGTCGCTGACCGATCTCTACTCCAGCCGCTACGACATCCGCTACGGCCGGGTGCGCTTCGATATGGTTCCCACGGCGCTGCACGGCGAAGCGGCCAGCGCGCTGCGGGTGGCCGAGGGCAGCCCGGCGCTGCGCATCACCCGGATCAACCGTGACCAGCACGGGCGGGTGATCGACTGCGACCTGGAGTTCTGGCGGCACGATGCCATCCACGTGAGCGTGGAAGTGCCGGAGTGAGGGGGCTTTTGTAGGAGCGGGCAAGCCCGCTCCTGCGGGGCCTGCGTAGCGTCAGGGCAGCTCGGCGCTGTCGTAGAAGGCGCTGAGCACCTTGGCCAGGTAGCGCAGGTCCTGGCTGCCGGCGAGTTCGCGGATGCTGTGCATGGCGAAGGTCGGCAGGCCGATGTCGACGGTGCGCACGCCCAGCTGGCTGGCGGTGAGCGGGCCGATGGTGGAGCCGCAACCCATGTCGCTGCGGGTCACGAAACTCTGCACCGGCACTTCGTTTTCCAGGCACAGGTGGCGGAAGAAGCCGGCGGTTTCGCTGCTGGTGGCGTAGCGCTGGTTGCTGTTGACCTTGATCACCGGGCCGCCGTTGAGCAGCGGGCCATGGTTGCCGTCGTGCTTGTCGGCGTAGTTCGGGTGCACGCCGTGGGCGTTGTCGGCGGAGACCAGCAGCGAGCGCTGGATCACCCGCACGAAGGCGTCGCCGTCGGGCAGCAGGCGGCGCAGCACTTGCTCCAGGAACGGGCCATCGGCGCCGCAGGCGGAGCAGGAACCGACTTCCTCGTGGTCGGTGCAGACCAGCACCGCGCTCTGCTCGTCGCCGCTGGTCAGCAGCGCTTCCAGGCCGGCGTAGCAGGACAGCAGGTTGTCCAGGCGGGCACCGGCGATGAATTCGCCGCCCAGGCCTACAACCGCCGCGCGCTGGGTGTCGTAGAAGCTCAGTTCATAGTCGAGGATGGCGTCGGCGATGATGCCGTGCTCGTGCTGCAGCTGTTCGCCGAGCAGGTCGCGGAAGTCGCGGCTCTCGCCGGCGGCCAGCTGCGCGAGGATCGGCGGCAGCTCGGTCTGGGCGTTGATCGCCCAGCCCATGTTGGCCTCGCGGTTGAGGTGGATGGCCAGGTTGGGGATCACCGCGATCGGCGCGCGGAAGTCGACCAGGCGGCTCTCGACCTTGCCCGCCAGGCGGAAGGTGACGCGCCCGGCCAGCGACAGGTCGCGGTCGAACCAGGGCGCGAACAGGGCGCCGCCGTAGACTTCGACGCCCAGTTGCCAGTAGCCCTTGCGTGCCAGTTCCGGGTTCGGCTTGACCCGCAGGCAGGGGCTGTCGGTGTGCGCGCCGACCAGGCGCAGGCCTTGTTCCAGCGGGCTGTCGTTGCCCAGCTTGAAGGCGATCAGCGAGGAGTCGTTGCGGGTCACGTAGTAGCGGCCGCCAGCTTCGGTGCGCCAGGCGTCGCGCTCGTCGAGGCGCTGGTAGCCGGCCTCTTCCAGGCGACGGGCGAGGCTGGTGGTGGCGTGGAAGGGCGTCGGCGAGGCCGCGAGGAAGTCGATCAGGCCCTGGTTGAGATCTGCGCGCATGGGAAACTCCGGACAACGATGGGCGGAAGTTTATCGCAAATGGTGACCGTGGCGGACGGTGCCAATGCCCGGACCTTCCGTGGGCGGGATTCATCACGGACGCCGTCCGCGATTCGCGCGCAGGGGAGCCAGATCTGTAGGGCGCATAACCGTTCGCGGTTATCCGCCGTCGGCTGGAACACCGCTGCCCGGGGCGATGGCGGATAACGCCGTAGGCGTTATGCGCCCTACACCTTTGGCAAAAGGTCAGAACGGTGCGGGAGACTCGAAGCGCAGGCGCTCGCCGCTCTGCGGGTGGGTCAGGCACAGCAGGCTGGCGTGCAGGCACAGGCGGTCGCGCAGGGCCAGGCCTTCGCCCTCGGCGTAGAGGCGATCGCCGAGCAGCGCGTGGCCGATGGCGAGCATGTGTACGCGTAACTGGTGCGAGCGGCCGGTGATCGGCGTCAGCTCCACCCGGGCGTATTTCCCGCAGCGCTCCAGCACGCGCCAGAAGGTCAGGGCGTGGCGACCCTGCTCATGGTCGACGATGTGTCGCGGCTTGTTCTCCGGGTCGTAGCGCAGCGGCAGTTCGATGCGCCCGCTGTCGCGTTCCGGTTCGCCCCAGCACAGCGCGGTGTAGGCCTTCTCGGTCTCGCGGTCGTGGAACTGCCGGGACAGCTCGCGATGGCTGTCGGCGTCGCGGGCCAGGACGATCAGGCCGGACGTCTCCCAGTCCAGGCGGTGGACGATGCGCGCTTCCGGGTAGCCGTTTTCCTGCAGACGGGTGACCAGGCAATCCTTGTTGTCTTCGGCGCGGCCGGGCACCGAAAGCAGCAGGGTGGGCTTGTTCACCACCAGCAGGGCGGCGTCCTGGTGGACGATCTGGATGTTCGACAGCGGCATGGTTTGCGACCCGAGAATAGAAACGACTGCGGCGGCCTAGGCCGCCGCAGGGTACCCCGGCGAACTCAGCGTTCGGGCAGGGTGATGTTGAGCTCCAGGATAGAGCAGCTGCCCTGGTTGGCCAGTTCCACCTGGACCTGTTCCTGGTCGATAGGCACGTACTTGCGGATGACTTCCAGCAGGTCTTTCTGCAGCTGCGGGAGGTAATCCGGTTGCGAGCGATTGCCGCGCTCGTGGGCGACTATGATCTGGAGTCTTTCCTTCGCGATGGAGGCGCTGTTCGGCGCTTTCCGGCTGCGAAAGAAGTCTAAAAGGCTCATTCACGTCCTCCGAACAGTCGTTGCAGGAATCCTTTCTTCTGCACATCGAGGAATCGATGTGGCATCTCTTTGCCCAGCAGACGGTCGACAGCGTCGCTGTAGGCCTGGCCTGCGTCGCTCTGCTCGTCGAGGATGACCGGCACGCCCTGGTTCGAAGCCTTGAGCACGGCTTGCGACTCGGGGATCACGCCGAGCAGGCGGATCGCCAGGATTTCCTCGACGTCTTCCACGCCGAGCATCTCGCCCTTGGTGACGCGCTCGGGGTTGTAGCGGGTCAGCAGCAGGTGTTCCTTGATCGGCTCCTCGCCTTTCTCGGAGCGCGCCGACTTGCTGGCCAGCAGGCCGAGCATGCGGTCGGAGTCACGCACGGAGGAGACTTCCGGGTTGGTCACGACGATCGCCTCGTCGGCGAAGTACATGGCCAGGTGGGCGCCTTTCTCGATGCCCGCCGGGGAGTCGCAGATGATGTATTCGAAACTCTGCTTGAGCTCTTCCATGACCTTGCCGACGCCTTCCTGGGTCAGCGCGTCCTTGTCACGGGTCTGGCTGGCGGCCAGGACGAACAGGTTCTCGAGGCGCTTGTCCTTGATCAGGGCCTGGGTCAGGGAGGCTTCGCCGTTGATGACGTTGACGAAGTCGTAAACCACGCGGCGTTCGCAGCCCATGATCAGGTCGAGGTTACGCAGGCCCACGTCGAAGTCGACGATGACAGTCTTGTGGCCGCGCAGGGCCAGGCCGGTACCGATGGCGGCACTGGTGGTGGTTTTACCGACGCCACCCTTACCGGAAGTGACTACGAGGATCTTGGCCAAGGTGATTCACCCCAATGAAAAACGAAGAATTCAGGTCCCTGAAATTCGCGGCAGTATCCGTTAAAGGCGGGTGATGTTCAACACGTCTCCCGACAGGCTGACGTGCACCGCCTGACCCCATTGCGGACTGCGCCTAAGGTCTTCTGCAACCTTGTAATTTCCAGCGATGGAGACCAGTTCGGCGCCCAGTTGCTGGCAGAAGATGCGTGCGCTGGTGTCGCCCTTGACACCCGCCAGGGCACGGCCGCGCATCGGACCGTATACGTGGATGTTGCCGTCGGCGAGAAGTTCCGCGCCGGGGCTCACCGGGGCGAGCACGATGAGGTCGCCACCGGCGGCGTAGATCTGCACGCCGCCGCGTACCGGGGCGGTCACCAGCTTGGTCGGGCGAACCACCGGGGCCGGCGGCTCGGCGGGCTTCTCCGGTTCCTTTTCAGCGGCCGCTTCGGGCGCCGCCGGTTCGTCCTTGGCGGCTTCGGCTTGCTCTTTGGCCGCTTCGGCCGGGGCGTTCTGCTCGATGGCCTTTTCGACCACCGGTCCCGCCAGCTTCTCGCTGCGCGGACGACGGACTATGCCGTCGGTCGGCGGGCTGCCGGCGTCCTTGGGCTCCAGCGGGCGCTCGCGCGAGCCGGAGGGCGGCAGCACGGGGATGTCCAGCATGGTCGCCAGGCGCAGGTCTTCCTCGCGGTTGGCACGGATGGCCAGGGTGCGCAGGCCGTGGCGGCGGCAGATGTGCAGCACGCCTTGCAGGTCGAGCTGGCCTTCGCCGTCGGGCAGCTTGTCCAGCGCCAGCACCAGGGGCGTGTCGCGGAAGAAGTTGGGAGCCTGGGCGACCTTGTCCGCGAGCTGCCGGTCCAGACGCGGCAGGTCGTTGTGCGCCAGTTCCAGCACGGTGACGGCGAGCATGCTGCCCTTTAGCTGGAATACGGGATCTTGGTCGAGAAGGTCGGCTTGGCTCATGGTCGCACTGCATCACTAAATGGCCTCGACTTATAGCGGACCGGTCCGACGCCCGCAAGCCTGGCGCGGCGCCACCTGCAAGGCGCGCAAAGCGGGCCGCTCGCGCTAGAATGCCGGTCTTTGCCCGAAGACCCGGAATCGTTCATGGACCGTCCCCGTTTCAGCACCGCCTTCCTCCATCCGCGCTACTGGCTCCTGTGGCTGGGCCTGGGCGCGCTGTGGCTGGTGGTGCAGCTGCCCTATCCGATCCTGCTGCGCCTGGGCCGCGCGCTGGGCGCATTGATGTACCGGGTGGTCGGCGGGCGCCGGGCGATCGCCGCGCGTAACCTGGAGCTGTGCTTCCCGGAGCTCTCCGCCGCCGAGCGCAAGCGCCTGCTCAAGGCCAACTTCGCCTCCACCGGCATCGCCTTCTTCGAGATGGCCATGAGCTGGTGGTGGCCGAAGGCGCGCCTGGCCAGGCTGGCCCACATCGAAGGCCTGGAACACCTGCGCCAGGCCCAGGCCGAGGGCAAGGGCGTGATCCTCATGGCCATGCACTTCACCACCCTGGAGATCGGCGCCGCGCTGCTGGGCCAGGTGCAGACCATCGACGGCATGTACCGCGAGCACGACAACCCGGTGTTCGACTTCGTCCAGCGCAGCGGCCGCGAGCGGCACAACGCCGACGCCAGCGCCATCGAGCGCGAGGACGTGCGCGCGATGCTCAAGGTGCTGCGCGCCGGCCGCGCCATCTGGTACGCGCCGGACCAGGACTACGGCGCCAAGCAGAGCCTGTTCGTGCCACTGTTCGGCATTCCCGCCGCCACCGTCACCGCCACCACCAAGTTCGCCCGCCTGGGCCGCGCGCTGGTGATGCCGTTCACCCAGACGCGCCTGGCCGACGGCTCCGGCTACCGCCTGGTGATCCACCCGCCGCTGCAGGACTTCCCCGGCGAAAGCGAGGAGGCCGACTGCCTGCGCATCAACCAGTGGGTGGAAGCGGAGATCCGCAACCAGCCGGAGCAGTACCTCTGGGCCCACCGCCGGTTCAAGAGCCGCCCGCAAGGCGAACCCAAGCTTTACGCCAAGCGCTGAGCTTTACCGCGGCGGGCGCCGCTGCATACTGTGAGGGCAGGACGCATCCAGGACTCCAGCCGTGACTGAATCCGCCGAACAGCCCACCACGCCCTACAAGCCCCGCGCCGTCACCGGCCTGATCCTTTCCGGCGGCGGCGCCCGCGCCGCCTACCAGGTCGGGGTGCTGGCGGCCATCGCCGAGCTGCTGCCGGAAGGCTCGGCCAATCCCTTTCCGGTGATCGTCGGCACCTCCGCCGGCGCCATCAACGCCGTGGGCCTGGCCTGTGGCGCGCTGTCGTTCCGCGAGGCGATCCACAGCCTGACGCGGGTGTGGAAGGGCTTCCACACCGGCCAGGTGTACCGCGCCGACCTGCTCGGCGTCTGTGGCCAGGCCTTGCGCTTCCTCGGCCACAGCCTGCTGGGCCTGGGCCGGCGCAAGCCGGTGGCGCTGCTCGACAGCCGCCCGTTGAGCCACCTGCTGGCGCGCGAGATGGATTTCTCCGGCATCAGCGCGGCCCTGCAGCAACGCCAGCTGCGGGCCGTGGCGGTGACCGCGTTCGGCTACGGCTCGGGGCAGGCGGTGACCTTCTACCAGGGCCGTGCCACCATCGAACCCTGGCTGCGCCATCGGCGCATCGGTACGCCCACGCGGCTGCAACTGGAACACCTGCTGGCCAGTTCGGCGATCCCGCTGCTGTTCGCCCCGGTGCGCATCCAGCGCGAGTATTTCGGCGACGGCGCGGTGCGCCAGCAGGCGCCGATCAGCCCGGCGCTGCACCTGGGCGCCAACCGCGTGCTGGTGATCGGCGTCAGCGACAACCCGGCGCACCCGGTGGCCAACGCCGGCGTCGCCGCTACCCACGGCGAGCGCCCGCCGAGCCTGGCGCAGATGGGCATCCACTTGCTCAACGGGACGTTCATCGACAGCCTGGAGGGTGATATCGAGGTGCTGCAGCGTATCAACCACCTGGGTGCGCTGGTGCCGGAAGAACGCCGCCGCCAGGAGCCGGGGTTGCGCGAGGTGGAGGTGTTGCTGGTGTCGCCGTCGCGGCCGCTGGACGAGATCGCCGCCCGGCATCGCAAGGAGCTGCCCTGGGCGGTGCGCCTGTTCCTGCGTGGCCCTGGCGCGACGCGGGCGAGCGGGGCGGGGGTGCTGAGCTACCTGCTGTTCGAGCAGGGCTACTGCCACGAGCTGATCCGCCTGGGCTACAAGGACGCGATGGACAAGCGCGGGGAGTTGGTGCGCTTCCTCGGCCTGGAGGAGCGCAGCCTGTAGGGGCGGGCCATGCCCGCGATTCGCGCGCATGGCGCGCTCCTACGGGCCGGGGGCAGCCGTCGGGCACCGGTGCCCTGGCCTGCGGCGGATAACCGCGAACGGTTATCCCCCTACGTTTCCCTGGAAGCGTGGATGTGGGGCAGCGCGTAGGGCGCATAACGCCAACGGCGTTATCCGCCGTTGACGTTGACTACGGGGGGCGAGGTCAGACCGCCAGCACGCCGTCGCGGTAGTCGCGCAGCGCCTGTTCGATCTCGTCGCGGCTGTTCATCACGAACGGCCCGTATTGCACGATCGGCTCGTTCAGCGGCTTGCCGGCCAGCACCAGCACGCGGGCGCCGTTGGCGCTCGCCAGTCGCACCGCGTCGCCTTCGCCCAGGCGGGCCAGGCGGTTGGTGCCGACTTCGCCGCCGCGCTCGGCTTCCACTTGCAGCGCGCCTTCGTAGACGTACAGCAGCACGCGGTGGCTGCGTGGCAGGGCCAGGTGGAGGGCGGCACCGGCGGGCAGTTTCAGGTCGTAGTACTGCGGCTCGGTGTCCGGGCGCTGCACGGCGCCTTCCACCACGCTCCGGCCATCGTCGAAGCGGCCGGCGATCACCGTCACCTCGACGCCGTCGGCGGTGGTCAGGCGCGGCACGTCGGCCGGCTCGATGTCGCGGTAACCGGCAGCGCCCAGTTTGCTCTTGGCCGGCAGGTTCAGCCACAGCTGGAAGCCGCGCATGGCGCCTTCCACCTGTTCCGGCATTTCGCTGTGGATGATGCCGTGGGCGGCAGTCATCCACTGTACGCCGCCGGGCTTGAGCAGGCCTTCGTTGCCCAGGTGGTCGCGGTGGCGCATGCGCCCCTCGAGCATGTAGGTGACCGTCTCGAAGCCGCGGTGCGGGTGGTCGGGGAAGCCGCCGATGTAGTCGTCGGGGTTCTGCGTGTCGAACTGGTCGAGCATCAGGAACGGGTCGAAACGTTCCAGGCCCGGGCCGCCGATCACGCGGGTCAGGCGCACGCCGGCGCCATCGGAGGCGGGGCGGCCGATGTTCAGGTCGATCAGGTTGCGCAGCTGGGTCATGGGGGACCTCCTCGGTCAGGCATGGAGGCTATGGTAGTCCCGGTCATTGAATGAATGGTTGCGAGTTTTGCGGGCTAATGATCGATTTATTCGATGGTTTGCCCGCCACGCTCATTCCCGGATCTGCAGCTTGCGCGACTCGGTATAGAAGTAGCGCAGCTTCTCGTACTCGAAGGGCGTGTTCATCTGCCCGTAGCGGAAGCTGTTGCTGTAGCGCCGGTCGATGACCTGCAGCACGGGGATTTCCCAGTGCTCGCCGCTGGCGCTGGCGACGCCCAGGTAGTCGATCTGCTGGCCGGCGACGAAGTCGGTGACCAGGCCGCCGGTGTCGCGCAGGTTGGATGGGCCGAGCAGCGGCAGCATCAGGTAGGGGCCTTCGGGCACGCCGTAGAAGCCCAGGGTCTGGCCGAAGTCCTCGGACTGCTTCGGCAGGCCCATGCGGGTGGCCGGGTCCCACAGGCCGAGGACGCCGAAGGTGGTGTTGAACAGCAGCCGGGCGGTGGTGTTCATGGCCCGCTTGCCCTTGAACTGGGCCAGGCTGTTGAGCAGGCTCGGCACCTCGCCGATGTTGCTGAAGAAGTTGCTCACGCCGCTGCGCACGAAGCTCGGCGTGACGTACTCGTAGCCGCGCACCACGGGCAGGAACACCCATTCGTCGAAGCGGTAGTTGAAGTGGTAGACGCGGCGGTTCCACGATTCCAGGGGGTCGTAGACGTTGAGCGCGTCGAGGCTGGCGCGCTCGAACTCGCGCTGGTCCAGGCCGGGGTTGAACTTGAGCGCGTCCAGCGGGTGCTTGAAGCCGTCGTCGTCGGGCGTCAGCTGCACCTTGCGGGCGGCGGAGGTCGGCACGCTGGGTTGCGGGCCGAGATCGCTGGCGTTGTCGGCGTGGGCCAGGCCGCAGCCCAACAGCAGGGCGAGCAGCCAGGGGGATCGGCGGGTCATCTAACGGTTCCCTGTGGTGGCGGCGGCTTGCAGCGTGGCGTCCTGGCCGCGGAAGAAGTTCAGCATGTCCTGGGCGTTGACCCGGTAGTTGAGGTTGCCGCAGTGCCCGCCCAGCGGGTACAGGGTCAGCCGGTCGCCGAAGGTGCGGCGCAGGAAACCGATGTCGCCGGGGCCGAGGATGACGTCGTCGGCGTTGTGCATCACGGCGATCTTCGGGCTCTCGTGCAGGTACTGCCGCAGGGCGTACAGGCTGGTCTGCTGGATCAGCTGCGGCAGGCTGCCGCCGTCGTGGCGTTTGCGCCACGCGGGGATCAGTTGTTCGATCATGTAGCAGTCGAAGTCGCACTGCATGGAGCGCTTGAAGAACGGCTCCAGGCTGGTGCCCTCGGTGATCGGGTAGTTCGGCGGGGTGATCAGCCCGCGGCGGTTGATCAGGTCCGAGGTGAAGGCGATGTCGGCGGAGGAGAAGCGGAACACCGTGCCGATCAGCATGGCCATCTCTTCGTTGGTCAGGTGTTCCTTGGAGTGCTGGAAGTCGTAGAGGAAGGCCTCGTTGAGGTCGATGTAGCCCTTCTGCTGGAAGTAGCGGGTGAGCTTGGCCAGCACCAGCTGGTAGTAGGTCTTGGAGTCGGTGATGCCCTTGACCTGGGTCTGCACCAGCTTGTCCAGGTTGCTCACCGAGGTGTACAGGTTGACCGGCGGGTTGAGCAGCAGCACGCGCTTGAAGTTGAAGCTGCGGCGGGTTTCGTCGAGCTGGCTGACGAAGGCCGCGTGCAGCGCGCCGAGGCTGTAGCCGGTGAGGTAGTAGTCGGTGATCGGCAGCTCCGGATGCTGCGCGCGCACCGCCTGCATCACCCGGTACAGGTCGTCGGCGTCGTCCGGGCTGTAGCCGGGCGTGGCGTGCAGCGAGGCGCCGGCCATGAAGTCCCAGCTGGTCGGCGAGGACAGCGTCACCACGTGGTAGCCGGCGCCGTAGAACAGGCGCTTGAGGTATTCCGGGGTGCTGCTGAGGTAGCTGGCGCCGGTGCCGGCGATGACGAACACCAGCGGCGCCGGGTGGTTCTGCCGGGCCAGGCGGTAGTGCAGCTTCTTCACCGGCCAGAAGTTGTCGGGCAGGGCGTACTCGCGCTCCGGGCGCAGTTTCAGGGAGAAGTCGCTCTGGCGGATGTCGGTGTCGTCCGGCAATTGCGGGCGCAATTCCGCCGGGGTGCTGGCGATGGTCGCTTCGAACGGGTTGTTCAGGGGGTAGCCGTAGCTGGCCGGGTCGACGTCCCTGGCGAGCGCCGGACCGACGACGCCCATGACGAGGCCGAGCAGGGCGGCCACGCGCGTTAGCAGTGACATGCAGTGGATTCCTTTCAGGAAGACGCGATATGCAGTGAAACCGAGCACTATGACAAGCGCAAGTGCGACAAGTGCGGTGCTGTCCGTCAGGCGCCTTGTTCCGTCCTTGTCGGTCGGTTCGACTACCGAGGGCGCCGCGCCGGGGCCGGCCTGGCGAATTCACGGGGCATCGATGCGCAGCTGTTCCACCCAGATCAGCTCGCAGGAACCGGCGCCGATGTCCTCGCGGCTGAGCGAGCTGACCCACTGCCAGCCGTCGTCGCCGGTGATGCGCACCAGTTGCCCGGTGATGTGCACGCGCTCGCCGGCGCTGACTTTCTCCAGGGTGCGGGCGACGTCGCGGTTGGCCGGGATCAGGTGCATGTTGGCGCTGTGCGTCTCGATCTCGCGGCGCGGCAGCGGCAGCGGGTCGGCGTGCCAGTGGTACCAGCGGCCGCTCTGGCTGAAGCGGATGCGCGCGGCCAGCGCCGGATCGCCCAGCGGGCCCCAGCCCAGGGCCAGGTCGGTGGGCGAGAGTTCCGCCTCGCGGCCGAAGTAGTAGTCCTCGCGGCCGAGCACCAGGGCGTCGAGCTGGAACGCCTGCAACGGCTGCACGCTGTAGCGCACCAGGCGGAAGCTCGGCGTCTCCTGGGCCTGGACCGCGCCCGCCAGCCAGCAGCAGAGGGCGACCAGGCACCACGGCGGGAAGGGCGCAGCTCGCGACATGGCGTACTCCTCGGGGGACCGCTGAAGTCTAGTGCAGCGCCGCGCGCCCTTGCATCGGCCGTGGCGGTGGATATGCTGGGCGCCGTTTCCTTCCGGAGTGGCGCCATGCCCCGTCGTTCGTCGCTGATTCTGCTGGGCCTGGTCGCGCTCTGGCTGGCCGCCTGCTACTGGGTGCGCTTCGGCCTGCTGGAGAACGGTGGCTGGGTCGACGTCTGCGCCGACGACGCCACGCTCTGGGCCTGCCAGGCGCGTTCCGGGCTGGGCCTGCTGATCCACTTCGGGGTGTTCGGCCAGGCGGCCCTGGCGGCGGCCTTGCCGGCTTTCGTCATCCCCGGCCGCTGGGGCTGGGCGCTGGCGGCGCTGGCGCTGTTCGTCGGCCTCACCGCGCTGGTGTTCTACAGCGTCAGCATGGCGGTGTTCGCCGTGGTCCTGGCCGGGTTGCGGCTGGTGCGCCAGGCTCGCGCGGCCTGATGCCTCAAGTGCCCTCGGCGAGCCCTACGGGATCCGTGGTGGTGCTCCGGGCGCCCCGGCGCAGGCCGCGCCAGAGCGCGCCGGTGAGCAGCGCGGCGACCCCGGCCCAGCCCAGCGCCTGGAGGTTATCCACACCCTCCAGGGCCAGTTGCGGGACTATTCCGACGGCGATCAGCACGGCCAGCAGGCAGGCTTCGCGGCCGGAAGCCGAGGCCGGTCGGCACAGATACAACAACGCCGGGAACAGCAGCGCGGCGTTGGGGAAGTTGCGGTAGCGCGCGTCGAACACCAGCGCCAGCATCCACACCGCGCCGGCGAAGCCGCTGGCCAGCAACAGCCAGCCGCCGCGCGCTTCGAACTGTGCGAGCAGGCGCGCACGCCAGCCGCCGGCGGCGCCCAGGGCCAGGCTCAGGTGCGCCAGCACCAGCAGGTTGAGCAGCACCAGGTAGCCCGCCCACAGCCATTCATCGAGGAAGGTGCAGATGACCCGTGCCTGGGCGCACCACAGCCCCAGGCAGGCGGCGCCGAGCGCCGCGCCCAGCGGTTGCAGCAGAGCGGCGCGGCCCTCGCGCGGGCGCCCGCCGAGCAGCAGCGCGGCGCTCCACAGGGCCAGCGAGAGGCCGAGCCAGAGCGGCCAGTCGGGCAGGTTGGAGACCGGCCCGGCGAGCACGTTCTTTTCCTGCCGGTCGGCGTCGAACAGGCCCCAGTAGCCGCCCACCGCGCCTTCGATGCGGCGCTTCCACGGCTGGTCGAAGGCCTCGATCAGGTTGTAGCGCCAGCCGCGTTCCTCGGCCAGGGCCACGAAACCGCGCAGGTAGCGCGCTTCATTGACCCGGCTGGGCAGGGCGGTCTGGCGCTGGCGGCCCTCGCTGGGCCAGCCGGTCTCGCCGATCAGCACGTCCTTGCCGGGAAAGGCGTGGTCGAAGCGCAGGCGGATTTCCTCGACATGCGCCAGGGCGCCGTCGATGCCGCTGGGCTGGTTGTCCCAGTAGGGCAGCAGGTGCAGGGTGATGAAGTCGACGCTGGTCGCCAGTTGCGGGTGCTTGAGCCAGTACTCCCAGACTTCGGCGTAGGACACCGGCTGGCGCACCTGGCTCTTCACTCGCGCCAGCAGCCCTTCCAGGTACTTGCTGGTGACTTCCTGGCGCAGCAGCGTCTCGTTGCCGACGATCACCGCCTGGACCACGTCCGGGTAGGCGTTGGCCGCCGCGATCAGCTTCTGCACCTCGCGCTCGCTGTCGGCCGGCATGGCGTTGATCCAGGCGCCGAGGATCAGCTTCAGGCCGTGCTTGCGGGCCAGCTCGGGGATGCCTTCCAGGCCGCTCATGGAGTAGGTGCGCACGCAGGTGAAGCGGGTCGCCAGCAGCGCCAGGTCGGCGTCCATCTGCGCCGGGCGCAGGCTGAAGGGCTGGTCGAAGGGCGACTGGTCCTTGCCGAAGGGGCTGTAGGAGGCGCACTGCAGCTTGTGCGTGGGGCTGGCCGCGTCGGGCAGGCTGACCGCCGCGCCCAGGCCGTACCAGAGGCCGCACAGGCCGAGGAAGGCCAGCAGTACGGTGAGGCAGTAGGGCAGGAACGCGGAGCGTGGGGACGGGGTCATGGGGCGGACGCGCGGGCCGGGGGAGGCGCGCATCTTAGCAACGCCGGGGCGCCGCCGTCAGTGCCCCGGGGCGCTTCAGGCGGGCAACGGAACGCAGCCGTGGGCGCCGTGATTATCGCGCGTCGCGCCGGCGCCGAAGCGTTTCCAGAGTTTTTCGTGGAAGTGGAAGCCGACCGCGTTGCACAGCGGCTCGACGATCGCCAGCAGGCCGCCCACGGCGATGCTGCCGGTCAGCGCGTAGGCGACGCTGAAGGCGATGATGAAATACATCAGGGTGAAGGTGACGGTCTTGAGCATGGCGCTGGTCTCCACTTGAGAATGATTCTCCGTTGTGGGGGAGCCTAATGCGATGGAACCCCGGCGGGTAATCGGGCCTCTCTATGCAGGCGATAGCCACCCGGACCGTCGTGGATGGAACAGGTGGGTCGTGGATGGGCGGAATCTGTCGCGCAGAGGACCGTTGCGCGTCGCTCTCAGAGCAGTTCGCCAGCAGCCCGCGCCGATCATGGGAGTGCGGCCAAGACCGTCCCGGGGCGTGCGCCCCGGTGAACCGAGAAGAAGGGGAGACACTTATGCGAATGATGCGACGACTGATGGGCCTGGGCGCGGGCCTGGTGCTGTCGGCGGCGGCGGGGCTGGCCGGTGCGGCGGCCAAGCCGGAGATCACCATCGGCTACGTCGACGGCTGGTCGGACAGCGTGGCGACAACCCACGTGGCCGCCGAGGTGATCCGCGAGAAGTACGGCTACCCGGTCAAGCTGATGCCGGTGGCGGCCGGCATCATGTGGCAGGGCGTGGCGCGCGGCAAGCTCGACGCCATGCTCTCGGCCTGGCTGCCGGTGACCCACGGCGCCTACTACGAGAAAATGAAGGGCCAGGTGGTCAACCTGGGCGTGAACTACCCGGGTGCGAAGATCGGCCTGATCGTGCCGGAGTACGTCAAGGCCAACAGCATCGAAGACCTCAAGGCGATGAAGGACGACTTCGGCGGCCGCATCGTCGGCATCGACGCCGGCGCCGGGGTGATGCTCAAGACCGACCAGGCGATCAAGGACTACGGCCTGGACTACAAGCTGGTGGCCAGCTCGGGTAGCGGCATGATCGCCGAGCTGACCCGCGCCGAGAACGACCACAAGGCGGTGGCGGTGACCGGCTGGATTCCGCACTGGATGTTCGCCAAGTGGAAGCTGAAGTTCCTCGACGATCCGAAGAAGGTCTACGGCGAGGAAGAGCACGTCGACAGCGTGGCCAACCCGGCGCTGGAGAAGAAGGCCCCGGAAGTCTGGGCGCTGCTGAAGAAACTGCAGTGGAAGGACGGCGCGGAGATCGGCGAGGTGATGCTCGCCATCCAGGACGGCGCCAAGCCGGAAGAGGCCGCGAAGAAATGGGTGGCGGCGCATCCGGAGCGGGTCAAGGAGTGGACCCAGTAAGCGCCGCTGGCGCTCGTCCGGAAAAGCCGCTGCCCCGCGAGGGGGAGCGGCTTTTTCGTACCTGGCGCCGCGAGCACGCCAGGGCGCGCTCTGACGAAGGACAAGGGCCCCTCTCCCCAACCCTCTCCCGCAAGCGGGAGAGGGGGCTGGCCGGCATGGGCGGGAAGGTCGGCGCAGTCCTGCAACGCGTAGGGCGGATAACCGTTCGCGGTCATCCGCCGTGTTGGCCTGGACAGCGGAACCGGGGCGACGGCGGATAACGCCGTAGGCGTTATGCGCCCTACGCGGAGCTCTCGGTTGCCAGCCAAGGGGCTCTATCTCGGGTCTTCCCCGGTGCTACGACTAAAGTCGTCTGGAGGCCTTGCACCAGAGTCCTAAAGTGGGGATCGACGACATCCGCGTCATCCCCGCTGTGAGGACAACAACAAAATGAACGACAGCATCTACCAGCGGATTGATACCAATCCGCGCTTCAAGGAACTGGTGGCCAAACGCGAGCGATTCGCCTGGCTGCTCTCGCTGATCATGCTGGGCCTGTACGTGGCCTTCATTCTGCTGATCGCTTTCGAACCGCAAGTGCTGGGCACCAGGGTGAGCCCCGATTCCTCGGTCACCTGGGGCATTCCCCTGGGCGTCGGGCTGATCGTTTCGGCCTTCGTCCTCACCGGCATCTACGTGCGCCGCGCCAACGGCGAGTTCGACAGCCTGAACCAGCAGATCCTCAAGGAGGCCCAGCAATGAAGGCCCGCCTGCTCGCGGCCCTCGGTCTGGCCGCCTTCGCCCCCGCCCTCTGGGCCGACGCCCTCACCGGCGAGGTGCAGCGCCAGCCGCTGAACATCTCGGCCATCGTCATGTTCGTGGCCTTCGTCGGCCTTACCCTGTGCATCACCTACTGGGCCTCCAAGCGCAGCAAGTCCGCTGCCGACTTCTACACCGCCGGCGGCAGCATCACCGGCTTCCAGAACGGCCTGGCGATCGCCGGTGACTACATGTCCGCGGCCTCCTTCCTGGGGATTTCCGCGCTGGTGTTCACCTCCGGCTACGACGGCCTGATCTACTCCATCGGCTTCCTGGTCGGCTGGCCGATCATCCTCTTCCTGATCGCCGAACGCCTGCGCAACCTCGGCAAGTACACCTTCGCCGACGTCGCCTCCTACCGCCTGAAACAGAAGGAAGTGCGCACCCTGTCCGCCTGCGGTTCGCTGGTGGTGGTGGCCTTCTACCTGATCGCGCAGATGGTCGGCGCCGGCAAGCTGATCGAGCTGCTGTTCGGCCTGAACTACCATGTCGCGGTGGTCATGGTCGGCATCCTGATGGTGCTCTACGTGCTGTTCGGCGGCATGCTCGCCACCACCTGGGTGCAGATCATCAAGGCGGTGCTGCTGCTCTCCGGCGCCACCTTCATGGCGATCATGGTGCTCAAGCACGTCAACTTCGACATCAGCACCCTGTTCTCCGAAGCCATCAAGGTGCACCCGAAGGGCGAGGCGATCATGAGCCCCGGCGGCCTGGTGAAGGACCCGATCTCGGCCTTCTCCCTGGGCTTCGCGCTGATGTTCGGCACCGCCGGCCTGCCGCACATCCTGATGCGCTTCTTCACCGTCAGCGACGCCAAGGAAGCCCGCAAGTCGGTGTTCTTCGCCACCGGCTTCATCGGCTACTTCTACATCCTGACCTTCATCATCGGCTTCGGCGCCATCCTGCTGGTCAGCACCAACCCGGCCTTCAAGGACGCCGCCGGCGCCCTGCTGGGCGGCAACAACATGGCCGCGGTGCACCTGGCCGACGCCGTCGGCGGCAGCCTGTTCCTCGGCTTCATCTCGGCGGTGGCCTTCGCCACCATCCTCGCGGTGGTCGCCGGCCTGACCCTGGCCGGTGCCTCGGCGGTGTCCCACGACCTGTACGCCAGCGTCATCAAGGGCGGCAAGGCCAACGAGAAGGACGAGCTGCGCGTGTCGAAGATCACCACCGTCGCCCTGGGCGTGGTGGCCATCTTCCTCGGCATCCTGTTCGAGAAGCAGAACATCGCCTTCATGGTCGGCCTGGCCTTCTCCATCGCCGCCAGCTGCAACTTCCCGGTGCTGCTGCTCTCGATGTACTGGAAGAAGCTGACCACCCGTGGCGCCACCATCGGCGGCTGGATGGGGCTGATCACCGCGGTGGTGCTGATGATCCTCGGCCCGACCATCTGGGTGCAGATCCTCGGCCACGAGAAGCCGATCTACCCGTTCGAGTACCCGGCGCTGTTCTCCATGGCCGTGGCCTTCATCGGCATCTGGTTCTTCTCCATCACCGACAAGTCGAAGGCTGCCGACGAAGAGCGCGCGCGCTTCTTCCCGCAGTTCATTCGCTCGCAGACCGGCCTGGGCGCCAGTGGCGCGGTAGCCCACTGATGATCCACGGCTGACCACGACGAAGCCGGAGGCCCGCCTCCGGCTTCGTTCTTTTTGCGGTACTGCCAGAAGGGGCTCGCGATGCCCGAGAGCTTCAATTTTTCCGCGCCGCCGTTCGACCTGCTGCGTGCGGGCGAACGCCAGGCCTTCGCCGAGGCGCTCAGCGTCGCCTACTACACCACCGGCGAAGCCGTGCTCGACGCCGGCGCCGCCGTGCCCTGCCTGTTCATCGTGCTCAAGGGCGTGGTCGAGGAGCGCGGCGAGGACGGCAGGCTGTTCGCCCAGTACGCCGGCGACGACCTGTTCGACATCCGCGGGCTGTTCTCCGGCAGCAGCAAGCACGCCTACCGCGCGGTGGAGGAGAGCATCCTCTACGAACTGCCGGCCAGCGCCTTCCACCAGCTGTGCGGCGATAACCCGGGCTTCGCCCGTTTCTTCCAGGCCGACCTCGCGGCCAAGCGCCAGCTGGCGCGGCGCGACGGGCAGAACCTGGCCGAATTCATGCTCACCCGCATCGCCCGCGAGCACCTGCTGCCGGCCCTGGAAGTGGACGCCGGCCTGACCCTGGGCGACGCCGCGCGGCTGCAGCTCAGCCATGGCGCCGACGCCCTGCTGGTGCGCGGCGCCGACGGGCTGGGCATCGTCACCCGCACCGACCTGATGCGCGCGCACTTCCGCGATGGCCGTGACGAGAGCGAGGCCATCGGCCCGCTGGCCCATGGTCCGCTGGCCTGCGTCGAGCTGGGCGATTTCCTGTTCGACGCGATGATCCTCATGACCCGCCTGCGCATCGAGCGCGTCGCCGTGCGCGAGGAAGGCCAGGTGGTCGGCCTGCTGCACCTGACCCAGGTGCTCAGCCTGTTCTCCACCCATTCCCACGTGCTGGCGCTGCGCATTGCCCGCGCCGAGACCGAGGAAGAGCTGCGCGGCGCCGCCGAGACCCTGCATACGCTGATCGCCACCCTGGCCGGCAACGGCATCCGCCTGCGCTTCATCATGCAACTGGTCAGCGCGCTCAACGAGCAACTGCTCGAACGCCTCTTCGAGCTGCTGGTGCCGGCGCCGCTGCGCAGCCGCTGTTGCCTGGTGGTGATGGGCAGCGAAGGACGCGGCGAGCAGTTGCTCAAGACCGACCAGGACAACGCCTTGATCCTCGCCGAGGACTTCCCCCAGGAGCAGGCCCTGGCATTGATGCAGCGCTTCAGCGAGGCGCTGCTGGCGTGCGGTTATCCGCCTTGCCCGGGCGGTGTCATGGCCAGCCACGCCGACTGGTGCAAGGCGCTGCCGGCCTGGCAGCGCGAACTCAACCAGACCGGCCTGGAGGGCCGACCGGAACAGCTGATGCGCCTGTCGATCCTCGCCGACGCCTGGCCGGTGGCGGGCAACCGGCGGCTGTTCGACGGGCTGCGCCAGGGCCTGGCGTGCTTCGCCCGCGACGGCGAGCGCTGGCTGGCCGGGATCGCCGTGGCGGCCTTGCAGTTCGATACGCCGTTGACCTTCCTCGGCCAGTTGAAGACCCGCGAGGAGCAACTGGACATCAAGCGCGGCGGCATTTTCCCGATCGTTCACGGCTGCCGCGTGCTGGCCCTGCGCGAAGGCCTGGAGGCGCGCGGCAGCCTGGCCCGGCTGGAGGCGCTGAAGGCGCGCGGGGTGATAGACGCGGGCCTGGCCGACAACCTCGCCGAGGCCTTCGAGCTGTTCCTCCAGCTGCGCCTGACCCAGCAACTGGCCGGCGGGCGCGATGGTCGCCAGCAGGGCCTCGACGTCGCCCGCCTGAGTCGCCACGAACGCGACATGCTGCGCTTCGGCCTGCACGCGGTGAAGAAATTCAAGCAGAGCCTGGAACGGCAGTTCCACCTGGAGACTCGATGAACGCGCAGGTCAAGCTTCCCGAGAGCCACTGGCCGCTCTGGCGGCGCCGCCTCCACTGGTGCCTGCACGCTCCCGAGGAAGCCGAGGAAATCGTCTCGCTGGACCTCGAGACCACCAGCCTCGACCCGCGCAAGGCGGATATCCTGAGCATCGGCGCGGTGCTCATCCGGCGCGGCAAGCTGGTCCTCGGCGAGCGCCTGGAGCTGCTGGTGGAGCCACCGGCGAGCCTGAGCGGCGACTCGATCCGCATCCACAAGCTGCGCCGCGCCGACCTCGAAGGCCAGCTGCCGCTGGCCGAAGCGCTGCGCCGGACCCTGGCGTTCATCGGCGACCGCCCGTTGCTGGGCTACTACCTGTCGTTCGACGTCGCCGTGCTGCGCCGGCACCTGGGCGCGCAGCTGGACGCCAGCCTGGACAACCCGCGCATCGAGGTCTCCGCGCTGTACCAGCGCAAGATGGCGCGGCGTTACCCGGACCTGCACCTGGACCTGCGCTTCGACACCCTGGCGCGCACCCTCGACATCCCCGTGGAAGGCCGCCACACCGCGCAGGGCGATGCGCGCAGCGTGGCGCTGATGTTCCTGCGCCTGCGCAAGGGCGCGCTGCCCGACGCGCCACGCTGAGACGCGGGGCGGAAAAAAACTGAATCCCATTGTCGCGCCGTCGGTCCCAATAGCAGGTGGGCAGCCATGGCGCGCTGCCCGTTCCGCGGTCGGCGGACCGGCGTTGCCGGCGCCGTCGCCCGACTGTCTACGGGAGACGCACCATGGGAACCATTCTGCTGGTCATCCTCATCCTTCTGCTCATCGGCGGCCTGCCGGTGTACCCCTATTCGCGCAGCTGGGGCTACGGCCCGTCGGGGATTCTCGGCGTGCTCCTGGTGGTGCTGCTGGTGATGTTGCTACTGGGACACATCTAGCTTGTATCTTTCGCGCTACATGGCCGGCGGGAGCTGCGCAAGGTGATCCAGGACACAGCCCGCCGGCCCCCCAGGTCCTACCATGGCGGCTTTTTCGGGATGGGGGGAGAGGGAATGCTCGGACTGGTACTGGTCGCACTGGGCAGCCTGTGGCTGCTCGGCCAGTTGCTCAGCGGCCTGGTGGCCCTGCCGCTGGCTGACTGGCTGGCGCGCGAGGCCGACCCCCAGCGTTACTGGCAGTTCGTCTACCTGGTGCCCTCGCTGCTGCTGGCGCTGGGGTTCTTCCTCCTGCGCTACCGCGTGCGCTCTATCGCCGGGTTGCGCCGCGAAAAGGTCAACTGCGCCGCTTTCGTACTGGTCTCGGCCGGTATCGCGCTGGTCCTTGGCAAGCTTTCCTGCCTGCTCCTTCCACACCTCTGAAGGCCGCGTCCCATCGGGCTGTGGCGTCGGTTTGCCGGCGCCATTCAGCAGCCTGATGTAAGCGCGGGAGGCGGGAGGCCTTGGCTAAACTGGCGACAACTCCCCAGACAAGACAAGGCAACTCCCTATGCAAAATCGCATGATGATCACCGGCGCCGGTTCCGGCCTGGGTCGTGAAATCGCCCTGCGCTGGGCCCGCGAAGGCTGGCGCCTGGCCCTGGCCGACATCAATGACGCGGGCCTGGCGGAAACCCTGCGCCTGGTGCGCGAGGCCGGCGGCGACGGCTTCACCCAGCGCTGCGACGTGCGCGACTACAGCCAGCTCACCGCCCTGGCCCAGGCCTGCGACGAGAAGTTCGGCGGCGTCGACGTCATCGTCAACAACGCCGGCGTGGCGTCCGGCGGCTTCTTCGACGAGCTGTCGCTGGAAGACTGGGACTGGCAGATCGCGATCAACCTGATGGGCGTGGTCAAGGGCTGCAAGGCCTTCCTGCCACTGCTCGAGCGCAGCAAGGGGCGGATCATCAACATCGCCTCCATGGCCGCACTGATGCAGGGCCCGGCGATGAGCAACTACAACGTGGCCAAGGCCGGCGTGGTGGCGCTCTCGGAAAGCCTGCTGGCGGAACTGGCGCTGGTGGACGTGAAGGTCCACGTGGTCTGCCCGTCGTTCTTCCAGACCAACCTGCTGGACTCCTTCCGCGGCCCGAGCCCGGAAATGAAGAGCCAGGTCGGCAAGCTGCTGGAAGGCTCGCCGATCAGCGCCACCGACATCGCCGACTACATCCACCAGGAAGTCGGCCGCGACAGCTTCATGATCCTGCCCCATGAACAGGGCCGCATGGCCTGGAAGATCAAGCAGCAGAACCCGCAGGCGATCTACGACGAAATGACCAGCATGGCCGGCAAGATGAAGGCCAAGCAGCGCAGCCTGGCCTGAGTTTTCGCACCGCTTCGGTGCAGGCTCAAACAGGGCTTGCCCATGGCGGTGCAAAGGCGTAGTTTTGCTTCACCGGCCTGCCTGCCGATCTATGTTGGACCCCAGTGAGAGCCCCGCCACGTTCGCGGGGCTTTTGCTTTTCAGGGCCCGGGCGATGCGCCGCGCAACTTTGCCTCGCGGCGCTTTTCCGGCGCCCGCGCCTGTGCTAGAAGGCAGCGTCTTTCCGTGGGAGTTTCACCGCCTTGCAGTCCGAATCCATCGTCTATGGTTGCATCCGCGACTGGCCCGGCGACTCCATGGAGCGGCGCATGCGTCGCGCGGCCAATCGCAAGGTGCTGGACAGCCTGCCGGTGGGCGAGGCCTGGCCGTTCATCGGCCGCGAGATGTTCAGCCGCTGCGAACAGGAAGGCGCCGGCCTGTACCAGTCGCAGGTGATTCACTTCGGCGCCAGCTACCAGGCCATCGAATACGAATGGAGCCTCTGGGTGGAACAGTTCGAGGCGTTGCTCAAGCGCCTGTACTGGGCCAGCGCGGTGGTGCACCTGGAAACCGAACTCAACGGCTGCCACACCTTCCGCTGGGAATCCGAGCGCGGCTTCCACAGCCCCCAGGAAGACGACCTGCGGGTGCGCTGCGTGTGGGAGCGCGAAGGCAACCTGCGCGGCTGACCGACAAGGACATCCCATGCTCAACTACCTCTGGTTCCTCCTCGCCGCGTTCTGCGAGATCGCCGGCTGCTACGCCTTCTTCCTCTGGCTACGCCTGGAGCGCACGCCCCTGTGGATAATTCCCGGGCTGTTCAGCCTGGTCTGCTTCGCGCTGCTGCTGACCCGCGTCGAAGCGCAATACGCCGGGCGCGCCTACGCGGCCTACGGCGGCATCTACGTGGCGGCGTCGCTGTTCTGGCTGGCGTTCATCGAGAAGAGCCGGCCGCTATGGAGCGACTGGCTGGGGGCGGCGCTGTGCATCGCCGGGGCCAGCGTGGTGCTGCTGGGGCCGAAGCTGGCGCCCTGATGGGGGTAGGCCAGGCGCAGCCTGGGAATCCAATCGCGGACGAAGTCCGCTCCTACGCCCGTGCTTCCCTGAACCGTAGGAGCGGACTCTGTCCGCGATTCGGCGGATAACGCCGTAGGCGTTATGCGCCCTACGTTCAGCGTCGTAGGACGGGTTGAGCGAAGCGATACCCATTCTACGAAAAGCACATTGGCGTGGCTTGCACGCTCAGTCCTCCAGCCACTCCTTCGGTACTTCGCTCTTCAGCATCAGTTGGCACTGCTGGCTCTCCGGGTCGAAGACGATCACCGCGTCGCCGCGCTTCAACGCGCGGCGCGCGCGTTCGACGCGGGTGTCCAGCGGCGTTTCGTCGCCGTTGTCGGTGCCTTCGCGGGTGACGAAGTCTTCCAGCAGGTTTTCCAGGGTCTCGGCTTCGAGCAAGTCGTGGGGGATCAGCATGGCGGGTACTCGGCGGAACAGGCGGCGATTCTAGTCGCGCGCCGTCCCGCCGGCGAGCCCGGAATGCCTCAGCGGCGCTCCTTGTCGTCGTCCCGGGGCTGGTCGAGCAGCTCGCCCACCGGTTGCACGTGGGTGGTGCTCTCCATGTGCACCGGGTGTTCCAGCTGCTTGCTGAAGCGCTCGATGGCGTTCTCCTGGGGCTCGGCGTCGCTGTCGAACACCGGCGGGCTCAGCAGGTAGGCGCAGAGCAGACGGGCCAGGTTGGCCAGGCTGTCGATGTGGGTGCGCTCGTAGCCGTGGGTGGCGTCGCAGCCGAAGGCCAGCAGCGCGGTGCGGATGTCGTGGCCGGCCTCGATCGCCGACTGCGCGTCGCTGTGGTAGTAGCGGAACAGGTCGCGGCGCACCGCCACTTCGTGGCGCTCGGCCAGGCGCAGCAGGTGCCGCGACAGGTGGTAGTCGTAGGGCCCGCCGGAGTCCTGCAGGGCCACGCTCACCGCGTGCTCGCTGGAGTTCTGCCCCTCGGCCACCGGGGCGATGTCGATGCCGACGAACTCGCTCACGTCCCAGGGCAGCGCGCCGGCCGCGCCGGAGCCGATCTCCTCGGTGATGGTGAACAGCGGGTGGCAGTCGATCGGTGGTTCCTCGCCGCTTTCGACTATGGCCTTGAGCGCCGCCAGCAGCGCCGCCACGCCGGCCTTGTCGTCGAGGTGGCGGGCGCTGATGTGGCCGCTGTCGGTGAACTCCGGCAGCGGGTCGAAGGCGACGAAATCGCCGATCGACACGCCGAGGGTGGAGCTGTCCGCGAGGCTCACGGTGTAGGCGTCCAGGCGCAGTTCGACGTGGTCCCAGCTGATCGGCAGGCTGTCCACCGCGGTGTTGAAGGCGTGCCCGGAAGCCATCAGCGGCAGCACGCTGCCGCGCAGCACGCCGTTGTCGCAGAACACCGTGACCCGGCTGCCCTCGGCGAAGCGGCTCGACCAGCAGCCCACCGGGGCCAGCGCCAGGCGGCCGTTGGGCTTGATCTCGCGGACGATCGCGCCAATCGTGTCCAGGTGCGCCGAGACCGCGCGGTCCGGGCTCTTGCGCCGGCCGGCGAGGGTCGCGCGGATGGTCCCGCGGCGGGTCATCTCGAAGGGTACGCCGAGCTCTTCGAGACGCTCGGCGACGTAGCGCACGATGGTGTCGGTGAAGCCGGTGGGGCTGGGGATGGCGAGCATCTCCAGCAGCACCCGTTGCAGGTAGTTCAGGTCGGGTTGCGGCAGGCGGCTCATGCGGGTACCTCGCGTTCAAGGGGCTCGCGGCTCAGCGGGAAGAGCAGGTCGAGGAAGCGTTCGGCGGTGGGCTGCGGCTCGTGGTTGGCCAGGCCCGGGCGTTCGTTGGCCTCGATGATCACGTAGTCCTCGGCGTCCACCGCCGGCACCAGCAGGTCGAGCCCGGTGACCGGGATTTCCAGCGCCCGCGCGGCGCGGATGGCGGCCTCGCGCAGGGCCGGGTGGAGGCGCTCGGTGACGTCTTCCAGGGTGCCGCCGGTGTGCAGGTTGGCGGTGCCGCGCACGGCCAGGCGGCGGCCTTCGGGCAGCACGTCGTCGTAGCCGAAGCCGGCGGCGTGCAGGGTGCGCTCGGTCTCGCCGTCCAGCGGGATGCGGCTTTCGCCGCCGGTGGCGGCCTGGCGCCGGCGGCTCTGCGCGGCGATCAGCTGGCGGATGCTGTGGCGGCCGTCGCCGATCACCGTGGCCGGGTGGCGCACCGCCGCGGCCACCACGTCGTAGCCGATCACCAGTACGCGCAGGTCCAGCCCCGGGTGGTAGCTCTCCAGCAGCACGCGGCCGTCGAACTGGTGGGCGTGGGCGATCGCCGCCTCGACTTCCTCGGCGCTGCCCAGGTTGACCGCCACGCCCTGGCCCTGCTCGCCATCCACCGGCTTGACCACCAGCGCGCCGTGCTCGGCGAGGAACGCGGCGTTGGCCTCGGCGTCGCCGGCCAGGCGCTGCTGCGGCTGCTTGAGGCCGGCGCGGGCGAGGGCGCGGTGGGTCAGTTGCTTGTCCTGGCAGAGGGTCATGCTCACCGCGCTGGTCAGGTCGCAGAGCGACTCGCGGCAGCGGATGCGCCGGCCGCCCTGGGTCAGGCTGAAGATCCCGGCGGCGGCGTCCTGCACCTGCACCTCGATGCCGCGCCGGTGCGCCTCGTCGACGATGATGCGGGCGTAGGGGTTGAGCCCCTGCTCGGGGCCGGGGCCGAGGAACAGCGGCTGGTTGATGCCGTTCTTGCGCTTGATGGCGAAGGTCGCCAGCTCGCGGAAGCCGAGCTTGCGGTAGAGCGCCTTGGCCTGCTGGTTGCTGTGCAGCACCGAGAGGTCGAGGTAGGCCAGCTCGCGGCTCATGAAGTGTTCGATGAGGTGGCGCACCAGCGCCTCGCCGACGCCGGGGCGGCTGCACTGCGGGTCCACCGCCAGGCACCAGAGGCTGGAGCCACGCTCCGGGTCGTGGAAGGCCTTGGCGTGGTTCAGGCCCATCACCGCGCCGACCGCGACGCCGGTCTCGCTGTCCTCGGCCAGCCAGTAGGTCGGCCCGCCCTGGTAGTGCGGAGTCAGCCGTCCGGCGTCCACCGGCAGCATGCCGCGCGCCAGGTACAGGCGATTGACCGCCGCCCAGTCGGCCTCGCCGTGCACCCGGCGGATGCGGAAGCCACGGAACGAGCGGCGCGCCGGGCGGTAGTCGGTGAACCACAGGCGCAGGGTGTCGGAGGGGTCGAGGAACAGCTGTTGCGGGGCGTGCGCCAGCACCTGCTGCGGCGCCGCCACGTAGAGGGCGATGTCGCGCTCGCCGGGGCGCTCGTTGAGCAGTTCGCCGGCCAGGATCTCGGCTTCGGCGAAGGTGTGCCCGATCAGCAGCCGGCCCCAGCCGCAATGCAGGCTGCGCGGTTCGCAGCCGGGCTGCTCGTGGTCTTCGGCGAAGCGCGCCTGCAGGCGCTGGTAGGTCGGCACCTGGCCGCGCAGCAGGCGCTGGTTGTGCGGGTGGGGCAGGTTGAAATGGCTTTTCATGGTTCGCTCCCTGGAACGGGCCGCCGGCGGGGCGGCGGCCGCGTTGCTGGCTGGGGTCAGAGTCCCTGTTCGGTCAGCCAGAGGTTGAGGGCGGCCAGCTGCCAGAGCTTGGAGCCGCGCAAGGGGGTGAGGTCGTCCTGCGGCTGGCTGAGCAGGCGGTCGATCCAGGCCGCTTCGAACAGGCCGCGGTCCTGGCTGGGGTCCAGCAGCAGCTCGCTGACCCAGGCGCGGGTGTCGCCCTGCAGGTGCTTGAGGCCGGGCACCGGGAAGTAGCCCTTGGGCCGGTCGATCACCTCGGCGGGAATCACCTTGCGCGCCGCCGCCTTGAGCACCTGCTTGCCGCCGTCGCCGAGCTTGAAGCGCGCCGGGATGCGCGCCGAAAGCTCGGCCAGGCGGTAGTCGAGGAACGGCACGCGGGCTTCCAGGCCCCAGGCCATGGTCATGTTGTCCACCCGCTTGACCGGGTCGTCGACCAGCATGATGGTGCTGTCCAGGCGCAGCGCCTTGTCCACCGGGTCGCTGGCGCCGGGGGTGGCGAAGTGCCCGGCGACGAAGGCCTGGGCCACGTCCTCCACGCGCATGGCGGGGCGCACGGTGCTTTCGTATTCGCCGTGGCTGCGGTCGAAGAAGGCCTCGCGGTAGGCGTGCAGCGGCGAGGCGGCGCCGACCATGCGCGGGTACCAGTGGTAGCCGGCGAAGAGTTCGTCGGCGCCCTGGCCGCTCTGCACCACCTTGCAGTGCCTGGAGACCTCGCGGGAGAGCAGGTAGAAGGCGATGCAGTCGTGGCTGACCATCGGCTCGCTCATGGCGCGGAACGCCGCCGGCAACTGCTCGATCACCTCCCGCTCGGCGATGCGCAGCTGGTGGTGGCGCGTGCCGTAGCGGCGGGCGATGAGGTCGGAGTAGTGGAATTCGTCGCCGCGCTCGCCGCCGGCGTCTTCGAAGCCGATGGAGAAGGTCAGCAGGTCCGCCACCCCGGCCTCGTGCAGCAAGCCGACCAGCAGGCTGGAGTCCACCCCGCCGGAGAGCAGCACGCCCACTTCGCGGGCCGCGCGCTGGCGAATCCCCACGGCGTCGCGCAGGCTTTCCAGCACGCGGTCTTCCCAGTCTTCCAGGCGCAGCTCGCGCTCGTCGTCGCGGCAACCGTATTCCAGGCGCCACCAGCAGCGCTGCTCGACCTGGCCGTCGGCGTCGACGCTCATCCAGCTCGCCGGCGGCAACTTGCGCACGCCGGCGAGGATGGTGCGCGGCGCGGGGACCACGGCGTGGAAATTCAGGTAGAGGTTGAGCGCTTCCGGGTCCAAGCTGGTATCGATGCCGCCGCCCTGCAACAGCGCCGGCAGGCTGGAGGCGAAGCGCAGGCGCTGCTCGTCGTGGGTGAAGTACAGCGGCTTGATGCCCAGGCGGTCGCGGGCGATGAACAGGCGGCGGGCGTCGCGTTCCCAGATGGCGAAGGCGAACATGCCGTTGAGCCTGGGCAGCAGGTCCTCGCCCCAGGCGTGGTAGCCCTTGAGCAGCACTTCGGTGTCGCCGCCGGAGAAGAAGCGGTAGCCCAGGGCTTCCAGTTCCTTGCGCAGCTCGGGGTAGTTGTAGATGGCGCCGTTGAACACCAGGGACAGGCCCAGCGCGGTGTCGACCATCGGCTGGCCGGAGGCCTCCGCTAGGTCCATGATCTTCAGCCGCCGGTGGCCGAGCGCCAGTGGGCCTTCGCTGTGGAAGCCCCAGGCGTCGGGGCCGCGAGGGGCGAGGTGGTGGGTGATTCGTTCGACCGCGGCGAGGTCGGCCGGTCGGTTATCGAAACGTAGTTCTCCTGCTAATCCGCACATTTTCCTTACCGGTTCTCCGTTGGGGATGAATGGGTGATCAGGCCGGGGCCCTTCTTTCCAGTTAACAGACTGACTCTTTCATGTGAAAGTAGTTCTATGATTTTTTTATGAATTAATGCGGTTTACACACGGTTTATTAATTTTTGTTGAAAGGAAAATGCGATGGAAGAAGCCTATGCGCTGTCGATGTTCCAGGCCTTGCGACGCTTGCAGCAGGGCAGCGAGGTGCACGCCAAGCGCCTGGGCCGGTTCGGCGGGCTGACGCCGCTGCAGTTGCTGATCCTGCAGGTGCTGCTGGTGGAGCGGGAAATCACCGCCAGCCGCCTGGCCAAGCGCGTGAGCCTGTCCCAGGCCTCGCTGTCCGGGGTGCTGGACCGCCTGGAAAGTCGCGGCCTGCTGGCCCGCCGGCGCGACGAGCAGGACCGCCGCAAGCAATGGCTGCTGCTGGAGGACGCCGGCCGCGACGCGTTGCGCTCGGCGCCGCCGCTGTTGCCGGAGTACGTGATGGAGCGCTTCGCCGAACTGCCGGAGTGGGAGCGCCACGCGGTGCTGGCCGGCTTGCTGCGGGCGGCGGAGCTGTTCGAGCTGCCCGAGGAAGAGGAAGAGGATTAGCGCCAGGCTGCGCGTGAGCGTGGGGCGAATAACCGTTCGCGGTGATCCGCCGTCGGCCGGCGGGTAAGGAACTGCCCGGCGATCACGCCAGCAGCTTCTGCGCCGCCAGCGACAGGCTCACCGCCACCAGCATCACCGCGAAGATCCGCTGCAGGGTGGCGCCGCCCAGGCGCAGCGCCAGGCGGTTGCCGGCCAGCACGCCGAGCGCGCCGCCGGCGGCCAGGGCTGCGAGCAACGGCAACGGCGGCTGGGCATGGCTGAGGTAGAGCAGGAAGCCGCCGCCGGAAACCAGGGCGATCACCGCCATCGAGGTGGCGGTCGCCGCCAGCATCGACAGCGGTGTGAACCACAACAGTCCCGGGACGATCAGGAAGCCGCCGCCCACCCCCATCAAGCCCGACAGCAGGCCCACCGCCAGGCCCAGGCCCAGCAGGGGCGCGTGACCGGTGGCGGCGCCCGGCGCCCTGGGTGCGCTCGAGCCGCGCCACATGCGCCAGGCCGACCACAACACCAGCGCGCAGAAGCCGAGGATCAGCACCGCGTCCGGGATGAAGCGCCCCAGCCACTGGCCTGCGGCGTTGCCCGGCCAGCCGGTCAGCGTCAGCCAGACCAGCGGACGCCAGGCCACCTGGCCCTGGCGCGCGCGGGGAATGGCGCCGACCAGCGCCGACAGCGCCACCGCGCCCAGGCTCACGCCGATGGCGTCGTGCAGCGGCAGGTGCAGGCTGAGCAGCAGCGGCAGGGCGACCAGCGAGCCGCCGGCGCCGGTGAGCCCGAGCAGCACGCCGAGGATCAGGCCGATGAAGGTGGATTCGACGAGCAGGGCGTCCATTCGCTTGGCGGGCTCCGGTGGTCCGGTGGCTTGGAGTGTCAGTGCTTCTGGCCGCGTACCAGTTCGCGCAGGAAGAAGCGGTTGGGGTGGCAGGCCTCGGCCACCGCGCGCGGCAGCGGCAGCGGCTCACCGTCGATCCACGCCGCCAGCAGCTCGCCGGACAGCGGCGCGCTGATCAGCCCGCGCGAGCCGTGGGCGCTGTTCAGGTACAGGCCGTCGAGCCAGGGACAGGGCGTGTCCGGCACCTGGCGGGCATCCTTGGCCAGCACCGCGTAGGCCTCGGCGAAGGCCTCGCGGTGCGCCAGCGGGCCGATCAGCGGCAGGTAGTCCGGGGTGGTGCAGCGGAACGCCGCGCGTCCTTGCAGCGTAGCCGGATCGAGCTGGTCGGCGTGCAGGCGGCGCACCAGGTCCGGGGAAATCTCGGCGAGCAGCTCCAGGTTGCCCTGGTGCTCGGCGACGGTCGGCTGCAGGTCGTCGCTGTGGAAGTCGAAGCTGGCGCCCAGGGTGTGCTCGCCGTGGCGCGGCGGGGCGACGTAGCCCTCGGCGCAGACTACGGTGCGCAGCGCGGCGCTTTCCGGGCTGGCCGGCAGGCGGCTGATCTGCCCGCGGATGCGCTTGAGCGGCAGGCTGGCGGCGCCGGGGAAGGCACGCACCTCGGCAGCGGTGGCGAGGATCGCGACGGGCGCCGCAGCCAGGCACTCGTCGCCGGCCCAGGCGCGCCACTGCTCGCCGTCGCGCTCCAGGCGCACTTCCCGGCCACTCAGCACAGTGATCAGCGGGTGCTCGGCGAGGGTTTGGCACAGCGCCGGCGGGTGCGCCCAGCCGGCTTCGGGGAAGAACAGCCCGCCGGCGGGCAGCGCCACGCCGGCGACGGCTTCGGCCTGCTCGCGGCTGAGCGTGCGCAGCAGGTCGCTGGGGAAGGCCTCGGCCAGTTTCGCCTGGCGCTTGCCCTCGGCCTCGTCGAAGGCCAGTTGCAGCACGCCGCAGGCCTGCCAGTCGGCGTCGCGCTGCAGGCGCTCCAGCAGCCGGCGGGTATGCCCGAAGCCGGCCACGATCAGGCGCGAAAGGGCGGTGCCGTGGGCCGACAGCTTCAGGTAGAGCACGCCCTGGGGATTGCCCGAGGCCTCCCGGGCCAGCCCGGTATGGCGTTCGATCAGGGTCACTCGCCAGCCGCGCGCGGCCAGGCTCGCGGCGCTGGCGCAGCCGGCCAGGCCACCGCCGATCACCAGGGCGTGGCGTTCCCCCGGCGCTGCGGCGGGGCGCGCGTACCAGGGCTTCTCGGCGGCGGGCGTGGCGCCCTGGAACTCACCCGTCAGGTTTTCCCATTTCTTGCCGAAGCCCTCGACCCGCCGCACGGCGAAGCCGGCGGCTTTCAACGCGCGGCGGACGACGCCGGCGGTGGTGAAGCTGGCCAGGGTCGTACCGGGGCCGGACAGCCGCGCCAGCTGCTCGAACAGCGGCTCGCTCCACATCTCCGGGTTCTTCGCCGGGGCGAAGCCGTCGAGGAACCAGGCGTCGATGCGCGCGTCCAGCTCCGGCAGGATTTCCAGCGCATCGCCCACCAGCAGGGTCAGCACCACGCGGCCGCCGGCGAATACCAGGCGCTGGAAGCCGGGGTGGATGGCGTGGTACTGCGCCAGCAACTGCTCGCTCCAGGGCCGCAGCTCGTCCCACAGGCCGAGGGCGCGCTGCAGGTCGTCGCGGCGCAGCGGGTATTTCTCCACGCTGACGAAATGCAGGCGCGCGTCGGCCGGCGCCAGCTGATCGAACAGGCGCCAGGCGCAGAGAAAGTTCAGACCGGTGCCGAAGCCGGTCTCGCCGATGCTCAGGCGCCCGCCGGCGGGCAGCGCGGCGAAGCGTCGCGGCAGCTGGCTGCCGTCGAGGAACACGTGGTGCGTTTCCGCGATCCCCGAGGCGCTGGAGAAGTACACGTCGCCGTAGGCGCGCGACAGGGGCTGGCCGTTTTCGTCCCAGTCGAGCTGGGCATTGTGCGGATCGGGCATGGGGGTACCGGCGGGAGTGCGAAGGGCGCATTTTAGCCGATCCCTCGCGCAGACAGTCTGCGTCACATCCGCTACCTTGAATGCATCCCGCAGTCAGGAGGCAGTGCATGTTCGAATCCGCCGAAATCGGCCATTCCATCGACAAGGAAACCTACGAGAGGGAAGTCGCCGAGTTGCGCGAGGCGTTGCTCGAGGCGCAATACGAGTTGAAGCAGCAGTCGCGCTTCCCGGTGATCATCCTGATCAACGGCATCGAAGGCGCCGGCAAGGGCGAGACGGTCAAGCTGCTCAACGAATGGATGGACCCCCGGCTGATCCAGGTGGAAAGTTTTCTGCGGCCCTCGGACGAGGAACTTTCGCGGCCCTCGCAATGGCGCTTCTGGCGGCGCCTGCCACCCAAGGGGCGGACCTCGATCTTCTTCGGCAACTGGTACAGCCAGATGCTCTACGCGCGGGTCAACGGCGACATCAAGGACAACCGCCTGGACGTCGCCATCGACGCCGCCGAACGCTTCGAACGCATGCTCTGCGACGAGGGCGCGCTGATCTTCAAGTTCTGGTTCCACCTGTCCAAGAAGCAGCTCAAGGAACGCCTGAAGTCGCTGGAGAACGACCCGCAGCGCTCCTGGCAGTTGAGCGAGATCGACTGGCTGCAGAGCGAGGTCTACGACAGATTCGTGCGCTACGGCGAGCGCGTGCTGCGCCGCACCAGCCGCGACTACGCGCCCTGGTACATCGTCGAGGGCGCCGACGAGCGCTATCGCAGCCTGACCGTCGGCCGCACCCTGCTGGAAGGCCTGCAGGCGGCGCTGAAGCTCAAGGACCGTCCGCGCCGCCAGCCCCACGCGGCGCCCCTGGTGGCCAGCCTGGACAACCGCGGGCTGCTCGACAGCCTCGACCTGACGCTGGCCCTGAGCAAGGACCAGTACCAGGAACAACTGGCCCAGGAGCAGGCACGCCTGGCCACGCTGATCCGCGACAAGCGCTTCCGCCGGCATTCCCTGATCGCCGTGTTCGAGGGCAACGACGCGGCCGGCAAGGGCGGCGCCATCCGCCGCGTCACCGACGCCCTGGACCCGCGCCAGTACCACATCGTGCCGATCGCCGCGCCCACCGAGGAGGAGCGCGCCCAGCCCTACCTGTGGCGCTTCTGGCGGCACATGCCGGCGCGCCGGCAGTTCACCATCTTCGACCGGTCCTGGTACGGCCGGGTGCTGGTGGAGCGGGTGGAGGGCTTCTGCTCGCCGGCCGACTGGCTGCGTGCCTATTCGGAGATCAACGACTTCGAGGAGCAGCTGACGGACTTCGGCATCGTGGTAGTGAAGTTCTGGCTGTCGATCGACAAGGACACCCAGTACGCCCGCTTCAAGGAGCGCGAGACGATTCCGTTCAAGCGCTACAAGATCACCGACGAGGACTGGCGCAACCGCGACAAGTGGGACCAGTACGTCGACGCGGTGGGCGACATGGTCGACCGCACCAGCACCGAGATCGCCCCCTGGACCCTGGTCGAGGCCAACGACAAGCGCTTCGCCCGGGTCAAGGTGCTGCGCACCATCAACGATGCGCTGGAGGCGGCGTACAAGAAGGACAAATGAGCCGGAGGCGGTGATGGTCTACGTGAAGCGCGATGAGAATGGACGCCTGCTGCGGGTGGAACGCGAACCCTTCGCCGGCGCCGAACCGATGAACGCCGACGCCCCCGAGGTGCTGGCCTGGATGAACGGCGCGCTGGACGCCCGCCTGCAATCCCTGCAGCGCTCGGACCTGGAGCTGGTGCGGGTGCTGGAAGACCTGGTGGGGGTGCTGGTGAACCGTGGCCTGATCCGCTACACCGACCTGCCCGAAGCGGCCCGGCGCAAACTCGAAGCCCGCGCCACCACCCGCGCCAGCCTGGACGGGCTGGGCGGGCTGGTGGAAGAGGAGGACGAGCGACTGTTCTGAAAGCGCAGGCGCGCCGAGCGCGTGATCGCGGGCATGGCCCGCTCCTACCAAGCGCACGC
>NZ_JARJLT010000209.1 GCF_029335315.1 Pseudomonas citronellolis
CTGTATAAAGATACAGCCCTCGTCCTCGCCCATGCCTTTCCAGACCGACCCGCGCTTCTACTACCTGGCCAACTTCCACCGCGCCCTCGGCTGGCTGGAAGAACGCTACGACGACCTCTTCGACGCCAGTGAACGCGCCTTCCTCCGCGACTTCCACGGCCTGCCGCTGGAAGCCCGCGCGCTGCTGGTGCGGCTGATCATGCGCAAGGGCCCGCACTTTCGCGCGAGCAAGCTGGACTACCCGGAGATCGGCTGCCCGCGCGCGGCCGCCGCGCCGCTGCTGCAGGCCGGCTGGCTCGACGGCGGCGCCGCGCTGGGCCTGGAGGAACTCTTCGGGCTGCTGCGCAAGGACGAAATCCTCGCCTGCTTCGGCGCGCGCCTGTCCAGCCGCCAGCTGCGCAAGCCCGAGCTGCTCGCCGAACTGGCCGAGGCCGACGCCGCGCCGCGGCCCTTCGCCGACTGGTGTCCACAAATGGACGAGCCGGTCTACAGCCTGGCCATAGGCGCGCTGATCGAACGCCTGCGCCTGATGTTCTTCGGCAACCTGCACCAGGACTGGACCGAGTTCGTCCTCACCGACCTGGGCATCCTGCGCTACGAAACGCCGCCGCTCACGCTCGAATCGCGCGGCTTCGCCAGCCGCGCGGAAATCGACGCCCAGCTGTTCCTGCAACGCTGCCGCGAAGCCTTCGAGCTGGGCGCCGGCGCCGAGCAACTGCTGCCGCTGATCGCCGCCGTGGACTGCGCCACCGCGCACCTGCAACGCCGGCGCGGCCGCCTGCTGTTCCATATCGGCCAGCAGCTGGAGCGCGAGGCCGACTGGGAATCCGCCCTGCGGGTCTACGCCGCCAGCGAGCACAGCGCCGCCCGCCAGCGCCAGGTGCGCGTGCTGGAGCGCCTGGAACGCCACGCCGAGGCCTACGAGCTGGCCCTGCAGGCCGAGGCCCGGCCGCAGGACGCCGCCGAAGCGCAGCTGATCGAGCGCGCCCTGGTGCGCCTGCGCCGCCAGCTCGGCGTCGCCCAGCCGGCGCGAAGCAAGGCCGCGCCGCCGGCGCGCATCGACCTGGAACTGACCCCCGTCGCCGGGCTGAGCGTCGAACAGTGCGTGCAGCTGCACCTGGACCGCCCCGAGGCCCCGGTGCACTACGTGGAGAACACCCTGATCTGCAGCCTGTTCGGCCTGCTCTGCTGGGATGTCATCTTCGCCCCGCTGCCCGGCGCCTTCTTCCACCCCTTCCACAGCGGCCCGGCGGACCTCAACGACAGCCGCTTCCGCGAACGCCGCGCCGCGCTGTTCGATGCGCGCCTGGCGTTGCTGGAGAACGGCGCCTACGCCGACGAAATCCGTCGCATCCACCGCGCCAAGCAGGGCCTGCAATCGCCCTTCGTGTACTGGGAGCTGCTCGACGAACCCCTGCTGGAACAGGCCCTGGCCTGCCTGCCGGCGACGCACCTCAAGGCCTGGTTCGGCCGCCTGCTCGACGACCTGCAGGCCAACCGCGCCGGCATGCCCGACCTGATCCAGTTCTACCCCGGCGAAGGCCGCTACCGGATGATCGAGGTGAAGGGCCCCGGCGACCGCCTGCAGGACAACCAGAAGCGCTGGCTGGCGTTCTGCGCCGAGCACGGCATGCCGGTGGAGGTCTGCTACGTGACCTGGGCCGGCGCGGGCGAAGCGGCATGAACTACCAGGTCGCGGTGCGCGCCCTCTGCGAATTCACCGCCAAGGTCGGCGACCTCGACCTGCGCTTCACCCCCTCGCCCACCGCCCAGGAAGGCATGGCCGGGCACGCCACCGTGGTCGGCCGCCGTGGCCCCGGCTACATCGCCGAACTGCCGCTGGCCGGCGCCTACCGCAACCTGGTGGTGCGCGGCCGCGCCGACGGCTACGACCCGGCGCGCAACTGCCTGGAAGAGATCAAGACCCACCGCGGCGACATTTCGCGCATCCCCGACAACCACCGCCAGCTGCACTGGGCCCAGGCCAAGGTCTACGGCTGGCTGCTCTGCGCCCAGCAGGACCTGGAGCGCATCGACCTGGCGATCGTCTACTTCAACGTCATGACGCAGAAGGAAACGGTGCTCCAGGAGCGCTTCGAGGTCGACGAACTGCACGCCTTCTTCGAGCAGCAGTGCCAGCGCTTCATCGTCTGGGCCGAACGCGAGATGGCCCACCGCGCGGCCCGCGATGTCGCCCTGGAGCGCCTGAGCTTCCCCTGGCCGCAGTTCCGCCACGGCCAGCGCCAGCTCGCCGAAGCGGTATACCGCGCCGCCCGCGACGGCCGCCACCTGATGGCCCAGGCCACCACCGGCATCGGCAAGACCCTCGGCACCCTGTTCCCGCAACTCAAGGCCATGCCCGGCCAGGGCCTCGACCGGCTGTTCTTCCTCAGCGCCAAGACCCCCGGCCGGCGCCTGGCCCTGGAGGCCCTGGCGAGCCTGCGCCAGGACGACCCGGCGCTGCCGCTGCGGGTGCTCGAACACGTGGCCCGCGACAAGGCCTGCGAACATCCGGACAAAGCCTGCCACGGCGACTCCTGCCCGCTGGCCAAGGGTTTCTACGACCGCCTGCCGGCCGCCCGCGTGGCCGCCCTCGACGGCGCCTGGCTGGACCAGGCGCGGGTCCGCGAAGTGGCCCGCGAGCACGCCATCTGCCCCTACTACCTGAGCCAGGAACTGAGCCGCTGGGCCGACGTGGTGGTCTGCGACTACAACTACTACTTCGACATGAGCGCCCTGCTCTACGCCCTCACCGCGCTCAACGAATGGAAGGTGGCGCTGCTGGTGGACGAGGCGCACAACCTGGTCGAGCGCGGCCGCAAGATGTACACCGGCGAGCTGGACCAGGCGGATTTCCTCGACCTGCGCCGGGTCGCACCGAACAAGCTGAAAGGCGCGCTGGACCGCGTCGGCCGCCACTGGAACCAGCTGCACCGCGACCAGGAAGTGGAATACCAGGTCTACCCGCTGGCCCCGGAACTGTTCATCCTCGCCCTGCAGAAGGCGGTGACGGCGATCACCGACCACCTCAGCGAACAGCCCGACGGCAACAGCCTGGAACTGCTGAGCTTCTACCTCGACGCCATGGCCTTCTGCCGCCTGGCCGAAGCCTTCGGCGAACACTCGCTGTTCGACATCACCCGCCGCGAGAGCGAAAGCGGCCGGGTCTACTCGACCCTATGCCTGCGCAACCTGATCCCCGCGCCCTTCCTCGGCCCGCGCTTCGAGGAGGCGCACAGCTGCACGCTGTTCTCCGCCACCCTGACCCCGGCGCACTACTACCGCGACCTGCTCGGCCTGCCGGCGGACACCGCCTGGATCGACGTGGAATCGCCGTTCCGCGCCGAACAGCTGGAAGTGCAGGTGGTGCGCAACCTGTCCACCCGCTACCAGCACCGCGCGCAGTCGGTGCGGCCGATCTGCGAGCTGATGGCGCGCCAGTACCGCGAGCGGCCGGGCAACTACCTGGCGTTCTTCAGCAGCTACGCCTACCTGGAGCAGGTGCGCGAACGCTTCGTCCGCGACGAGCCGGACGTGCCGGTCTGGGTGCAGGCGCGGAACATGGACGAAACCGAGCGCGAAGGCTTCCTCGAACAGTTCCGCAACGGCGGCCGCGGCATCGGCTTCGCCGTGCTCGGCGGGGCCTTCGGCGAAGGCATCGACCTGCCCGGCGACCGCCTGATCGGCGCCTTCGTCGCCACCCTCGGGCTGCCCCAGGTGAACGCGGTGAACGAGCAGATCCGCGAGCGCATGCACCGTCAGTTCGGGGATGGCTACGACTACACCTACCTCTACCCCGGCCTGCAGAAGGTGGTGCAGGCCGCCGGCCGGGTGATCCGCACCCAGCAGGACCAGGGCGTGGTCTGGCTGATCGACGACCGCTTCGGCCAGAGCCAGGTGCGCCAGCTGCTGCCGCGCTGGTGGACGGTGCAGAGCACGCGCCTGGCCCTGCCGCCGCCCGAACCCGAGGCGGAACCGCGCGCGCCACGCAAGATCGCCCCGCCACCGCCGCGCCAGCGCCCGGCGCGGCCGAAGCCGGAGCAGGCCCAGGGCGAGCTGGGCCTCAATGATTTCTAGATCGAATCACTGAAACACGAATCCATATCTGTTTCGCCTGACAGCGACCGCGCAGACTGCCTTCACGCCACCTGCAGAAGGAGTCCGCCATGTTCGCCATGCAATACAGCCACCGCCTCCCGGCGGGCCACGACCTCCAGGCCATCCGCCAGCGCGCCGCCGCCAAGGGCCCGGACTGGGACGCCCGGCCCGGCCTGATCGCCAAGGCCTTCGTCCTCCAGGAACAGGGCCGCCACGGCGCCGAAGGCAACCTCTACGCCTCGGTCTACCTCTGGCACGAGCCCGGCGAAGCCGCGAGCTTCCTCGCCGGCGACGCCTTCCAGAGCGTGATCGACAGCTTCGGCCGCCCGAACATCGAGACCTGGCTGCCCCTGCTTGCCCGCCGTGGCCCGGCCTTCGCGCAACCCGCCCGCGCCCTGTACCGTGAGGAACTGCCACTACCCGGCACCGGCGCTGCCGCCCTGCGCGACGGCGCGCTGGCCGCCGGCGAGGCACTGCTGGGCCGGGAGGATGTGCTGGCGGTCTGGGTAGCGGCCGACCTGCAACGCTGGAGGCTGCTGCGCTTCAGCGTGAGCGCCGGGGCGCTGGAGCTGCGTGCGGACAGCGTCGGCTACGAAGTCCTGTACCTGGCACGGCCAGGGCTGGAGCGACTGCCATGAACGACAGGCAGAAACGGGAACTGACGGCACAGCTGGCAGGGCTGGCCTTCGGCGCCTTCCTGGTGCTGGGCATGGCCTGGGGCGTGGCGCGGGTGGCGCGGGTGC
>NZ_JARJLT010000020.1 GCF_029335315.1 Pseudomonas citronellolis
ACACATCCGGGCGTACCGAGCGCCACCAAAGCGAAATGACGGCCGAAAAAAAGCCCCGCACTTGGCGGGGCTTTTCCTGATGCCGAAAGGCTTAGGCTTGGACGACCGGAATCTTGGCCTTCGCAGCGGCTTCCTTGAACTCGGCGATCTGGTCGAAGCTCAGGTAGCGGTAGATATCGGCAGACATGCTGTCGATGTCCTTCGCGTAGGCCATGTACTCCTCGATGGTCGGCAGCTTGCCGATGATCGAAGCCACAGCGGCCAGCTCCGCCGACGCCAGGAACACGTCGGTGGAATCGCCCAGGCGGTTCGGGAAGTTACGGGTCGAGGTCGAGACCACGGTGGAACCGGTCTGTACGCGAGCCTGGTTACCCATGCACAGCGAGCAGCCCGGCATTTCCATGCGCGCGCCAGCCTTGCCGTAGATGCCGTAGTAGCCTTCCTCGGTCAGCTGGTGGGCGTCCATCTTGGTCGGCGGGGCCAGCCACAGACGGGTCGGAATGCCACCCTTGACCTTGTCCAGCAGCTTGCCGGCAGCGCGGAAGTGACCGATGTTGGTCATGCACGAGCCGATGAACACCTCGTCGATCTTGCGGCCTTGCACGCTGGACAGCAGGCGGGCGTCGTCCGGGTCGTTCGGAGCGCAGAGTACCGGCTCCTTGACATCGGCCAGGTCGATCTCGATGACCGCAGCGTATTCGGCGTCCTTGTCGGCTTCCAGCAGTTGCGGGTTGGCCAGCCAGGCTTCCATCGCTTTCGCGCGGCGCTCCAGGGTGCGGGCGTCGCCGTAGCCTTCGCCGATCATCCAGCGCAGCAGGGTGATGTTCGACTTCAGGTATTCGGCGATGGCCTCTTCCGGCAGCTTGATGGTGCAACCGGCGGCGGAGCGTTCGGCCGAGGCGTCGGACAGCTCGAAGGCTTGTTCGACGGTCAGGTCGTTCAGGCCTTCGATCTCGAGGATGCGGCCGGAGAAGATGTTCTTCTTGCCTTTCTTCTCGACGGTCAGCAGGCCGGCCTGGATGGCGTAGTAGGGGATCGCATGGACCAGGTCACGCAGGGTGATGCCCGGTTGCAGCTTGCCCTTGAAGCGCACCAGGACCGATTCCGGCATGTCCAGCGGCATGACGCCGGTGGCGGCGGCGAAGGCTACCAGGCCGGAGCCGGCCGGGAAGCTGATGCCGATCGGGAAGCGGGTGTGCGAGTCGCCGCCGGTGCCGACGGTGTCGGGCAGCAGCATGCGGTTCAGCCAGCTGTGGATGATGCCGTCGCCCGGACGCAGGGACACGCCGCCACGGGTCATGATGAAGTCAGGCAGGGTGTGGTGGGTCTTGACGTCGATCGGCTTCGGATAGGCCGCGGTGTGGCAGAAGGACTGCATCACCAGGTCGGCGGAGAAGCCCAGGCAAGCCAGGTCCTTCAGCTCGTCGCGGGTCATCGGGCCGGTGGTGTCCTGGGAACCGACGGTGGTCATCTTCGGTTCGCAGTAGGTGCCCGGACGCACGCCCTTGCCTTCCGGCAGGCCGCAGGCGCGACCGACCATCTTCTGCGCCAGGGTGAAGCCCTTGCCGGTGTCGGCGGGGGATTCCGGCTTCTTGAACAGGTCGGACGGGGCCAGGCCCAGTTCGGCGCGCGCCTTCTCGGTCAGGCCGCGGCCGACGATCAGCGGGATACGGCCGCCGGCGCGGACTTCGTCCAGCAGAACCGGGGTCTTCAGCTCGAAGGTGGTGACCACTTCGCCGCTGTCGTGACGGGTGACCTTGCCTTCGTACGGGTACACGTCGATGACGTCGCCCATGGCCAGGTTGGTGCAGTCGAACTCGATCGGCAGGGCGCCGGCGTCTTCCATGGTGTTGTAGAAGATCGGGGCGATCTTGGTGCCGAAGCAGAAGCCGCCAGCGCGCTTGTTCGGCACGTAGGGGATGTCGTCGCCGAAGAACCACAGCACCGAGTTGGTGGCGGATTTACGCGAGGAACCGGTGCCGACCACGTCGCCGACGTAGGCGACCGGGAAGCCCTTGGCCTTGACCGCTTCGATCTGCTTCAGCGGGCCGACGGAGCCCGGCTGGACCGGCTCGATGCCGTCGCGGGCCATCTTCAGCATGGCCAGGGCGTGCAGCGGGATGTCCGGACGCGACCAGGCGTCGGGCGCCGGGGACAGGTCGTCGGTGTTGGTTTCGCCGGGCACCTTGAACACGGTCAGGGTGATCTTCTCGGCGAGCGCCGGGCGGGCCTGGAACCACTCGCCGTCGGCCCAGGATTGCAGCACGGCCTTGGCGGCGGCGTTGCCTTTCTTGGCGCGTTCGGAAACGTCATGGAAGGCGTCGAACATCAGCAGGGTGTGCTTCAGTTGCGCAGCGGCGACTTCGGCCAGTTCGGCGTTGTCGAGGGCTTCGACCAGGGTGGCGATGTTGTAGCCGCCCTGCATGGTGCCGAGCAGCTCGAGGGCGCGCTTGCGGTCGATCAGCGGCGAAGCGGCTTCACCCTTGACGACGGCGGACAGGTAGCCGGCCTTGACGTAGGCGGCTTCGTCGACACCCGGCGGGACGCGGTTGGTGATCAGGTCGAGGAGGAATTCTTCTTCGCCGGCCGGCGGGTTTTTCAGGAGTTCGACCAGACCTGCGGTCTGCTCGGCGTTCAGCGGCTGGGGCACGATACCCTGGGCGGCACGCTCTTCTACGTGTTTGCGGTAGGCTTCAAGCACAGTATTTCCCTCATCAGTGGTCCCGTGGGACGCTCATCCAGGAGGGCTGTCCGATCCATTCGTCAGGCATGGTGGACGGTAATCCACGGACCTACGACGGCACCGGCAGCCTCCAGACAGAAGCTGTTTTCAAAGTTTTACGCCGGAGGGCCTGGGGCGAGAGGGGCTGGACGCTTGAGGGGGGCGCCCAGACCGCGAGGCCGCCGGAATCTGTGCTTCGTGACGCTTTGAAAACAGCTTCGAACGGGCATTGCGCCTTGTGAAAGGCGGGCCGATTCTACTGGAATTCCTGGCCGAAAGTAAGCGGCAATACGCTTGCCTGCAGGGTGATATTGCCTAGACAAAGGGCTAAGATGCCGTCTCGCCCCAAGCGCCAGAAACCGTTTCGCCCATGTCCTCCCAGCGCATCAAGACCCCCTGTGTCGGCCTCTGTTCCACGGTCTACGGCGACCTCGTGTGCCGTGGCTGCAAGCGTTTCCACCACGAGGTGGTGAACTGGAACCTGTATGGCGACGACGAGAAGCGCGCCGTCTGGAAGCGCCTGGAGGTGCTGCTGGTGCAGGTGATGGTGGCCAAGCTGGAGGTGTTCGACGCGCCGCGCCTGCGCGCCCAGCTGGAGCAGCGGCAGATCCGCTTCGTTCCCGAGCAGTCGCCGTATTGCTGGGCCTACCAGCTGATCGCCCGCGGTTCGCGGCTGATCCAGAACATCGAGGCCTACGGCGTGGCGCTGCTGCCGGAGTTCCGCGGCTGGGGCCTGCCGGAGCTGCGCGACGCCATCGACCGCGAGTTCTTCCTGCTTTCCGAAGCCCATTACGACCGCTATATAGCGCCGCGTTTCCTCAGCGAAGGCATGGACCTGCGCGTCTGACCGGGCGCCAGCCGCGCGCGGGCGCCGTTCGTCGGCTCAGCGCCGCGCCTGCTTCAGCGTCTCGGCGATGAGGAAGGCCAGCTCCAGCGACTGGTCGGCATTCAGCCGCGGGTCGCAGTGGGTGTGGTAGCGGTCGCTGAGCCCGGCCTCGGTGATCGGCCGGGCGCCGCCGATGCACTCGGTGACGTTCTGCCCGGTCATCTCGATGTGGATGCCGCCGGCGTGGCTGCCCTCGGCCTTGTGCACCTCGAAGAACTGCCGCACCTCGGCGAGGATGCTGGCGAAGTCGCGGGTCTTGTAGCCGCTGGAGGCCTTGATGGTGTTGCCGTGCATCGGGTCGCTGCTCCACAGCACCTGGCGGCCTTCGCGCTGCACGGTGCGGATCAGCCGGGGCAGGCCGTCGCCGACCTTGTCGGCGCCCATGCGCACGATCAGGTTGAGGCGGCCGGGGTCGTTGTCCGGGTTGAGGATGTCGATCAGGCGCAGCAGTTCCTCGTCGCCCATGCTCGGCCCGACCTTGACCCCGATGGGGTTGCCGACCCCGCGCAGCATCTCGACGTGGGCACCGTCCAGCTGGCGGGTGCGGTCGCCGATCCAGAGCATGTGCGCCGAGCAGTCGTACCAGCCGCCGGTGAGGCTGTCGCGGCGAATGAAGGCTTCCTCGTAGTTCAGCAGCAGCGCCTCGTGGGCGGTGAAGAAGCTCACTTCGCGCAGCTGCGGGGCGCTGTCCAGGCCGCAGGCGCGCATGAAGGCGAGGGTTTCGTCGATGCGGCCGGCGAGCTGGCTGTATTTCTCCGCCAGCGCCGAGTTGGCGATGAAGTCGAGGTTCCACTTGTGCACTTCGTGGAGGTCGGCGAAGCCGCCCTGGGCGAAGGCGCGCAGCAGGTTGAGGGTGGCGGTGGACTGGTGGTAGGCCTGCAGCAGGCGTTCCGGGTCCGGCACGCGGTTCTTCTCGTCGAAGCCGATGCCGTTGACGATGTCGCCACGGTAGGCGGGGAGGGTCACGCCGCTCACTGTCTCGTCGCCGGAGGAGCGCGGCTTGGCGAACTGCCCGGCCATGCGCCCGACCTTGACCACTGGGCAGCCGGCGGCGAAGGTCATGACCACCGCCATCTGCAGCAGCACCTTGAAGGTGTCGCGGATCTTCGCCGCGGAGAACTCGGCGAAGCTCTCGGCGCAGTCGCCGCCCTGCAGCAGGAAGGCGCGCCCGGCGGTGACCTCGGCGAACTGCCGGCGCAGCTCGCGGGCCTCGCCGGCGAACACCAGCGGCGGGTAGCCGGCCAGGGTCCGCTCGACGTCTTGCACGCGGGCGGCGTCGGGGTAGGCGGGTTGCTGCTGGATGGGGCGACTTCTCCAGCTTTCGGGGCTCCAGGTCTGGCTCATCGGTGGCTCGCGGGGGGGCAATGACGGGTATCCACCCATGGTATCACCGGGCGCGGCCACCTTCAGCGGGGCCGGGGCTGGTATCCTTCGCCTTCCATGAGCCCGCGGCCGCCGCCGCACTTGCCGAGCAGAGAAGCACCCGTGCGCCAGAACCCGCCTTCGAGTATCCGTCCGTATCGCCAGCCGTGCGCCGGCGCCCGTCGTCGTGGCCGGGGGGCGGCGGCATGAGCGAGGACCTGCTGATCGTCGAGGAGCGCGACGCCTACGGGGTGATCCGCGTGGTGGAGCAGGGCGGCTACCGCTACCTGGAGTTCGGCGAGGAAGTGGAGCAGAGCTGCGTGCGCATCGGCGACCCGGCCTGGCTGGAGTACGACTACTCCCGCGCCATGCTGTTCGGCGCGCTCTGCCACCCGGCGCCGCGCCGCGCGCTGTTCCTCGGTTTCGGCGCCGGCAGCCTGACCCAGGCCTGCCTGAAGTACCTGCCGCTGGACGAGGCCGAGGCCATCGAGCTGCGCCCGTCGATCCCGCGCCTGGCCCGCGAGCACCTGGGCCTGGTGGACGAGCCGCGCCTGCGGCTGCGCATCGGCGACGCGGTGGAGGAACTGGCCGGTTGCGAGCCGGCCGACCTGATCTTCCTCGACCTCTATACCGACACCGGCCCGGCGCCGGCGCACCTGGGTTGGGATTTCCTCGGCGCCTGCCGCGACAAGCTGCGCCCCGGCGGCTGGCTGATCATCAACCAGTGGAGCACCGACGACGGCCGCCCGCTGGGTGCGGCCCTGCTGCGCGGGCGCTTCCATCGTCACTACCTGGAATGCCCGGTGCCGGAGGGCAACGTGATCGTCTTCGTGCCCGCCGACCTCGAGCAGAGCCTGGAGCCGCGCGGCCTGAAGAGGCGCGCCAAGGCTCTGCAGGGCGACCTCGGCTACGACCTGGGGGTCTACGCCGAGGCGTTGCGCCCCGCGCAGTGACGCTCAGGGAATCTGGTAGCTGAGCGTCAGGTTCAGGCGCGGGCTGCGTTCGTTGTTGTCGATGGCGCGGTCGCCGAACGGCTTGGCCACCTCCACCCCCAGCACGTACTGCTTGCGGTTCGAGAAGCGCACGCCGAGCGCCGCCGAGCCGAGCTTGGCGCCGGGCAGGCCGTCGGCGTTGTACCAGGTGCGCGCGCCGTCGACCACGAAGTAGGGCTGTAGCTGGTTCATCCACCTGTTCTGCCAGAGGAACGAGTAGTTCGCTTCGTAGGAGGCACCCCAGCCCTTGTCGCCGGTGGCCTGGTCGTCCGGGTAGCCACGGCCGAAGTTGGCGCCGCCGTAGGTGATCTGCTCGGAGTCCGGCAGCACGTCGTGGGCCCACTGGAAGCTGACGTTGGCCACCCCCTGGACGCGCTCGCTGAACTGGTTCTGCTGGGCGCCGAAGCCCAGTACGCGGGTGAAGTCCCGCTTCGCCGGCGCCGTGCTCTGCGCGTCGAAGGCGTTCAGGCCCTTGTACAGGGCCAGGCTGCCGGCGCGCACCTGCTTCTCGGCGAACTGCTGGACCAGGGTGTCGACGCCGACCACCCGCAGCTTGCTGCGCAGTTTCACGCTGTAGGGGATGTTCGGCACCACCAGGTCGTAGCGGCTGGTGTCGTCGACCGTGTAGGCGCGCAGGTTGACGTCCCAGGTCAGGTCGCGGCGCAGCAGCACGGGAATCCCCAGGCCGGCGCTGACCCGTTCGTTCTCGCGCTTGCGCGCGTACTGCAGCGGGCCGAGCACCACGCGGTCTTCCGGGCTGGAGTTGTAGTGGCTGTAGCCGGCCATGACCTGCAGGCCGTTGTCGCCGAGCAGTTGGCTGTAGTTCCAGGCGCGGTAGTACTCCTTGTCGTCGCCGGGTGGGTAGAGGTAGCTGAACTGCAGTTGCTCGCCCCAGCCGAGCAGCGACGCCAGGGTGGTGTTGAACAGCCCGCGCTGGTTGCCGCGCCGCGAATCGAAGTCGACCCCGGTGGTGACGATCTCGCGCTTGCCGAGCATTTCCAGCACGGCGCCGCCGTCGGTGGTGGTCGGCGGGTTGAGGATCATTTTCATCTGCAGGCCGGGGACGCGGCTCATCAGCACGCTGAAGCGCTCGAAGCTGGCGCGGGTCAGCGGCTTCTCGGCCTTCAGGCGTTCGATCCAGCGGTCCACCCGCGCCTGGTGCGCGCCGAAGTTGCCGGCGCTGCGCACCTCGCGGATATGCCCCTCGATCAGCATGATGCGGCCAACGCCGGCGCTGAAGTCCTGGTTGGGCACGTAGGCGAAGGAGATGACGTAGCCGTCGTCCTGGTAGCGCTGGGTGATGGCCTTGGCCGCCGCCACCAGTTCGCCGATCTGGATGTCGCGGCGGGTCAGCGGTTCCAGCAGCGGCTTCCAGGTGCTCAGCGGGTAGTGTCCGCCGCCGGCGACCTCGATGCGCCGCAGGCGCACGCGTTGCTGGAGGAACTGTTGCGGCTGGCGGCTGGCTTCCGGAGTGGTGACTCGCGGCGCCTGTGGGCGGACGTCGCCACCGGGCAGGTTGGGTTTGGGCAGGCTCTGTTCGATGTCGGAACCGGGCAGCTGGATCGGTCGGTCTGCCCAGGCCATGGGGCTGGCTAACAACAGCGTTACTACGGCTAGCTTGCGCATCTGGCTCCTCCCTGAAACCGTTCTTATATGAGCGAGGGGCCAGATGCTGGCCCCTCGCCATACAGCCTAGGCGGAACTTCGCCTCAGTGCCCGGCCTTGCTGCCCAGCCCCAGGCCTGCGCCGAGGCCGCCGCCGAGCCCGTTGGTCACCCCGCCGATCAGGCCGCCCACCGCGTTCAGGGTGCCGCCGACCAGCCCGCCGGCGGCGCCGCCGCTGGTGCTGCCGGCGGCCACGCCCGCCCCGGCGCTGACCCCGTTGCTGCCGGCGCTGACTCCGGCCCCGGCGCCCACGCCGGTGCCGCCCGCGCCGACCCCGGCACCCACGCCGGCGGTGAGCCCGCCGGTGGCGCCGCCCAGGGCGCTGCCGACGCCGTTGAGCAGGCCGCCGACCGGGTTGCTGCCACCGCTGCTGCCACCCAGGGCGCCGGTGACGCTGGAGACCAGCCCGCCGACCGGGTTGCCGCCGCTGCCGGCGCCGCCCAGGGCATTGGTCACGCCAGCGATCAGGCCGCCGACCGGATTGCTGCCGCCACTGCCGCTACCGCTGCCACTGCCGTCGGGCGCCTTGACCAGGCCCCCGGCCGCGGCGACGGCCTGGCCGAGGTTGCTGACGGCGCTGCCGAGCGGGGCGAGGGTGGGGCTGCTGTCGCCGAGCTTGCCGCCGGTGGTGTCGACCAGGTTGCCGACGGTGCTCACCAGGTTGTTCACCGGCGCGCCCAGGCCGGTGGTGCTGCCGACCTTCTGGGTCAGGCTCTCGACGCCGCCGGCGACACCGGCGGTGGTGCTGCTGAGCTGCCTGGTCAGTGGGGTCAGCGGGCCGTTGGTGACGGCGCCGCTGAGCGAGTCGCCGAGCATGCTGATGTTGTCGCCGACGCCGTCCACCACCTTGCCCAGGGTATTGGTGACCGGTTTCAGCGGGGTGTTCGCGCCCACCGCGGCGACGGTGCCGCCCAGGTCGCTGACCGCGTCGCCGACGCTGCTCACCGCGCCGGTGGCGCCGGCCACGGTGGTGCCCACCGCGTTGGGGTTGCTGCCGAGCTGGCCGAGGCCGTTGGTGACGCCGGCGCCGAGGCTGTTGACGCCCTGGCCGACATCCTGGATGACGTTGCCGGCGCCGTCGGTCACGGCGCTGCCGACCACAGGCAGGCTGACACTCTTCACCGCGCTGCCGAGGTTGCTGACGGTGCCGCCGAGGGCGCTGACCGTCTCGCCGGTGTTGCTGAGGATGGTGCTGGTGGTGCTCGGGGTGGTGGTGCCGCCGGTTCCGCCGGTGCCGCCATCGGTGCCACCTGTACCGCCGGTGCCACCAGTGCCTCCCGTACCGTCGGTGCCGCCAGTACCGCCCGTACCGCCCGTACCTCCGGTTCCCGCGGTGCCGCCCGTGCCGTCGGTACCGCCGGTGCCGGTGCTGCCGCCACCGCCGTCGCCCGAAGCGCTGGCGGAATCACTGCTTCCGCTCGCGGAACTGCTGTGATGACCACCCTTGCTGCTGCACCCTTGCAGCGACAAGGCAACGACCAGAAGAGACAGTGCGAAGACGCGGATCGGACCAGACATTTCGGGCTCCTCCCTGAAGGGCTCTGGTATTCAGGGGAAGCTTCGGTCCAGCGTTCCGGAGCGCACTTCCACTGACTGCAGGCTCAGTTTTAGTGCTTTGTCGGAGGGCGCGAAATTGGAACTTGTATATAGTCGTTTTGTTGTTTTTATCCCGTTGATTTCCCGTGTTTTACTTATAACTTGGCGGCACTTTTCCGGAACTTTAATACATTCGATATAGCGCTTTTCGCCGCGTGCGGAAGTGCTGGCCCGAGTGCGCGCAAAGAATAACCGCGCAACTTCAGTTGCCGGTGAAGTTGCCTTCGCGTTTTTCCAGCAGGGATTGCAGGCCCTCGCGGGCGTCGTCGCTGGCCAGCAGCGCCTGCAGTTGCCGTGGCAGTTCCCGGGTTGCCGCCAGGTGCCCCTGTTCCAGTGCGCGGCGCGCCGAGGCGAGGGTGGCGCGCACCGCCAGCGGCGCCCGCCGGGCGATCCGTGCGGCCAGCTTCAGGGCCTCGGGCAGCAGCTCCTCCGGCGGGTGGATTTCCTGCACCAGCCCCAGGCGGCAGGCCTCGTGGGCGTCGAATTCGTCGCCGCTGAGCAGCCAGCGCATGGCGTTGCCCCAGCCGGCGATCTGCGGCAGGCGCAGGGTGGCGCCGCCGAGCGGGAGCAGGCCGCGGCGCACTTCCATGTGGGCGAAGCGGGCGTTGCTCGCGCACACGCAGATGTCCGCCGCCAGCATCAGCTCCAGGCCTATGGTGTAGCAGTAGCCGTGTACGGCGACGATCAGCGGCTTGCTCAGCCGCGGGCCGCCGAAGGTGCCCCAGGGGTCGATGGCGCCGTCCGGCAGTTTCCAGCCGGCGCGCAGGCGTTCGCCGACGTCGGCCAGGTCCAGCCCCGCGCTGAAGTGCTCGCCGTGGGCTACGATCAGAGCGCAGCGCAGCTGGTCATCGCGCTCGAACTCGCCCAGGGCCAGCACCAGTTCATCGAGCATGCGCTGGTCGAAGGCGTTGCGCTTGTCCGGCCGGTTCAGCCCCAGCAGCAGGAGGTGGCCATGACGTTCGAGGGTGACGCGGGGGACGCTGGCGGGGTTCATGGCGCGCGCTCCTGGCGGATGTGCCCTGCTGGGTATAGACGGCGGAGCGGCGATTGTGCAAGTCTTGACCGTTCGCCCTGTCGCAGCGGAAAAGCCACACATCCTCGGCGTTTTCCGCTATCATGCGCGCCGGCCTTTCACGGCGCCCTTCGCGACACGATCTTTCGGAGCCTTGGCGCTTCGGCTGTGTGCCCGCCCTTGCGGGCCTCCTTGACGTATTCTTCCAATAGCACACATCGCAAATCCCCGCTTCCAGCTGCCTGGGTGACTTCACTGTCGTACAGGGCATGCGCAGCTCGGCCATTGGGTCTTTGCAGATGTCTTTAGAGGCAAAACCCATGACCCAGGAAACCGGCGGCTTCGCCGCGCTCGGCATTCATCCCAGTATTCTCGCGGCCATCGCCGCCGTCGGCTATGAAGAGCCGTCGCCGATCCAGGCCCAGTCGATCCCGGTGATCCTCGAAGGCCACGACATGATCGGCCAGGCCCAGACCGGCACCGGCAAGACCGCCGCCTTCGCCCTGCCGCTGCTGTCGAAGATCGAGCCGACTCGCCGCGAGCCCCAGGTACTGATCCTGGTGCCGACCCGCGAGCTGGCGCTGCAGGTGGCCACCGCCTGCGAAACCTATTCCAAGCAGATGCCCGGCGTCGGCGTCGTCGCCGTCTACGGCGGCGCGCCCATGGGCCCGCAGCTCAAGGCCCTGCGCCAGGGCGCCCAGGTCCTGGTGGCTACTCCCGGCCGCCTGTGCGACCACCTGCGCCGCGACGAGAACCTGCTGAGCACCGTTGGCCGCCTGGTCCTCGACGAAGCCGACGAGATGCTCAAGCTCGGCTTCATGGACGACCTCGAAGTGATCTTCGAAGCCATGCCGGCGACCCGCCAGACCGTGCTGTTCTCCGCGACCCTGCCGGCCTCGATCCGCAGCATCGCCGAACGCCACCTGAAAGAGCCCAAGCACGTCCGCATCGCCGCCAAGACCCAGACCGTGGCGCGCATCGAGCAGGCCCACCTGATGGTCCACGCCGACCAGAAGGCCGCCTCCATCCTGCGCCTGCTGGAAGTCGAGCAGTTCGACGCGCTGATCGGTTTCGTGCGCACCAAGCAGGCCACCCTGGACATCGCCGAGCTGCTCGAGCGCCAGGGCTACCGCGCCGCCGCGCTGAACGGTGACATCCCGCAGGCGCAGCGCGAGCGCGTCATCGAGTCGCTGAAGGACGGTTCGCTGGATATCGTCATCGCCACCGACGTGGCCGCCCGCGGCCTGGACGTGGCGCGTATCACCCACGTGCTGAACATCGACATGCCGTACGACCCCGAGTCCTACGTGCACCGTATCGGCCGTACCGGCCGTGCCGGCCGCGAAGGCCGCGCGCTGCTGCTGGTCACCCCGCGCGAGCGCCGCATGCTGCAGGTGATCGAGCGTGTCACCGGGCAGAAGGTCGGCGAAGTGCGCCTGCCGGATGCCGACACCGTGCTGGAAGCGCGCCTGTCGCGCCTGGCTTCCAGCCTGCAGCCGCTGCTGGAAACCGCCGTCGCCAATCGTGGCGCCGTGCGCGACGAGCTGTGCCGCCGCCTGGGTACCGACGCCGAGACCCTGTCCGCCGTGCTGCTGGCCAAGCTCACCGAAGGCAAGGCCCTGGACCTGGAGTCGGTGCGCCGCGAGCAGCCGCTGACCCCGGCCGCCCCGCGTGAGCGCAGCGAACGTTACGAGCGTGGCGAGCGTTCCGAGCGTCCCGACCGCGGTGGCGAGCGCGGCGAGCGTTCTTCCTCCTCCGAGCGCCGCCCGATGGCCGCTCCGGCTGAAGGCAAGGCGCGCTGCCGCACCGCCCTGGGCGCGCGCGACGGCGTGGCGGCGAAGAACCTGCTGGGCGCCATCCTCAACGAGGGCGGCCTGTCCCGCGAGGCCATCGGCCGCATCCAGATCCGCGAGACCTTCAGCCTGATCGAGCTGCCGGAAGACGGCCTCGACCGCCTGCTCGGCAAGCTCAAGGACACCCGCGTCGCCGGCAAGGCCCTGCGCCTGCGCCGCTACCGCGAGGATTGATCCGCGCGCCACGCGTAGCGATCGCATGAAAACGCCGCATCCGGGCAACCGGGTGCGGCGTTTTTCTTTGTGCGCCGTAGGGGCGCGTCCCTGAAACCGTAGGGCGCATAACCGTTCGCGGTTATCCGCCGAGGGCCTGGCGCTGAAGCTCGGTGGCGGATAACGCCGGAGGCGTTATGCGCCCTACGAAGCCCTGTTCAGCGGTCTTCCAGCGGGCCCATCGCGGTGGTGTTGAAGCCGCCGTCGACGTAGAGGATTTCGCCGCTGATGCCGCTGGCCAGGTCCGAGCAGAGGAAGGCCGCGGCGTTGCCGACTTCTTCGATGGTCACGTTGCGCCGCAGCGGAGTCTGCCGTTCGCTGGCGGCGAGCATGCGGCGGAAGCTCTTGACCCCGGAGGCGGCCAGGGTGCGGATCGGCCCGGCGGACACCGCGTTGACCCGCGTGCCCTCCGGCCCCAGGCTGGCGGCCAGGTAGCGCACGCCGGCTTCCAGGCTGGCCTTGGCCATGCCCATCACGTTGTAGTTGGGCAGGCTGCGTTCGGCGCCCAGGTAGGAAAGGGTGAGCAGGGCGCCATTGCGGCCCTGCATCAGCTCGCGGCCGGCCTTGGCCAGGGCCACGAAGCTGTAGGCACTGATGTCGTGGGCGATGCGGAAGCCGTCGCGGTGGGTGACCGTGGTGAAGTCGCCGTCGAGCTGGTCGCTCGGGGCGAAGCCCACCGAATGGACGATGATGTCCAGGCCGTCCCAGTGCTCGCCCAGGGCGTGGAACACCGCGTCGATGTCCTCGTCGCGGCCGACGTCGCAGGGGAAGCACAGCTCGGCGCGGGAGCCCCAGCCGGCGGCGAACGCCTCGACCCGCTCGCGGAGTTTTTCGCTCTGGTAGGTGAAGGCCAGTTCGGCGCCTTCGCGGTGCATCGCCGCGGCGATGCCCGAGGCGATGGACAGCTTGCTGGCGACGCCGACGATCAGCGCGCGCTTGCCGGTGAGAAAACCCATGGTGCAGCGTCTCCCGTCAGGCTTCGCGGGTGGCCGCCGGGACCATGAAGGCGGCTTCCAGCAGCTGTTGCGTGTAGGGGTGGCCGGGGGCGGCGAAGATGTCGTCGGCCGCGCCCTGTTCCACCACCTTGCCCTGGCGGATCACCATCAACTGGTGGCTGAGCGCCCTGACCACCGCCAGGTCGTGGCTGATGAACAGGTAGGTCAGGTTGTACTTGGCCTGCAGGTGGCGCAGCAGCTCCACCACCTGGCGCTGCACCGAGCGGTCCAGCGCCGAGGTCGGTTCGTCGAGCAGGATCAGCGCCGGCTTCAGCACCAGGGCGCGAGCGATGGCGATGCGCTGGCGCTGGCCGCCGGAGAATTCGTGGGGGTAGCGGTGGCGGGTCTCGGGGTCGAGGCCGACTTCGCGCAGCGCCTCGATGATCCGCAGCTCCCGCTGCTTCTCGTCGCACAGGCCGTGGATCTCCAGGCCCTCGCCGACGATCTCGGCCACCGACAGGCGCGGGCTGAGGCTGCCGTAGGGGTCCTGGAACACCACCTGCATCTCGCGCCGCAGCGGGCGTACCAGGGCCTGGTTCATGGTGTCCAGGGCGTTGCCTTCGAAGCGGATGCCGCCGCGGCTTTCGATCAGCCGCAGGATGGCCAGGCCGAGGGTGGACTTGCCCGAGCCGCTCTCGCCGACAATGCCCAGGGTCTGCCCGCGCGGCAGGCTGAAGTCGATGCCGTCCACCGCCTTGATGTGGTCGACGGTGCGGCGGAACACACCTTTCTTGATCGGGAACCACACGCGCAGGTCGTCGACCCGCAGCAGTTCCTCGCCGGGCGGGTTGGCCGCCGGCGCGCCGCTGGGCTCGGCGTCGAGCAGTTCGCGGGTGTAGGGGTGCTGCGGGGCGTGGAACAGTTGCTCGCAGTCGGCCTGCTCGACGATCCGGCCCTTCTGCATCACGCACACCCGGTGGGCGATGCGCCGCACCAGGTTGAGGTCGTGGGTGATCAGCAGCAGGGCCATGCCCAGGCGCGCCTGCAGGTCGCGCAGCAGGTCGAGGATCTTCAGCTGCACGGTGACGTCGAGCGCGGTGGTCGGTTCGTCGGCGATCAGCAGTTCCGGCTCGTTGGCCAGGGCCATGGCGATCATCACCCGCTGGCGCTGGCCGCCGGACAGCTCGTGAGGGTACGACTTCAGGCGCGTGGCCGGGTCGGGGATGCCCACCAGGTCGAGCAGTTCGAGGATGCGCGCTTGCGCCGCCTGGCCTTGCAGGCCCTTGTGCAGGGCGAGCACTTCGCCGATCTGCTTCTCCACGGTGTGCAGCGGGTTCAGCGAGGTCATCGGCTCCTGGAAGACCATGGCGATGCGGTTGCCGCGGATGCCGCGCAGCTTGCGCTCCGGCGCTTTCAGCAGGTCGAGGCCGGCGTAGTGCACGCTGCCGCTGGGGTGGCTGGCGCTGGGGTAGGGCAGCAGGCGCAGGATCGAGTGGGCGGTCACCGACTTGCCCGAGCCGCTCTCGCCGACCAGGGCGAGGGTCTCGCCACGGCGGATGTCGAAGCTGACCTTGTCCACCGCGTGGACGCATTCGTCGCCGCAGGCGAAGTCCACCGAGAGGTCGCGGACTTCGACGAGGTTGTCGCTGGCGTTGTGGCTCATCTCACTTCCTCGGGTCGAAGGCGTCGCGGGCGGCTTCGCCGATGAACACCAGCAGGCTGAGCATCAGCGCCAGCACGGCGAAGGCGCTGATCCCCAGCCACGGCGCCTGCAGGTTGGACTTGCCCTGGGCGACCAGTTCGCCGAGGGACGGCGAGCCGGCCGGCAGGCCGAAGCCGAGGAAGTCCAGGGAGGTCAGGGTGGCGATGGCGCCGGTGAGGATGAACGGCATGAAGGTCAGGGTCGAGATCATCGCGTTGGGCAGGATGTGGCGGAACATGATCTTGCCGTTCTTCATGCCCAGCGCGCGGGCGGCGCGCACGTATTCCAGGTTGCGCCCGCGGAGGAACTCGGCGCGCACCACGTCCACCAGGCTCATCCAGGAGAACAGCAGCATGATGCCCAGCAGCCACCAGAAATTCGGCTGCACGAAGCTGGCGAGGATGATCAGCAGGTAGAGCACCGGCAGGCCCGACCAGATTTCCAGGAAGCGCTGGCCGAACAGGTCGACCCAGCCGCCGTAGAAGCCCTGCAGGGCGCCAACCAGCACGCCGATCAGCGAACTCAGCACGGTCAGCACCAGGGCGAACAGCACCGAGACGCGGAAGCCGTAGATGACCCGGGCGAACACGTCGCGGGCCTGGTCGTCGGTGCCCAGCAGGTTCTCCCGGGTCGGCGCCGAGGGCACCGGCACGCGCAGGTCGTAGTTGATGGTGTCGTAGCTGTAGGTGATCGGCGGCCAGAGCACCCAGGCGTTCTTCTCGGCGAACTGCTGGCGCATGTACGGCGCCTTGTAGTTGCCCTCCAGGGGGAACTCGCCGCCGAACACGGTTTCCGGGTAGCGCTTGAGCACCGGGAAGTACCACTGGCCGTCATAGCGCACCGCCAGCGGCTTGTCGTTGGCGATCAGCTCGGCGCCCAGGCTGAGCACGAACAGCACCAGGAACAGCCACAGCGACCACCAGCCGCGCTTGTTGGCCTTGAAGCGCGCCCAGCGGCGCTGGTTCATCGGGGACAGGCGCATCGGATCACTCCCGGTTCTCGAAGTCGATGCGCGGATCGACGAGGGTATAGAGGACGTCGCTGACCAGCTTCATGACCAGGCCGAACAGCGTGAAGATGAACAGGGTGCCGAACACCACCGGGTAGTCGCGGTTCAGCGCCGACTCGAAGCTGAGCAGGCCGAGGCCGTCGAGCGAGAAGATCACCTCGATCAGCAGCGAGCCGGTGAAGAACACCCCCAGCAGCGCCGAGGGCAGGCCGGCGATGATCAGCAGCATGGCGTTGCGGAACACGTGGCCGTAGAGCACCTGGCGTTCGGTCAGGCCCTTGGCGCGGGCGGTGACCACGTACTGCTTGCCGATCTCGTCGAGGAAGCTGTTCTTGGTCAGCAGGGTGATGGTGGCGAAGTTGCCGATGACCAGCGCGGTGATCGGCAGGGCCAGGTGCCAGAAGTAGTCCTTGACCTTGCCCCAGGCGCTGAGCTGGTCGAAGTCGTTGGAAGTCAGCCCGCGTAGCGGGAACCAGTCCCAGTAGCTGCCGCCGGCGAACAGCACCACCAGCAGGATGGCGAACAGGAAGGCCGGGATGGCGTAGCCGACGATGATCGCCGAGCTGGTCCAGATGTCGAACTGGCTGCCGTTGCGCACCGCCTTGGCGATGCCCAGCGGGATCGACACCAGGTACATGATCAGGGTGCTCCACAGGCCCAGGGAGATCGACACCGGGAGTTTCTCGACGATCAGGTCGGTGACCTTGGCGTCGCGGAAGAAGCTGGTGCCGAAGTCCAGGTGCAGGTAGTTCTTCAGCATGATCCAGAAGCGCTCGGGGGCCGGCTTGTCGAAGCCGTACATGCGCTCGATTTCCTTCACCAGCTCCGGGTCCAGGCCCTGGCCGCCGCGATAGTGCGAGCCGCCGGAGGAGGCCAGTTCGCCGCCCGAGCCTGCGATGCGCCCGGTGGCGCCGCCGGCGGCCGCGTTGACGCCTTCGAGCTTGGCGATCATCTGGTCGACCGGCCCACCGGGGGCGGCCTGGATGATGATGAAGTTGATCAGCAGGATGCCGAACAGGGTCGGCACGATCAGCAGCAGGCGGCGCAGGATGTACGCGAGCATCAGGGAGTCTCCGGCGCCTGGGTGCTGGTCTGGGTCGGCTCGGCCTTGTCGCGGGCCTGCCACCAGGTCATCAGGGCGTAGCTATAGGGCGGCAGCTTCTCGGGGTGGGCGATGCGGTTCCAGTAGGCCAGGCGCCAGGTGTCGAGGTACCAGTTCGGCACCACGTAGTGGCCCCACTGCAGCGCGCGGTCGAGGGCGCGGGCGTGGCGCACCAGGGAATCCCGCGAGTCGGCGGCGATCAGGCCTTCCACCAGGGCGTCGATGCCCGCGTCGCGCAGGCCGATGAAGTTGCGGCTGCCGGGCTTGTCGGCGCTGCTGGAGTGCCAGAATTCGCGCTGTTCGTTGCCCGGCGAGTTGGACTGCGGCCAGCTGGCGACCATCATGTCGAAGTCCCGCGAGCGCAGGCGGTTGATGTACTGGGACACGTCCACCAGGCGGATCTGCAGGTCGATGCCCAGCTCCGAGAGGTTGCGCTTGAACGGCAGCAGCACGCGCAGGAAGTCGGCCTGGGCGAGCATGAACTCGAAGCTCAGCGGCTTGCCGTCGGGGCCGACCATGCGGTCGTCGACGATCTTGTAGCCGGCGTCGAGCAGCAGCTTGTAGGCCTTGCGCTTCTGCTCGCGGATGATCCCGCTGCCGTCGCTCACCGGCGGCTGGTAGACGCTGTCGAAGACCTGCGGCGGCAGCTTGTCGCGCAGCGGTTCGAGAATCTTCAGCTCGTCGGCGTCGGGCAACTGGTGCGCGGCCATCTCGGAGTTCTCGAAGTAGCTGGTGTCGCGCTTGTAGGAGCCGAAGAACAGCTGCTTGTTGGTCCACTCGAAGTCGAACAGCAGGCTGATCGCCTCGCGCACGCGCACGTCCTGGAACACCGGGCGGCGGATGTTGAAGGCGAAGCCCTGCATGCCCCAGGGGTTGTCGTTGTGCAGCTCCTGGCGAACGATGCGGCCGTCGCGCACCGCCGGCGAGTCATAGGCGGTGGCCCAGTTCTTCGCGATGCGCTCTTCGTTGAAGTCGAACTGCCCGGCCTTGAAGGCTTCCAGGGCGACAGTCAGGTCGCGGTAGGAGTCCACCACCACGGCGTCGAAGTTGTTGAAGCCGCGGTTCACCGCCAGGTCCTTGCCCCAGTAGTCCTTGACCCGCTCGTAGCGGATCGAGCGGCCGGCGTCGACCTTGGCGATGCGATAGGGGCCGCTGCCCAGCGGCGGTTCCAGGCCGGTGCGGGAGAAGTCGCGGCTGGCCCAGTAGTGCTTGGGCAGGATCGCCAACTGGCCGAGGATCAGCGGCAGCTCGCGGTTGCCCGCGCGCTTGAAGTCGAAGCGCACGCGCAGCTTGTCCTCGGCCACCACCTTGTCGACGTCCGCGTAGTAGTTGCGGTACATCGGGTCGCCCTGCTTCATCAGGGTCTCGAAGGTGAACACCACGTCCTCGGCGGTGACCGGGGTGCCGTCGTTGAAGCGCGCCTGGGGCCGCAGATAGAAGCGCACGAAGCGCTGCTCCGGGTCCTTCTCGATCTTCTCGGCGAGCAGGCCGTATTCGGTGAAGGGTTCGTCCAGGGCGTGGAAGGTCAGGGTGTCGTAGATCAGGTTGATCTGTGAGGCCGGGTTGCCCTTGGGAATGAACGGGTTGAGGCTGTCGAAACCGCCGTAGTCGGAGAGCCGCAGGGTGCCGCCCTTGGGGGCGTCGGCGTTGACGAAGTCGAAGTGGCGGTAGTTGGCCGGGTACTTCGGCGCCTCGTCGTAGAGGGTGATCGCATGTTGCGGGGCGGCCAGCGTGGCGGCGCTGAACGACAGCAGCAGGGCGGCGAGGAAGCCAGGCTTCATGCTCGGATCCCCCGCGCCGTCGCGTCGCCGTTGGCGGAAGGGAATGGCCATTGGCTGGATTCGGACGTCGGGAGCGGGGTTCTGGGCATCATGCGGTCGTCGGGTCGATTCGGGCTGGCGTTGTTTGTACTGGGTCCGGTCCATCCTGCGCAAGGTGGCGGCTACGCGCAGTTCTGACAGGCAGGCGACGGCGAAGGTTTCCCGTTCGGCGGCGAGGCATGCCGTTCGGCGGGAGATTTCTACAGTAACAGCTTGTATCTACAGGAAAAAGGATATGCTCAAAAGGCAAAGTGCCATTACTGCGATGGCACCGTTCTGACGGCACGTCGAGGGTTGAGCCTTGGTCGAGGGCAAACGGGGTCTGGAATACTGGGTCGCACGCCTCGGCGAGGCCGAACTGCCCGCGCTGGCGGCGGTGGTGCAGGACCTGCAGCAGCTCGCCGGCGAGCAGCAGCAATCGTCCGTCCGGCAGCTGGCCGACGTGCTGCTGCGCGACGCCAGCCTGACCTCCCAGGTGCTGCGGGTGGCCAACAGCGTCTACTACAACCCGTCGCAGGAAAGCATCCGCACCATTTCCCGGGCCATCGTGCTGATCGGCTTCGACAACGTGCGGCTGATCGGCCTGTCGGTCAGCCTGATCGACCAACTGCTCGGCAAGGCACCGCGCGAACAACTGCTGGAGCTGCTGGCGCGGGCCTTCCACGCCGCGGTGCAGGCGCGCAACCTGGCTGGCTTCGTGTTGTCCCGGCAGCAGGAGGAAGTGTTCATCGCGGCGCTGCTGTACAACGTCGGCGAACTGGCCTTCTGGGGCGCCGGCGGGGATGCGGCCGATGAGCTGTCGGCGCTGCTGCAACAGCCGGGGCAGGAGGCCGAGGCCGCCGCGCGGCAGGTGCTGGGCGTGGGTTTCCGCCAGTTGACCCTGGGCCTGGCGCGCAGCTGGGGGCTGGGCGAGCACGTCGGCCAGGCGCCGGCCGCGAGCGCGCAGAAGGACCCGGCGGCGCGCGCCGTGAGCCTGGGCGTGCGGATCAGCGAGGCCGCCCTGGGCGGTTGGGATTGCGACGAGATGGAGGCGCTGATCGGCCAGGTCGCCAGCTTCACCCAGCTGCCCCGCGAGGAAGTGTTGCCGTTGCTGCTGGCCAGCGCCGAGGAAGCGGTGAAGGTCGCCGCCACCTTCGGCGCCAGCCGCCTGTGCCACCTGATTCCGCAGACCGACCCGCAGCAGGTGCGCCTGCAGCAGGAGCGCCGCCGCGCGGCGCTGCTGCAGCCCGACCTGGCGCTGATGAGCCGCTGCCTGCAGCAGCTGGGCGGGACACCCACGGATATCGAGGCGGCGCTGGACAGCCTGGTCGAGGGCCTGCATCGGGGCGCGGGGCTGGAGCGGGTGATGGTCGCGGTGCTCGCCGACAAGCAGAGCCGCTACCGCGTGCGTCGCGCGGTGGGCGAGGGCAGCGCGCCCTGGCTGGCGGGTTTCGAGCTGGCGGTGGGAGAGGGCAGCCAGGCGCACCTGTTCGACTACGTGATCCGTGGTCGCGAATGCCTGTGGATGGGGGTTCCGGCCAGCTATCAGCTGAACGACCTGATCACCCCCGAACTGCGCCGGCACCTGGGGCCGGGGATGTGCTTCGTGGCCCCGCTGCTGGCCGGCAAGCGCCCGCTGGGCGTGCTCTACGCCGACAGCCGCCCCTCGGGCAGGGCGCTACGGCGCGAGCAGTTCGTGTCCTTCCAGCATTTCACCCAGGCGGTGGGGCGTTGCCTGCAGGCCCTCAGCCAGCGCTGAGGGCCTGCGATCAGCGGCTGGCGGTGTCGAGATAGAGAGTCAGGGTCTGCCCCGGCTTGAGCGCATGGGCGCTGCTGCGCGGGTTCCAGCGCTTGATGTGCTGCATCTCGACGTTGAAGCGCTTGGCGATCAGGTACATGGAGTCGCCTTGCTTGACCTTGTAGTAGGTCGCCGCGTCCTGCTGTAGCTGCTGCTTGGTCTTGCCGCTGACGCTGCCGCGCGCCGCCAGTTGGGTGGCGCCCTGCAACTTGAGGACCTGGCCGGGCTTGACGCCGTGGCTGTCGAGGCCGTTCCAGCGTTTGATGTCGTCGACGCTGGTGCCGGTGGTGCGGGCGATCTGCCAGAGGTTGTCGCCGTTCCGGACCTTGTAGCTGCGGGTGGCGTTGGTCAGGCTCGGCGCCTTGGGCGCGTCGGCCTTGGCCAACTGGCGGGTGTCTTCCGGCGCGGCCAGGCGGCCACCCTTGCCCGGGATCATCAGGGACTGGCCATTGCGCAGGCGGTTGCCACTGATGCGGTTGCTGCTCTTGAGTTCGGCGACGCTGATGCCGTGCTGGGCGGCGATGCTGCGCAGGCTGTCGCCGCGACGCACCTTGTACTGCTTCCAGCTGACCATGTCCTGCGGGCCCAGCGAGGCCAGGCCGGCCTTGAGCGCGGCGACCTTGGCTTTGGGCACCAGCACCTGCTGCGGGCCGTCGAGGGCCACGCGGCGGGTGAACGCCGGGTTCAGCTGGTACAGCTCGTCCTCGTCCAGCTCGGCCAGCGCGGCGACGCGCGACAGGTCGAGGCCCGGCTTGATCTTCACCGCGGTGAAGTAGGACTCGTTGGCGATCGGGTTGAGGCTGATGCCGTAGGCTTCCGGTGACATCACCAGCTGCGACAGGGCCAGCAGCTTGGGTACGTATTCCTGGGTTTCCTGGGGCAGCGGCAGGTTCCAGTAGTCGGTCGGCAGGCCGAGTTTCTGGTTGCGCTCGATGGCCCGGCTGACCGTGCCTTCGCCGGCGTTGTAGGCGGCCAGGGCGAGCAGCCAGTCGCCGTTGAACATGTCGTGCAGGCGGTTCAGGTAGGTCAGCGCGGCGTTGGTCGAGGCCTTGATGTCGCGGCGGCCGTCGTACCAGCTGGTCTGGCGCAGGTTGAAGTGGGTGCCGGTGGTCGGGATGAACTGCCACAGGCCCACGGCCTGCGAACGGGACACCGCGAACGGGTTGTAGGCGCTCTCGATCATCGGCAGCAGCGCCAGCTCCAGCGGCATCTGGCGCTCTTCCAGGCGCTCCACCACATAGTGCATGTAGGGGCTGCCGCGCTCGGAGGCCTGCTCGATGAAGGCCTGATTGCTGACGTACCACAGGCGCTGGCGTTCGATGCGCGGGTTGGTATCGGTGGCGCCGGCCTGCAGCTGGAAGCCGTGGCGCATGCGCTGCCAGATATCGCTGTCGGTGTAGGCCGGGGTGAACTGCACGTCCACCGCGCGCGAGGCGGGGCGGTAGGTCACGTCCTGGTCGGCGGGGCCGTGCTGGCTGGTCTGGCAGCCGGCGAGGGCGCCGGCGCCAAGCAGAATGGAGACTCGTATGGCACGAGCCAATGCGTCTAGATCGCTGGTCTTACTGGTCTTTGGCGGCATTGGCGGTTGACTGTGTCCGGGGCAAAAATTTCCGGGATTCTAGAAACCTGCCGGGGGTTGGTCAAGATTTCGCCAGACCTCAGAATTTGTCCTTCCATTGCCGAATCACCGCAAAAACCCCTTCGGGACTGCGAATCGGCTCGCCATTCCGCTCGTCGGCGACTTTTTTCACGGAAGTTTCCGACGAGCGCAAGAAGGGGTTGGTGGCGCGTTCCAGGGCGATGGTCGACGGCAGACTGATGCGGCCCTGCTCACGCCAGGCACTGACCTCGGCGAAGCGCGCGGCCAGCTCGGCGTTGTCCGGCTCGACCGCACGGGCGAAGCGCAGGTTGCTCAGGGTGTACTCGTGGGTGCAGTACACCCGCGTGGGGCCCGGCAGCGCGGCGAGACGCTCGAGCGACGCGTGCATCTGCGCCGGGGTGCCTTCGAACAGGCGCCCGCAGCCGCCGGCGAACAGGGTGTCGCCGCAGAACAGCAGCGGGGCCTGCGCGTCCGCGTGGTAGTAGGCGATGTGCCCGAGGGTGTGGCCGGGCACGTGGAACACCTCGAAGCCGAGCCCGAGCACCTCGACGCGCTCGCCATCCTGCAGCGCCTGGTCGATGGCCGGAATGCGCTCGCCGGCCGGGCCGAGCACGCGGGCACCGGTGGCTTCCTTCAGGCGCGCGACGCCGCCGACGTGGTCCTGGTGGTGGTGGGTGACCAGGATGTCGGCCAGTTGCCAGCCCGGATGGGCGGCCAGCCAGGCTTCCACGGGCGCGGCGTCGCCCGGGTCGACCACGGCGCAGCGCTGCGTGGTCACATCCTGCAACAGCCAGATGTAGTTGTCGGAAAAGGCGGGAAGGGCGTCGATCTGTATCATGGCCGGATGTCGCTAAGCGGGGTAGGTTGGCGCATAGTAGTTCGATTACGCCGTCCCGTGTTCGTTGCGGGCGCCGCCAACCCGTGCAGGGGGTGCAGAAATGGAACGAGAACCCTTCGCCCAGGCCGACGCCGACTGGCTGGAGTTGATCGCCGAGGCGCGCGAATGGCTGGCCGGGCCGGTGGGCGGAATGATGCTCGCCGAGGAACAGCGCCTGCTCACTGACGAGCTGCAGCGTTACTTCGGCGGCTACCTGGTGCACTACGGCCCGCGCGCCGAATTGCCGGAAAGCACCGGCAACATCCAGCGCGGCGTGCGCCTGGGGCCGCCGCTGCCGGGAGTGGAGATCGCCTGTGACGAATGCGCCTGGCCGTTGGGCGAGCATGCCGCCGACGTGGTGCTGCTGCAGCACGGCCTGGACTTCTGCCTGTCGCCGCACCGCCTGCTGCGCGAAGCGGCGCGCAGCGTGCGCCCCGGTGGCCACCTGCTGGTGATCGGGGTCAACCCGCGCAGCGCCTGGGGCCTGCGCCACTACTTCGCTCGCGACGGCCTGCGCCGGGCGCGCTGCATTTCCCCCGGACGGGTCTGCGACTGGCTCAACCTGCTGGGCTTCGCGCTGGAGAAACGTCGCTTCGGGTGCTATCGTCCGCCGCTCGCCTCGGCGGTCTGGCAGACGCGCCTGGCGCGCATGGAGCACTGGGGCCGCGGCCTCAAGGGTTCCGGCGCCGGCTTCTACCTGCTGGTGGCGCGCAAGCTGGTGGTCGGCCTGCGCCCCCTGCGCCAGGCCCGCCGCGAGGCGCGCGGCCAACTGGTGCCGCTGCCGGTGGCCAAGGTCAGCCGGCGCGATTCCGAAGTCTAGCGACAGCCTCCGCCGTCCTTCCTTACCCGGGCCGGGACGCGCGGGGCCGTACTGAAGGTGATATGAGCGAAGAAGAGACGGTCGTCATCTATACCGACGGCGCCTGCAAGGGCAATCCCGGCCGTGGCGGCTGGGGCGCGGTGCTGTTCTACAAGGGCGCCGAACGCGAGCTCTGGGGCGGCGACCCGGAGACCACCAACAACCGCATGGAGCTGATGGCGGCCATCCAGGCCCTGGCGGCGCTCAAGCGGCATTGCGACATCCGCCTGGTCACCGATTCCGAGTACGTGATGAAGGGCATCAAGGAGTGGCTGCCGAACTGGAAGAAGCGTGGCTGGAAGACCGCCGCCAAGCAGCCGGTGAAGAACGCCGACCTGTGGCAGGCGCTGGACGAGCAGGTCAACCGGCATAATGTCGAGTGGCAGTGGGTGCGCGGGCACACCGGCCACCCCGGCAACGAGCGCGCCGACATGCTCGCCAACCGCGGCGTCGCCGAGCTGTCGCGCTGATCTTCGCCGGCTGAGTCACCCTTACCCCGAACAGTGAAATGGATGCCCACGGGCGTCCCCCTGGTTACCGCAACAAGGTTCTGAACATGCGCAGCGTCGTACTGGACACCGAAACCACCGGCATGCCGGTCAGCGATGGTCACCGGATCATCGAGATCGGCTGCGTCGAGCTGGAGGGCCGGCGCCTGACCGGTCGCCACTTCCACGTCTACCTGCAGCCCGATCGCGAGATCGACGAAGGCGCCATCGCCGTCCACGGCATCACCGCCGACTTCCTGAAGGACAAGCCGCGCTTCCGCGAAGTGGCCGACGAGTTCTTCGAGTTCATCAGCGGCGCCCAGTTGATCATCCACAACGCGGCGTTCGACATCGGCTTCATCAACAACGAGTTCGCCCTGCTTGGGCAGAGCGAGCGCGCCGAGGTCGGCGACTACTGCTCGGTGCTCGACACCCTGATGATGGCTCGCGAACGCCATCCGGGGCAGCGCAACAACCTCGACGCCCTGTGCAAGCGCTACGGCGTGGACAACTCCGGCCGCGACCTGCACGGCGCACTGCTCGACGCCGAGATTCTCGCCGACGTCTACCTGGCGATGACCGGTGGCCAGACCAGCCTGTCGCTGGCCGGCCAGGGCGCCGATGGCGACGGCAGCGGCCGCGTCCAGGCCAGCGCCATCCGCCGCCTGGCGGCTGGGCGCGGGCTGACCCGGGTGATCCGCGCCAGCGACGAAGAGCTGGCGGCCCACGTCGCGCGCCTCGCCGCGGTGGAGAAATCCGCCGGCGGCCCGTCGCTGTGGGCGCAGCTGGAAGCCCCCGCTACCCAGGAATAAGCCTGTTGGCGGGCATCGCCCGCCATCGCGAGCATGGCGTTAACCCGATACGCCGACGCCGCCGGGAAACGCCATTCGCGAGCAAGCTCGCTCCTAAATGGGAATGGAGTGGGAATGACTGTCGTAGGGCGCATAACGCCCCAGGCGTTATCCGCCGTCGGTCTCCGCGCCAGGCTCATCGGCGGATAACCGCGAACGGTTATGCGCCCTACGGGACTGACGGCGGGAATCGCCCGCCATCGCGCGCAGGTATTCCCCGTAGGAGCGGGCCATGCCCGCGATCGCGTGCATGGCGCGCTCCTACATATTGGGGCTGGAAACTCCCGTCCTGTCAGCCGTGCGACCTTTTCGTACAGCTTGCAGCCGGGCATATTCCCCCACGAATTGTGAGTCCATACTCTGGATGGGATCGACGGAAAGCCTCCGTCAGCATTCGGGGCTCACAATGTACAAAGACCTGAAATTCCCCATCCTCATCGTCCACCGCGACATCAAGGCCGACACCGTCGCCGGCGACCGCGTCCGTGGTATCGCCCGGGAGCTCGAGCAGGACGGCTTCAGCATCCTCTCCACCGCCAGCTCCACCGAAGGCCGCATCGTCGCCTCGACCCACCACGGGCTGGCCTGCATCCTGGTCGCCGCCGAGGGGGCTGGGGATAACCAGCGTCTACTCCAGGACGTGGTCGAGCTGATCCGCGTGGCGCGGGTGCGCGCGCCGCAGCTGCCGATCTTCGCCCTCGGCGAACAGATGACCATCGAGAACGCGCCGGCCGAGTCCATGGGCGACCTGCACCAACTGCGCGGTCTGCTCTACCTGTTCGAGGACACCGTGCCGTTCCTCGCCCGCCAGGTCTCGCGCGCCGCGCGGAAGTACCTGGAGGGCCTGCTGCCACCGTTCTTCCGCGCCCTGGTGGAGCACACCGCACAGTCCAACTATTCCTGGCACACGCCCGGCCACGGCGGTGGCGTGGCCTACCGCAAGAGCCCGGTGGGGCAGGCCTTCCACCAGTTCTTCGGGGAGAACACGCTGCGCTCGGACCTGTCGGTCTCGGTGCCCGAACTGGGCTCGCTGCTCGACCACACCGGGCCGCTGGCCGAGGCCGAGGCGCGCGCGGCGCGCAACTTCGGTGCGGACCATACGTTCTTCGTGATCAACGGCACCTCGACGGCGAACAAGATCGTCTGGCACTCGATGGTCTGCCGCGACGACCTGGTGCTGGTCGACCGCAACTGCCACAAGTCGGTGCTGCACGCGATCATCATGACCGGCGCCATCCCGCTCTACCTGTGCCCGGAACGCAACGAGCTGGGCATCATCGGGCCGATCCCGCTGAGCGAGTTCAGCCGCGAGTCGATCGCCGCGAAGATCGCCGCCAACCCGCTGGCCCGGGGCCGCGCGCCGAAGGTGCGGCTGGCGGTGGTGACCAACTCCACCTACGACGGCCTGTGCTACAACGCCGAGCTGATCAAGCAGGCCCTCGACGGCAGCGTCGAGGTGCTGCACTTCGACGAGGCCTGGTACGCCTACGCAGCCTTCCACGAGTTCTACGACCGCCGCTACGGCATGGCCACCAGCCGTGGCGAGGACGGCCCGCTGGTGTTCACCACGCATTCCACGCACAAGATGCTGGCGGCCTTCAGCCAGGCCTCGATGATCCACGTGCAGGACGGCGGCAAGCGGCGCCTGGACCGCGCGCGCTTCAACGAAGCCTTCATGATGCACATCTCCACGTCGCCGCAGTACGGCATCATCGCCTCGCTGGATGTGGCCTCGGCGATGATGGAGGGCCCGGCCGGGCGTTCGCTGATCCAGGAAACCTTCGACGAGGCCCTGAGCTTCCGCCGCGCCCTGGCCAACGTGCAGCAGAACCTGGTGGCCGGCGACTGGTGGTTCTGCGTGTGGCAGCCGCCGGGCGTGGAGGGCACCGACGAGGTGCGCACCCGCGACTGGCTGCTGGCGCCGAACGCCGAGTGGCACGGCTTCGGCGAGGTGGAAGACGACTACGTGCTGCTCGACCCGATCAAGGTCACCCTGGCCACCCCGGGGCTGAACGCCGCCGGGCGCCTCGAAGAGCATGGCATCCCGGCGGCGGTGGTCAGCCGCTTCCTCTGGGAGCGCGGGCTGGTGGTGGAGAAGACCGGCCTCTACTCGTTCCTGGTGCTGTTCTCGATGGGTGTGACCAAGGGCAAGTGGAGCACCCTGGTCACCGAGCTGCTGGAGTTCAAGCGCAGCTACGACAGCAACGCGCCCCTGGCCGAGGCGCTGCCCAGCGTGCTCCAGGCCGGCCCGGCGCGTTACGCCGGCATGGGCCTGCGCGACCTCTGCGACCAGTTGCACGGCTGCTACCGCCAGCACGCCACCGCAAAGGCCATGCGGCGCATGTACACCACCCTGCCGGAACTGGCGCTGCGCCCGGCCGACGCCTACGCGCAACTGGTGCGCGGCGAGGTCGAGGCGGTGCCCATCGAGCACCTGCAAGGGCGCGTCGCCGCGGTCATGCTGGTGCCTTACCCACCGGGCATCCCGCTGATCATGCCGGGCGAGCGCTTCACCGAGGCGACCCGTTCGATCCTCGACTACCTGGGCTTCGCGCAGACCTTCGAACGCGACTTCCCCGGCTTCGATTCGGATGTCCACGGGTTGCAGGTGCAGGACGTGGAGGGCCGGCGCTGCTATACAGTGGAGTGCATCGTGGAAAATGCCGACAGCTGAGTCCGTCAGCCACGCGCAGACGCGACCTAAGGAGTGAGAATGAGCGGGGGAGTGGCTGCCAAGAAGGGCAGCATGGGGTTCTGGAGCTGTACCGCCCTGGTGGTGGGCAACATGGTCGGCTCGGGGGTCTTCCTGCTGCCCTCCAGCCTCGCCGCCTTCGGTGGCCTGAGCCTGCTCGGCTGGGCGGTGTCGAGCACCGGCGCGGTGCTGTTGGCCTTCACCTTCGCCCGCCTGGCGCGGCTCAACCCCGGCGCCGGCGGCCCCTACGCCTACACCCGCGACGGCTTCGGCAGTTTCGCCGGCTACCTGTGCGCCTGGACCTACTGGAAAGCCGCGTGGATCGGCAACGCCGCCATCGCCGTGACTCTGGTGGGCTACCTGCGGGTGTTCATCCCGGCGCTGGCCGACCCGATACTGATGGTCGCCACCGCCATCGGCTGCATCTGGCTGTGCACCCTGATCAACCTGCGCGGCATCGCCGCCTTCGCCCTGGTGCAGAACCTGCTCACCGCGCTCAAGCTGATCCCGCTGCTGTTGGTGGGCTTCCTCGGCTGGCTGCATTTCAACCCTGAATACCTGGCCATTCCCGCCCGCGAGCAACTGCCCAACATGGGCTACGCCCAGGCCATCGCCACCACCGCGGCGCTGACCCTGTGGTCGTTCATCGGCCTGGAGTCGGCGACGGTGCCGGCCGACGACGTGCGCGATCCCAAGCGCACCATCCCGCGCGCCACGCTGTTCGGCACCCTCACGGCGGCGGCGGTGTACATCCTTTCGATCACCTCGGTGCAGGGCCTGATGCCGCCGGAAGTGCTGGCCAAGTCGACCTCGCCGTTCGCCGACGCCGCGCGCATCCTGCTCGGCGAGTGGGGCTACTACCTGGTGGCCGGCGGCGCGGTGGTCGCCTGCCTGGGCGCGCTCAACGGCTGGGTCCTGCTGCAGGGGCAGATCCCGGTGGCGCCGGCGCGCGACGGGCTGTTCCCGGAGTCCCTCGGCAAGCTCAACAAGCATGGCGCGCCGGCCAATGGCCTGTGGGCCTCGGGCCTGCTGGTGACGGCGCTGGTGCTGGTGGACGGGCAGGGCGACCTGGTGGAGGTGTTCAACGTCATCATCCTGCTCGGCACCATGACCGGCGTGGTGCCCTACGCCTTCTGCACCGCGGCCCTGCTGCAGCTGCTGGCGGTGCGCACCGAGGAGTTCTCGCCACGCTCGCGGCCGCAGTTGCTGGCGGTCGGCGCGCTGGGCTTCCTCTACTCGCTGTGGGCGCTCTACGGCACCGGAGAACAGGCGATATTCTGGGGCTTCCTGGTGTTCATGGCGGGCATCCCGATGTACACCTGGCGCCAGTGGCGCAACCGTCAGCAGGGTCTGAAGGTCGCGCAGATCGACTAGGCCGTCGCGCACGGTGGGAGCGTGCCGTGCGTCACAGTGACCGACATCGACTTTTGTTCCTGCCTTGTTATAGTGGCGCGTCATCACTATAAGAACTGCCGCGCCCGGCAGAGCAGGGCATTTCCGAGGATTTCCTCCGTGACCGAGTACAAAGCATTCCGCGTCGAACTGGCCGATAAAGTCGCCCACGTCATCATCAACCGCCCGGAAAAAGTCAACGCGATGAACGCGGACTTCTGGCGCGAAATCGTCGAAATCTTCCAGTGGGCCGATGACAACGACGAAGTCCGCGTGGTGGTGATTTCCGGCGCCGGCAAGCACTTCTCCGCTGGCATCGACCTGATGCTGCTGGCCCAGGCCGGCAGCCAGCTGGGCAAGGACGTCGGCCGCAACGCCCGCGCGCTGCGCCGCAAGATTCTCGAACTGCAGGCCTCGTTCAACGCCATCGACGCCTGCAGCAAGCCGGTGATCGCCGCCGTGCAGGGCTACTGCCTGGGCGGCGCCATCGACCTGATCTCGGCCTGCGACATGCGCTACTGCAGCGAAGACGCGCAGTTCTCCATCAAGGAAATCGACATGGGCATGGCCGCCGACGTCGGCACCCTGCAGCGCCTGCCGCGGCTGATCGGCGACGGCATCATGCGCGAGCTGGCCTACACCGGGCGCATGGTCGACGCCGCCGAAGCGGTGCGCATCGGCCTGGTCAACCGCAGCTACGCCGACAACGCGGCGCTGCTCGACGGCGTCCTCGACCTGGCCCGGCAGATCGCCGGCAAGTCGCCGATCGCCATTCGCGGCACCAAGGAGATGATCCGCTACGCTCGCGACCACAGCGTCGAGGACGGCCTGGAGTACATCGCCACCTGGAACGCCGCCATGCTGCAATCGGCCGACCTGCAGAAGGCCATGGCCGCGCACATGAGCAAGCAGCAGCCGGAGTTCGCCGACTGATGCCTTTCCCTTACTCCGCGCAGGAGGCGCACTAGCCCGATGGTTACTGGAGCCACCTCCCTCAGTCTGGTGCGCGACGAGCTGTTCGCCACCATGGAGCAGGCCGAGCAGAACCTCGAGCAGTTCATCGCCGAGCGCCAGAACGGCAGCCTTCTGCAACACGCGGTCGAGTGCCTGACGCAGATTCGCGGCACCCTCAAGCTGATCGAACTGGCCGGCGCCGAGCTGCTGGCCCAGGAAGCCCTGGACCTGGCCACCGACATCCCCACCGGCGTCGGTGAGGAACGCGATGGCCAACTGGCCGCGCTGGGCAATGCGCTCTACGTGCTGCGCCGCTACCTCGAGAACCTCGAGACGCACCGCCAGGAAATCCCCGAGCTGCTGCTGCCGGCGATCAACGACGTGCGCCTGGCCGCCGGCCAACCGATGCTGCCGGAGAGCTTCTTCTTCAGCGCGCGCCTGGACCTGCCGCGCCCGCCGGTGACCCAGGCGGCGCTGGTGGTGCCCGACCCGGCCCACGAAATCCGCCGCCTGCGCCAGATGTACCAGGTGGGCCTGCTGGCGCTGATGCGCGAGCGCGACCTGTACCCCGGCCTGAAACTGATGGGCCGCGCCCTGGCGCGCCTCGACGCGCTGCTCGGCTACAGCCCGCGCAGCCGCCTGTGCTGGGTCGGCGCTGGCGCCCTGGAAGCGCTGGTGGACGCGCAGATGCTGCCGCGCAAGACCCGCAAGCAGCTGTTCGCCCGCCTGGATCGCGAGCTCAAACCGCTGCTCGCCAACCCCGGCTACGAAGCGCCGCGCCAGCTGCTCAAGGAGCTGCTCTACCTGACCGCCCTGGCGGACAGCCGCGGGCCGCGCGCCAGCGAGCTGCGCGAGGTGTTCGGCCTGGCCTCGCTGCCGTTCACCGACCAGTTGCTGGAAGACGAGTCGCAGCGCCTGTCGGGCCCCGGCCAGGCGGTGATGCGCTCGCTGTCGACGGCGATTCGCGAGGAGCTGACCACGGTCAAGGACCAGCTCGACCTGATCGAGCGCGGCGTGTCCCAGGCCGACGCCCTGGGCATCCTCCACGGCCACCTCGGCCGGCTCGGCAAGACCCTCGGCATGGTCGGCCTGAATACCGCCGCCATCGCCCTGCAGACCCAGGTCACCGCCGTGGGCGGCTGGGTCGCCCGTGGCGCGGTGGAATCCCCGGCGTCGCTGAACGCCCTGGCCGACGCGCTGCTGTACGTGGAAAGCCAGGTCGGCAGCCTGGAGCGCGGCGAGCGCCTGAGCCGCGCGGCCAACACCGACGATGGCGAGCCGGCCGCCGATTCCTTCGCCGTGCACCAGCTGGCCGAAGCGCGCATCGTGGTCATCGACGAGGCCCAGGGTGGCCTGGCGCTGGCCAAGCGGGCGATCACCGCTTACCTGGAATCCAACGGCGACAAGCTGCACCTGGCCAACGTCCCCGGCAGCCTGCAGGCGGTGCGCGGCGGGCTCTGGTTCCTCGGCCAGGAACGTGCCGCCGGGCTGGTCGGGGCTTGCGCCGACTACATCCAGCGGCAGATGATCGAGACCACGCAGATGCCGTCCGAGCAGATGCTGGAAACCCTGGCCGATGCCCTGACCGGCCTTGAATACTACCTGGAGGGAGGCGCCGTGCTGCGTCCCGAAGGCCAGCCCGATGTGCTGGATGTCGCCAGCGAGAGCGTCCGCGCCCTCGGCCTGGAAGTGGCCGCCTGATGCGTACCGGACGTTGGCAGTCGGCCTGGGGCGATCCGGCGGAGAAGGGTGGCTGGGCCTTGGCCCACTACCGCCAGCAGTTCCTTGGCGACGCCAACGGCCTGCTGTTCCCCCGCGACTGGCTGAAGCGCCAGGACCTGCCGGTGATCGCCGAACAGGGCATCGGTCATTTCGACGGTGACGCCGTCTACCTGCTGGAGCTGGACGCCCCGGCGCCGCTGGACGGCTGCCATTGGGTCGGCCTGCGCCACGCCATGCTGGAGGCCGAGGACGACCAGTTCGCCATGCTCGGCTTCGCCAGCCAGGTCGGCACCTGGGCCCACGAACACCGCTTCTGCGGCGGCTGCGGCCAGCCCACCCGGCTGGTGCCGGGCGAGCGCGCGGTGCGCTGCGACGCCTGCGAAATCCAGCGCTACCCGTTGCTCTCGCCGAGCATGATCGTGCTGGTGACCCGTGGCGACGAGTTGCTGCTGGCGCGCTCGCCGCGCTTCGTGCCGGGCATGTACAGCACCCTGGCCGGCTTCGTCGAGCCGGGCGAGTCGGTGGAGCATTGCGTGGCCCGCGAGGTGCGCGAGGAAGTCGGGCTGGAGATCGGCAATATCCGCTATCTGGGCAGCCAGAACTGGCCGTTCCCGCATTCACTGATGCTCGGCTTCCACGCCGAGTACGTCAGCGGCGAGATCGTCCCGCAGCCGGACGAGATCGAGGACGCCCAGTGGTTCCACTTCGAATCGCTGCCGCGCCTGCCGGCCGGGCGCTCCATCGCCCGCTACCTGATCGACACCTGGCTGGCGCGCCGTACCGGGCGCCCCGAGCCGATCCTGCCGGGCGGCGGCGTCTGACCCCCGGCGGGGCCTTCCCGCCTCAGACCGCGCTGAACCAGTGCTGCCAGGCCAGGCGCGCGGTCAGCGCGAGCACCACCAGGATGAACACCGGGCGAATGAATTTCGCCCCGCCGCCAATGGCGGTGCGCGCGCCCAGGTAGGCGCCGACCATCAGTGAACTGCCCATGCACAGCCCGAGCAGCCAGACCACCTGGCCGGAGGCGATGAACACCGCCAGCGCCACTATGTTGCTGACGAAGTTCATGGTCCGCGCCACGCCGCTGGCGCGCACCAGGTCCAGCGGGTACATCAGCAGGCTGCTGACGGTCCAGAAGGCGCCGGTGCCAGGGCCGGCCACGCCGTCGTAGAAACCCAGGCCCAGGCCTTGCGGCCACTGGCGCTTGCGCCCGACCGGCGCGTCGGCGTCCAGCGGCGCCTTGGGCGTGCCGCCGAACAGCATGTAGATCCCGCAGGAAAACACCACCACCGGCAGCATGCGGTTCAACCACTCCGCCGGCAGCAGGTGCGCGGCCCAGGCGCCGACGGCGGCGCCTATGGCGGTGGCGACCAGGGCGTTGCGCCACTTCGCCGGGTGGAACAGCTTGCGCCGGTAGAAGGTGAAGCTGGCGGTGGCCGAGCCGAAGGTCGAGCTGAGCTTGTTGGTGCCCAGCGCCAGGTGTGGCGGTACGCCGGCGGTGAGCAGGGCGGGGATGGTCAGCAGGCCGCCGCCGCCGGCGATGGCGTCGATGAAGCCGGCCAGGAAGGCGACCACGGCGAGGATCAGCAGGGTCAACGGGTCGACCGCGAGCTCAAGGGGCATGGAGAAGGGCATGGAAACTGGGACCTGGGTTCAAGGCGGCGACGTCACGGCTGGCCGTCGCGTCGACGGCTGCGCATAATGCCGCAATTCTACCCGCAAGGAACTGATTCAATGCAGTACGACGGCCTGGCCTGGACGTTCGCCCTGGTCGCCCTGTTGGCGCTGCTGGTCGCCGCGCGCATCCTCTTCGACCGCCACTGGTTCCTCGGCTGGCTGCGCGGCTGCGCCGGCCTGGCCGTGGTCGCCTTCGCCGCCCTGGTGGCCCTGGCCGCCTGGGACCTGCGCAGTTACGACGCGTTGCCCGCCGAGCGGCCGCTGGCGACCCTGAGCTTCCATCGGCTGGCGCCCCAGCGCTACGAGGTGAAGATCCTCGAGGGCAACCTCGAGCGCCGCGTCGAGCTGGGCGGCGACCTCTGGCAGCTGGATGTGCGCGTCATGCAGTGGCGCGGCCTGGCGGCGCTGATCGGGCTGGACCCCGGCTATCGCCTGCAGAGCCTCGGCGGCCGCTACCTGGCGGTCGAGCAGCGGGACCAGGCGAGCAAGCAGGCGCTGGCCGGCGACGCGTTCGGCTTCGACCTCTGGCGCTGGCTGCGCGACGGCCCCCACGACCTGCTGACCTTCCGCCCGCTGGCGGCGCGGGTGACCTTCCTGCCGATGGCCGACCAGGCGGTGTACGCCGTGCGCTACGGTCCCGCCGGCCTCGAGGCCGAGGCGGTGAACGCCGCGGCGCAGCAGGCGCTGCGCGATTGGCGCTAGCCGGAGCCAGAAAGACACTGGGCTCCCGCGTTCGCGGGAGTGACGGGGAAGGGGCACAGCTAACCTGCGGCCTCGCTCCTACACAAAGGCGGGCATCAATCGGATGCCCAATGAAAAAGGGAGCCCGAAGGCTCCCTTTTTCATTGCGGCGTCGCGATCAGGCGAGGAAGCCGCCGTCCACGTTCAGCGCTACGCCAGTGGTGTAGCTGGACGCGTCGCTGGCGAGGTACAGCACGGTGCCGGCCATCTCGCTCGGGTCGGCCACGCGCTTGAGCGGGATGCGCTGCAGGGCGGTGTTGAGGATGGCGTCGTTCTTCACCAGCGCCGAGGCGAACTTGGTGTCGGTCAGGCCCGGCAGCAGGGCGTTGCAGCGGATGCCGAACTGCGCGCATTCCTTGGCGAAGACCTTGGTCATGCTGATCACCGCGGCCTTGGTCACCGAGTAGATGCCCTGGAACTCGCCGGGGCTCACGCCGTTGATCGAGGCGACGTTGATGATGCTGCCGCCGCCGTTCTGCTTCATCAGCTTGCCGCCTTCGATGGACATGAAGTAGTAGCCGCGGATGTTCACGTCGACGGTCTTCTGGAAGGCCGACAGGTCGGTGTCCAGCACGTTGCAGAACTGCGGGTTGGTGGCGGCGTTGTTGACCAGGATGTCCAGGCGGCCGAACTGCTCGCGGATCTGCGCGAAGACGCTCTGGATCTGCTCCATCTCGCCGATGTGGCAGGCGATGGCGGTGGCTTTGCCACCCTCGGCGATGATCGCGTCGGCGACGGCCTGGCAGCCTTCGATCTTGCGGCTCGAGACGATCACGTGGGCGCCCTGCTGGGCCAGCAGCTTGGCGATGGCTTCGCCGATACCGCGGCTGGCGCCGGAGACGAAGGCGATCTTGCCGTCGAGGTCGAACAGGTTGGTCTTGGACATGGGGTTCCCCTTGTTGTGATCGTCGTTACAGGCGGGACTTGGCGATGACCTGCAGGCTCATCTGCTCCAGCAGCTTGTTCATGTGAATGAACTGGGCGAAGCGTTTGTCCTGGGTCTGACCGTGGAAGAAGCGGTAGTAGATCTGCTGCACGATGCCGGCCAGGCGGAACAGGCCGTAGGTGTAGTAGAAATCGAGGTTGTCGATCGGCGGCAGGCCGGCGCGCTCGGCGTAGTAGTCGGCGAACTGCTGGCGGCTCAGCATGCCCGGCAGGTGGCTCGGCTGGCGGCGCATGAGTTGCACCGGGGCCGGGTCGCCGGCTTCGATCCAGTAGGCGAGGGTGTTGCCCAGGTCCATCAGCGGGTCGCCGATGGTGGTCAGCTCCCAGTCCAGCACGCCGATGATGCGCATCGGGTCCTTGGGGTCGAGGATGACGTTGTCGAAGCGGTAGTCGTTGTGGACGATGCCCGGCTTGTGGTGGTCGGCCGGCATCTTGTCGCGCAGCCAGGTCTTGACCGCTTCCCAGCTCGGCGCGTCGGGAGTGATGGCCTTCTCGTAGCGGTCGCTCCAGCCGGCGATCTGGCGCTGCACGTAGCCTTCGGGGCGGCCGAGGTCGCCGAGGCCGCAGGCGTTGTAGTCGACGTTGTGCAGCTCGACCATGCGGTCGACGAAGTTCTTGCACAGCTGGTTGGCCTGCTGCTCGTCGAGCGTGAGCTCCGGCGGCAGGTCGGCGCGCAGGATGATGCCGTTGACCCGCTCCATCACGTAGAACTCGGCGCCGATCACCGACTCGTCGGTGCAGTGCACGTAGGCTTTCGGGCAGTACGGGAAGCCGGCGTTGAGCTGGTTGAGGATGCGGTACTCGCGCCCCATGTCGTGGGCCGACTTGGCCTTGTGGCCGAACGGCGGGCGACGCAGCACCAGCTCGTGGCTGGGGTATTCCAGCAGGTAGGTCAGGTTGGAGGCGCCGCCAGGGAACTGGCTGATCTTCGGCTCGCCCTGCAGGCCGGGAATGTGCGCCTTCAGGTAGGGATCGATAACCGCGGCGTCGAGTTCTTCGCCTTGGCGGATGCGGGTGGACTGGTCAGTCAGCGACATGCTTATCCCTTTTTGTAGTCGGTGGTTGCCGAGGCAGCGGCATCCAGGCTCCATCATGCGCGGCAATGATGGTGTCCCGAGATAATTGGCTAATCTAATGCTCGTCCGGGGCCCCCACAAGCGCTGGGGCGCGTTATTGGCGAGCGTGTTGGACCTCGATCAGGCTGCCTGATTCGCCCCTTCGGGGGCGGCGCGGGCGAAAAAAAACCGGAGCCCAGGACTCCGGTTTTTCGTAGGGCTGGCGGCGTTCCGGGATCAGACCGGGAACAGTTCGCCGAGCTTCATGGCCAGCATCATGTCGCCTTCGGCGCGCAGCTTGCCGGCCATGAAGGCCTGCATGCCGTCGGTTTCGCCGCTGGTGATGCCCTTCAGGGTCTCGCTGTCCATGATCAGGGTGACGTTGGGGTTCGGCGCGTCGCCCTGTACGACTTCGCAGGTGCCGTCCTTGACCACCAGGTAGTGGTTGTCGCCGTCTTCGATGTTGAACTGGAAGACCAGGTCCAGGCCGGCGGCGGCGCCAGCGTTGAATTTGCTCTTCATGGTGGAGACGATGTCAGCAACGCTCATGGTTCTATCCCTTTTCTAGGTTTTCTCGCGCGCCCCGGTGGGGCGCAATGGGCCGGGCTCAGCGGTAGGTGATGAGCTCCGGCGCCTTCAACAGTTCCAGATGCACGTGACTGTTGAAGGAAGCCAGGGACACTTCGTCGCCGCGGAACTTCAGGCGGTTCAGCGAAGTGTTGACGATCTGCCAGTTCAGCTCGAAGGCCTTGAGCGCCGGCATCCCGACGATCTGCTGGAGCACCGCGGTGATGGTGCCGCCGGAGGTGAACACGGCGATGTTGTCCTTGCCGCTGGCCTGGCGCAGCAGGCGCTGCAGGCCGTCGTGCACGGTGTCGAGGAATTCCTGCCAGCTGACCAGGCCGTCCTTGTGGTGCTCGCCGGAAACCCAGCGGGCGATCACGTAGGAGAACAGGCGCTGGAACTCGCCGCGGTGCTGCGCGGCGTTGCGCAGGATGTGCAGGGCCTGGGGTTCGTGCTGCAGCAGGTCGTCGAGGTGGGCGCGGATCACCGCGTCGGCCTCGAACTCGTTGAAGGCCGCGTCGATCTCCAGCTCCGGCACATCCAGGCCGGCTTCGCGCATGCGGCCCAGGGCCTCGTTGGCGGTGTGGCGCTGGCGCTGCAGGTCGCCGGCGAGGCAGCGGTCCAGGCGCAGGCCCAGGCCGGCCAGGTGTTCGCCGAGGATCTGCGCCTGGCGCACGCCGGTGGGCGAGAGCACGTCGTAGTCGTCGGCACCGAACGAAGCCTGGCCATGTCGAATCAGATAGATGCTGCCCACGCACGAACCTCGGCAGGGGTGAAGGTTTCGGCGAGGGTAGGGGGAAGGCCCCGGACTGTCAACGAAAAAACATACGCTTGTTTGAATGGCATTCCCGGGCGTGATGAAGGCGCTCTCCGGCGCTGGCTGCGGCCCGGCGGGCTGGGTATGCTTGCGGGATTCCCCGGCCCGGTCGGCGGGCGGGGCAAGGTTGATGAGGGGGATGTGTGGAGTTTCTTCTGGACTACGCGGGTTTTCTGGCCAGGACCTTCACCGTGCTGGTGGCGGTGCTGGTCGTGCTGGTGGTGGTAGCCGCCCTGCGCGGCCGTGGCCGGCGCGCCGGCGGGCACCTGGAAGTGCGCAAGCTCAACGACTTCTACAAGGACCTGCGCGAGCGCCTGCAGGGCAGCGTGCTGGACAAGGACAAGCTCAAGGCCCTGCGCAAGTCCGAGCAGAAGGCCGCCAAGCAGGCGAAGAAGGCCGGCGGCCAGAAGAACCGCGTCTACGTCCTCGACTTCGACGGCGACATCAAGGCCTCCGCCACCGAGCACCTGCGCAACGAGATCACCGCGCTGCTCAGCCTGGCCACGCCGAAGGACGAAGTGGTGCTGCGCCTGGAAAGCGGCGGCGGCATGGTCCACAGCTACGGCCTGGCCGCCTCGCAGCTGGCGCGCATCCGCCAGGCCGGGGTGCCGCTGACGGTGTGCGTCGACAAGGTCGCCGCCAGCGGCGGCTACATGATGGCCTGCATCGGCGAGCGCATTCTCTCCGCGCCCTTCGCCATCCTCGGTTCCATCGGCGTGGTGGCGCAGCTGCCCAACGTGCATCGCCTGCTGAAGAAGCACGACATCGATTTCGAGGTGCTCACCGCCGGTGAGTTCAAGCGCACCCTGACCGTGTTCGGCGAGAACACCGAGAAGGGCCGCGAAAAGTTCCAGGAGGACCTGGAGTCCACCCACGAGCTGTTCAAGGGCTTCGTCGCCCACTACCGGCCGAAGCTGGCCATCGACGAGATCGCCACCGGCGAGGTCTGGCTGGGCCAGGCGGCGCTGGGGCGCAAGCTGGTGGACGAGCTGAAGACCAGCGACGAGTACCTGGCCGAGCGCGCCCGCGAAGCGGACCTCTATCATCTGCAGTACGTGCAGAAGAAGAGCGTCCAGGAACGCCTGGGCGTCGGTGCCAGCGCGGTGATCGACCGCGTGCTGCTGAGCTGGTGGGAGCGCCTGGGACGCAGCCGTTACTGGCAATGAATTCAGGGCGGGCGCCACGGCGCCCGCGCGCAAGGGTTGAAACTAAGGAGAGCGTGATGAGTGCATTCAAGGCCCTCTGGGTCACCGAAACCCCGCACGGCGTATTCGAGCAGCAGGTGGTCGAGCGCGACACCAGCCAGTTGCCGGCCGGCGAGGTGCTGATCCGGGTGCGGTATTCGTCGCTGAACTACAAGGACGCGTTGTCGGCCAGCGGCAACCGTGGCGTGACCCGCAAATATCCGCACACCCCCGGCATCGACGCGGCGGGCGTGGTGGAGGAGTCCTCGGTACCCGAGTTCGCCGCCGGCGACGAGGTGATCCTCACCGGCTACGACCTGGGCATGAACACCTGCGGCGGCTTCGGCCAGTACATCCGCGTGCCGGCGGCCTGGGTGATCAAGCGCCCGCAGGGCCTGAGCCTGCGCGAGGCGATGATCCTCGGCACCGCCGGCCTGACCGCCGCGCTGTGCATCGACAAGCTGGAGCAGGCCGGCCTGACCCCGGCCTCCGGCCCGGTGCTGGTCACCGGCGCCAGCGGTGGCGTGGGCAGCATCGCGGTGCTGTTGCTGGCGCAGTTGGGCTACAGCGTGGCGGCCTCCACCGGCAAGCTGGAGCAGGCCGAGTTCCTCAACGGCCTGGGCGCGCGGCAGATCATCGACCGCGCCACCGTCGCCGACGGCGTCGACAAGCCGCTGCTCAAGGAGCAGTGGGCCGGCGCGGTGGACACGGTCGGCGGTGACATCCTGTTCAACGTGGTCAAGTCGCTGCAGTACGGCGGTAGCGTGGCCTGCTGCGGGCTGACCGCCGGCGCCGCGTTCAAGGCCACGGTGCTGCCGTTCATCCTGCGCGGGGTCAACCTGCTGGGCGTGGACTCGGTGGAGCTGCCGCTGGTGGTCAAGGCGTCGATGTGGGACAAGCTCTCGCTGCAGTGGAAGCTGCCGCGCCTGGAGGAGCTGGTGCGCGAGATTCGCCTGGACGACCTGCCCACCGCCATCCACCAGATCCTCGCCGGCAAGCTGGTCGGCCGGCTGCTGGTCAACCTCGACTGAAGTCCAGCTCCTGCAGAACGTAGGGCGGATAACCGTTCGCGGTTATCCGCCGTTGACCGATGCACCGGAGCCCGTGAACGATGGCGGATAACGCCTTGGGCGTTATGCGCCCTACGGTGTTCCAGATTGACCGTAGAGCGCACTGGAATGTCCGTTGTGAGAAACGGCATTCCTGCTTCAAGCGAGCTGCACTATGCCGGGACCGGGCGTTCAGCCCAGCTCCGGCAGCAGGTAGCCCTCCCACAGCGATTCGGCGAACTGCGGCCGGAAGAAGCCGAAGTGGCCGATGCGCTTCACCCCCAGCTGCTCCGGGGCGATCCGCCGGCTGACCTTGGGCGCGCTCTGGTAGAAGCCCAGCAGCGCCTCGGTGCTGCGCTGGGACATCATCTCGTCATCGGTGAACGACAGCGAAACGATGGGCGTGTGCACCGCCGAGTAGCGGATGCGCATCTGCTCGCCTTCGCCCAGTGCGTACTGCGGGTGCAGGCACCAGCGCCGCCACTGTTCGATCACCCCGCGCGGCAGGTCGCCGACGATGCCCAGGCGGCGCCCGGGGAAGTAGCCCGCCAGCGGCGTCACCACCGGCGCGATGAGGTGCCAGAGCAGCCAGGCGCGGCCGCGCAGGCCGGCGCTGTTGTCGCGCCAGTAGCCGCTGCCGCTGGCGATGCTGAAGGCGCGGGTGATGCGCGCGCGGCCGGCGACGAAGGGCAGGATCTGCCCACCCAGGCTATGGCCGATCCAGTACAGCGGCTTGTCGCCGCAGGCTTCGGCGACGGCGGCGAGCATGGCGCTGCAGTCGTGGCGGCCCCAGTCGACCACGTTGGCTTTGACCTCGCGCAGCGGGCCGCTGCGCGACTGGCCCATGCCCTGGTAGTCGAAGGTGACGACCAGGTAGCCGCGCTCGGCCAGCCAGTTGGCGAAGGCGCTGTAGAAACGTTGCTCGACGCCCATGGCCGGCACGATCAGCGCCGCGCCGCGTGTCTCGCCCGGCGGCTGGTACCAGTGGCTGGCCAGGCGCTGGCCCTGGCCGTTGTCGATTTCGCGCGCTTGCGGTGTGAGCATGGCGGTTCGCTCCGAGGTCCGTTCGGTGGAGGGTCAGCCCTGGCTGACGTACATGGTGATCTCGGCGCGGAACACCGGCTTGTCGCCGACGTAGGCCAGCACCGGCACCTTGAGGTCGCCGGTGGCGTCCCAGTCGACCGCGCTGCCGTCGGCCACCGCGCGCACGTCGCCGTCGGCCTTGGCCAGGTATTCCACGCTCATGCCGCGGGGAATCCAGCGGCGCCCGGCGGGGATGGATACGTCGGTCATGGTCCCGGCGGCCAGTTCGGCGGCATTGCACAGCGCAATGGCGTGCACGGTGCCTATATGATTGAGCACCTCGCGGCGCTTGGCGAAGGTCACCTCGGCGTAGCCCGGACGCAGCTCGACGAAGCTCGGCGCGATGCTGGCGAAATAGGGGGCGACCTGGCCGATCATAGCGCTGAACTGCGCGGGGCCGGCCTGGCGGTACATCTGCATCATCTGACTCATGACGACTCCGTGGATTCGGATTGAAGGAGGATGCGCGCCAGGGCAGTATACGAAGACTAGAAATTAATTCTAGAAAAATATTCTAGAAGCGCTCCGCGCACCTTCAAGATGCGCTCCGCACACATTCCAGATGCGCTCTGCGCAAGGAACCCCATGGCACGAGCTTCCCGCAAAGACGACATCCTCCAGGCCGCGCTGGCCTGCTTCAGCGAGTCCGGGGTGGACGCCACCACCATCGAGATGATCCGCGACCGTTCGGGGGCCAGCATCGGCAGCCTCTACCACCACTTCGGCAACCGCGAGCGGATCATCGGCGCGCTCTACCTGGAGGGCCTCGGCCAGTACGCGGCGCTGCTCGACGCCGGGCTGGAGGAGGGGATGAGTGCCGAGGCCACGGTGAAGCTGTTCGTCACCAGCTACATCGACTGGGTGGCTGCGCACCCTGACTGGGCGCGCTTCATCCTGCACAACCGGGGCCGGGTCGAGGCGGGGGAGATGGGCGATCAGCTGCGCGAGGCCAACCGCCAGCAGGGCCGGCGCATCGCCGCGCTGCTCGCGGTGCATCGCGAGGCTGGGGCGTTCCGCCAGTTGCCGGTGGAGCTGTTCAATTCGGTGGTGATCGGGCCGACCCACGACTACGTGCGCAACTGGCTGGCCGGGCGCACGCGGGTGGAGCTGGTGGATTGCCGCGACCTGCTGGCGCAGGTGGCCTGGGAGAGCGTGAGGGCGTAGGAGCCGGCCATGCCCGCGATTCGCGCGCATGGCGCGCTCCTACGGTCACGGGCGGCTTCGGCCGCGCCAACGAAAAAGCCCCGCCGAGGCGGGGCTTTTCGTATCGCCGAAGCGGCCGTCAGGCCTGCTGGCGGCGGCGGAACAGCGGTTGCGGCTGGGTCACCGAGGTCTGGTAGACCTCGCTGAAGTCGTCCAGCCCGGCCAGCGCGGCCTGCGGGTCGCGGTCGGCGCGGATGGCGTAGGCGTCGAAGCCGCAGCTCTGCATGAAGAACAGCTGGTCGCGCAGCACGTCGCCGATGGCGCGGACTTCGCCCTTGTAGCCGAAGCGTTCACGCAGCAGGCGCGCGGTGCTGAAACCACGGCCGTCGGTGAAGGCCGGGAAGTTCACGGCGATCACCTGGAAGCTGGCCAGGTCGTCGGCGATGGCTTCCGGGCCCTCGTCGGCGTCCAGCCACACGCCCAGGCCGCCGTCGCGACCGCGCAGGGCCGGGCCGTGTTCCAGCCACAGCGCCAGCGGGATGATCACGTCGTCGCTGTTCGGCACGCTTTCCAGGGTGGCGTCCTTGGGCAGCAGGTGCCAGCGGTCGTCGACCACTTCGCGGTGCTTAATGATTCGCTGCATATACGCGCTCCTTGAACGGGTCGATGCCGATGCGGCGGTAGGTGTCCAGGAAGCGCTCTTCCTCGGTGCGGTTCTCGACATAGACCTTGATCAGCTTCTCGATCACGTCGGCCATCTGCTCCTGGGCGAACGACGGGCCGAGGATCTGCGCGAGGCTGGCGTCACGGCTGGCGCTGCCGCCGAGGGAAACCTGGTAGAACTCCTCGCCCTTCTTGTCCACCCCGAGGATGCCGATGTGGCCCACGTGGTGGTGGCCGCAGGCGTTCATGCAGCCGGAGATGTTGAGGTCCAGGTCGCCGATGTCGAACAGGTAGTCGAGGTCGTCGAAGCGGCGCTGGATGGCTTCGGCCACCGGGATCGACTTGGCGTTGGCCAGGGAGCAGAAGTCGCCGCCGGGGCAGCAGATGATGTCGGTCAGCAGGCCCACGTTGGGGGTGGCGAAGCCCTGCTCGCGCAGTTCGCCCCAGAGGGTGAACAGCTGCGCCTGCTCGACATCGGCGAGGATGACGTTCTGGTTATGGCTGTTGCGCACTTCACCGAAGCTGTAGCGATCGGCCAGGTCGGCGATGGCGTCCAGCTGCTTGTCGGTGACGTCGCCCGGCGCCACGCCGGTGGGCTTGAGCGACAGGGTCACGGCGACGTAGCCGGGCTTCTTGTGGGCGAAGGTGTTGCGCTGGCGCCAGCGAGCGAAGCCGGGGTTCTCGGCGTCGAGCCGGGCGAGGGCGGCATCCTGGTCTTCCAGGGCGCGGTAGGCCGGGTCGACGAAATGCGCGGCGATGCGCTGCACTTCGGCATCGGTCAGGGTGCTCGGACCGTCCTTCAGGTGGGCCCACTCGGCGTTCACCTTCTCGGCGAAGACTTCCGGGGTCAGCGCCTTGACCAGGATCTTGATGCGCGCCTTGTACTTGTTGTCGCGACGGCCGTAGCGGTTGTACACGCGCAGGATGGCGTCGAGGTACGACAGCAGGTGCTGCCACGGCAGGAATTCATTGATGAAGCTGCCGACGATCGGGGTACGGCCCAGGCCGCCGCCGACCGAGACGCGGAAGCCCAGCTCGCCGGCGTCGTTGCTCACCGCTTCCAGGCCGATGTCGTGCACCTCGATGGCGGCGCGGTCGCTCACGGCGCCGTTGACGGCGATCTTGAACTTGCGCGGCAGGTGGGCGAACTCGGGGTGGAAGGTCGACCACTGGCGGATGACCTCGCACCACGGGCGCGGGTCCACCAGCTCGTCGCGGGCGACGCCGGCGAACTGGTCGGTGGTGGTGTTGCGGATGCAGTTGCCGCTGGTCTGGATCGCGTGCATCTGCACGGTGGCCAGTTCGGCGAGGATTTCCGGCACGTCTTCCAGTTCCGGCCAGTTGTACTGGACGTTCTGGCGGGTGCTGATGTGCGCGTAGCCCTTGTCGTAGTCGCGGGCGATCTGCGCCAGCTTGCGCACCTGCTTGGCGGAGAGCAGGCCGTAGGGCACGGCGACGCGCAGCATGGGCGCGTAACGCTGGATGTACAGGCCGTTCTGCAGACGCAGCGGGCGGAATTCCTCGCCGGTCAGTTCGCCCGCCAGGTAGCGGCGGGTCTGATCGCGGAACTGCTCGACGCGATCCTCTACGATCCTTTGATCGTATTCGTCATATACGTACATGAAAAATCCTGCTGTCAGGCTATAGCGCTCGGGCGTACTGCGCTTCCGGGCGCGCACGGCAACGCGCTCCACGCGGAGTGCCGCGCACGATACCAGTTAGGGAATATGCGTAAAAGTGAAGTTTGAGTATATGGCGAGAACTTTCCGATATAAGCGCGGCCCGCCGTGCGAACCGCGCGTGTCGCCGCCGGGTCCAGAGCCTGTTTACGATCTCGCGAGCTAGAGCAGAACAAGGAAAAAACAGGCGAGGGAGCGGAGTTTAGTCCGCTAAATGAGCATCACTCGCCTGTTTTTAACGCAGTTATGCCGACGCACAGCAGATCGTAGACAGGTTCTCAGCCTTCGCGGCCGTGGGCCTGGGCTCCCAGCTGGGCGGTGTCGACGCGGACGAAAATCGAGTCGCCGATGGCGGTCAGCACGTCGCCGGCGTACACCTCGCAGATGATCCGGCTCTTGCGCCCCAGCTCGCCTTCCACGTGGGCCTTGAGGACCAGCGGTACACCCATCGGGGTCGGCTTGATGAACTTGATCCCGAGCTGGCCGGTGACGCAGTCCAGGCGCGGCAGGCTGCCCGGCTCGCGGCCTTCGGCGCGGTAGTGGTAGGCCATCGCCGTCCAGTTCGAGTGGCAGTCCACCAGCATGGCGATCAGGCCACCGTAGACCAGTTCCGGCCAGCCGGTGTACTTGGCCTCGGGCAGGTGCTCGGCCATCACGTGGACGCCGTCCTCGTGCCAGCGGCTCTTGATGTGCAGGCCGTGGGGGTTGCTGCCGCCGCAGCCGTAGCAGATGCCTTCGGGGGCGGCGCGATCTTGCAGGGAAAGGGTGTGCATGGTGCTGCCTTGTTCTGGTGTGCGGGGAGGCCCGCCCAGCCTATCCGCTTTCACCGTCGCCATGAAGGGTGCGCGCCTTGTCGCTGCGGCCGCTCTGGTCTTAACTGCTGGTGGGTCTACCGAAAACAGCAATAAGAAGGGGGAGCCATGAGCGAAGAGTCCCGCAACGAGAACCGTGACAGCGTGATCGACGCCCGCGCGGCGCTGATTCTGATCCTTCTGGTGGTGGCCACGGCGGTGTTCTGGGTCAGCCATCAGTGAATCCCGTTCCGCCCGTCTGGGGCGGGGCGACCGCAATGAAGGCAAATGGCTATACTTCGCCGGCTTTTCGCTGGCGGGGTGTGGTTTCGTGAGTTTTTCGTGCAAGTCCTGGGTACTGGTCGTCGGTCTGCTGCTGTCGTTCGCCAGCCAGGCGGCGTCGGTGGTGTTCCTCAATCCGGGACGGGCCGACGAGCCCTACTGGGTCAGCTATGCGCAATTCATGCAGGCCGCCGCCGACGACCTGGGCATGCCGCTGCGCGTGCTCTACGCCGAGCGCGATCCACAGCGCTCGCTGCAGCAGGCTCGCGAGCTGCTGCACAGCGGCCAGCTACCGGACTTCCTGGTGTTCACCAACGAGGGCTACATCGGCCCGGAACTGCTGCGCCTGTACGCCAACACCGGGGTGCGCCTGTTCGCCGTGAACAACGGCCTGACCGCCGGCCAGCAGCGCATCACCGGGGGGAGCCGCGAACGCTACCGCAACTGGATCGGCACCCTGGTGGCGAATGAGGAGCAGGCCGGCTTCGCCATGTCCCACGACCTGATGCAGGCTGGCAAGGACGCCGGGCGCGACCTGGAGCTGCTGGCCTTCTCCGGGCTCGCCCAGGCGCCCGTGGCGGAGCAGCGCGAGGAGGGCATGCGCCAGGCCCTGGCCGACTTCCCGCGCGCGCGGTTGCTGCAGGTGGTGTACGGCGGCTGGAGCCGCGAGCGCGCCTACGAACAGGCGCGCCAGCTGCTGCGCCGCTATCCGCAGGTGACCCTGGTCTGGTCGGCCAACGACGAGATGGCCTTCGGCGCCATGCAGGCGGCGCGTGAGCTGGGCCGGGTGCCGGGGCGCGACATCCTGTTCAGCGGCCTGAACAATTCCCCGGAGCTGCTCTCGGCGGTGGCCGATGGCAGCATCAGCGTGGCCATGAGCGGGCACTTCACGGTCGGCGGCTGGGCGATGGTGATGCTCTACGACTACGCCGCCGGCGTCGATTTCGCCGCCCACGGCGGCAAGGACCGCGAGCTGCCGCTGTTCGTGCGCCTGGACCGCCAGCGCGCCGAGCGTCTGCGCGAGCACCTGGCGCGCCCCGGCTACGGCCTGGACTTCCGCGATTTCAGCCTGGCCCTGCATCCACGGCAGAAGACCTACCGCTTCTCGCTGCAGCCGCTGCTGGACTAGACGCCGGCCAGGTGCAGGATCAGGCGCACCAGGGCATAGAGCACGAGGACGAAGACCAGGGTGAAGGCGATGCCGAGGAAGATGAAGTGGCTGGGCTTGCCGTAGGTGAAGTCGCGCGCGCGGTTCTTCCCGCTCTGCACGCCGAAGGCCGCGGCCAGCACGCTTTGCAGCATCTGCCAGAAGCTCGGCGGGCGGTTCTGCGAATCGTCGTTCATGGAAGCCTCCTGGGGTTCCCGGCAAGCATAGCCCGGGTCAGAGTTCTATCTGCGTCCACTGGCGTTTCTGCCACATCACCGCGAAGATCGCCGAGGCCAGGCCGCGCTGGAGGATCTGCATGCTCCAGATCGCCAGCAGGCCGCCGCCCAGCCCCGGGCCGACCAGGTAGGCCAGGGGCAGGAAGAACAGCCACTGGTTGCCCAGGCTGACCGCCATCACCGTGCGCGTGGCGCCGGCGCCGAGCAGCGCCTGGGTCAGCACCAGGGCGGTGGCGTCGATCACCATGCCCAGCCCGGTGAGGGTCAGCGGCACGCGGCCCAGTTCGATCAGCGTCGGGTCGCTGACGAACAACCGCAGGATCGCCTCGGGGAACATCCAGAACGGCGTGCCGAGCAGCGCCAGGCCGCAGGCGGCGACCTTGACCACGTCCCAGCCCCAGCGATGCGCGCTGTCGAAATCGCGCTCGCCCATGCACTGGCTGACCAGGGTGGTGGCTGCCATGCCCAGGCCGATGCCCGGCAGGATCAGGAACAGCGCCAGGTTGATCAGCACGTGGGCCACCGCCAGCTCGCGGGTGCCGACCTGGGCGATGATCCAGAACAGCAGGGTGATGCCGGCGGCGAAGAAGAACTGCTGCAGCGAGTTGGGCAGCGACAGGCGCAGCATCACGCGGATTTCCCGTTCGCTCGGCAGGCGGGCGAGGAAGCCGTGGCCGCGGGCGTCGCGCCAGGTGATCCAGGCGTAGATCGCCGAGCCCAGGTAGAGCGCCAGGGTGGTGCCCAGGCCGCTGCCCACCGCGCCCATGTTCGGCAGGCCGAACAGACCATGGATCAGGCTGTAGCTGATGGCGGCGTTGGCCAGGTGCATGACCACCAGAGTGCGCATGTACATGCCCGAGCGGCGGGTGCCGTTCCAGTAGCCACGGAACGAGAAGTTCAGGCCCACCGCCAGCACCGAGAGCGCGCGCCACTCGAAGTAGGGCACGCCGATGGCCAGCACCTCGGGGTCGTGGGACAGCAGGCGGACGATGGGTTCGGCGAACAGCAGGCAGACCAGGCTGATCGGCAGGGCCAGGCCCAGCGAAACCAGCAGGCCGCAGTTCAGCGGGCCGGCCAGGTCACTGTCGCGACCCTCGCCGCGGCGTCGCGCCACCAGCGCCTGGACCCCGGCACCGAGGCCCATGACCAGAGATATCGCGACGAAGTTGGCGTAGCTGCCGATGCCCACACCGGCCAGGGACTTCTCGCCGAGGTGGCCGACCATGGCGGCGTCCACCAGGTTGAGCAGGCTCTGGCTGAGCATGCCGCCGATGATCGGCAGCCCCAGGCTGAGGATGTTGTGAAGGCGCTGGCGCTCTAGCATGGCGTCTCTGACAGCAGGTTGATCCGGCGATTGTTGGTCGGTGGCGGCAGCCGGCCGGTCGCTGCGCCCCTGGGGAGAAGCCTAGCGTAACGGCGCCGTCGCTGCCCGCGCGGTCGTCGCCGGCCAGGCTCAGCGGCGGTTGTTGACGGTCATTGCGATCAGGCGCGAAACCACCAGCGCGAGGTACATCACTCCGGCGAATTCCTCGATCATCACCAGCGAGCGGGCCACCGGGGTCAGCGGCACTATGTCGCCCAGGCCGACGCCGGAGAGGGTGGTGAAACTGAGGAACAGCAGCTCGGTCCAGCTGCGCACGGCCTCGGCGTCGACGGCCGCGCTGAAGCTGCCGGGAGCCAGCTGCTGGCAGAAGTTGTAGAGGTGCGCGAAGGCCCAGGCGAGCAGGGTGAAGGTGGCGCCGGCGGCGTACAGCTCGTCGGTGGTGGCGCGCTGGTCGGCGCTCATGTAGGCGATCAGGCTGAGCGTGGCGTAGAAGTAGAAGGCAGCCTCCAGTACCGGGATCAGCAGCTCCAGGGCGCGGCTCGCCAGCCACAGGTCGAGGGCGCTCAGGGCCAGCACCAGCAGCGCCAGCACGGCGGCGATCCAGGTCTGCACCGGGCTGCGCTTGACCACCCGCAGCGCCAGGCCGAGCACCAGCAGGCCGAAGGCGCCGAACAGCGCGCGGCCCAGCGCGGTGGATTCCATCCACGGGTAGAGCAGCACGCCGAGCAGTTGCACCAGCAGCAGGACGGCGGAAGGGTGGCGCTTGAGGTGGGCGAGGGCGGGCATGGGGCGCTCGGGGCGAGGGGCGATGCTGGAACTATAGGCGGGGGAGAAACCCCAGGCGGTGGCCGCCTGGGGTAAAGGGCGTCAGCCGGCGAAGGTCTTCTTCGCGCTGCTGGCCAGGGCCGAGTCGAAGTTGTGGCCGGTGGTCAGGGCGTCGGTGATGAAGTCGATGACGAAGGCGATGATGCGCGCCTCGACCGCTTCACTCAGCAAGGGCACGTCGACACGCTTGTTGATGGCCTCCACCAGGCGCTTCTTGAGGTTGGCGTAATCGCCGCTTTCCACGCCCCGGCTGATCTCCTGGACGTATTGCAGGATCTTGGGCGGCAGCAGTTCGGCGAGCACCGCGTCCAGACGTTCGACCAGCCACTTGATGGCGAAGTCGTCGAAGATGTCGACGATCCCGGTGGGAATCGCCCCGTCGACGATTTCCGCCAGCTTTCTCAGCTGCGCCTCGGTCAGCACGTGGTCCGGCTTCGCGGCTGGCACCGCAGCGGGTTGCGGCGCCGGGATTTCCAGGGCGGCGGCGGTGCGCGGCCCGACCAAGCCGTCTTCCACCAGGCCATGCTTATGCTGGAAGCGCTTCACGGCGTCTTCGGTGATCTTGCCGAAAATGCCGTCTGCATTGCTTTGGCCGTTGGTCGTTGCCGGTAGGTCGGCGCTGTTGATCAGAGCTTCCTGCAGCACCTTTACGGAAGCGTTTTTCATGCCCAGCTTGAGTACGAAAGCCATTTCTCGCTCCTTGCAGTTTTAACCTCGTGGATGCAGCGCTTCATGCGACTACAAGCGTTGTCGGGAGCCATCGGCGATGGCAGCTGAACGCTAGTAGTGGCGATGTGGCATTGCTGGGCGAGCCCGATGGACGGAGGCGAAACGGCGAAGAGGAGCTGTTCTATTTGCAAAGGAAATGAGCGGTCTGACATCCGTTCGCTGATTGATGGGCGGCGGAAACGAAAAAGCCCGCTTTCGCGGGCTTTTTCCGAGGCGGGGCCAGATCAGTCCAGCAGGCCGTGCCAGCAGTCGCTGAGCTCGCCGAGCTCGGACGATTTGCACCAGGCCTGGCTCTGCAGCCACTGGCGGACGGTCTCGCGGTCGGCTTCGTCGAGGCTGCCGACGGCGTTCAGGCACAGGTAGCCGGTGAACTCGCCGTCTTCGGTGGCGCCGCCGACGAACAGCCAGCCCTGGGATTCGACGAAGGCGATCCACTGGTCGAGCACGTCATCCAGGTCGCCGCTGTAGTTCACTTCCAGGCTGAAGCCCAGTTCCTTGAACTCGGCCAGGCGCAGTTTCTTGCGCAGGCGGCGGTTGCGCGGTTTTTCCATCTGTTCGGGGGTGAGGTATTTCATCTTTCGCTCCTGGAAAGGCGGATCAGGCGTCGTAGCCCAGGTTCGGCGACAGCCAGCGTTCGCTGACCGCCACGTCCTGGCCCTTGCGCGCGCTGTAGCGGTCGATCTGGTCCTTGTCGACCTTGCCAACGGCGAAGTACTGCGCCTGCGGGTGGGCGAAGTACCAGCCGCTGACGGCAGCGGCCGGGAACATCGCGTAGTGTTCGGTGAGGGTCACGCCGGAGGCGCCTTCGGCGTCCAGCAGCTGGAACAGCGTGCCTTTCTCGGTGTGGTCGGGGCAGGCCGGGTAGCCGGGCGCCGGGCGGATGCCGACGTACTGCTCCTTGATCAGCGCCTCGTTGTCCAGGTGCTCGTCCGGCTGGTAGCCCCAGTATTCCTTGCGCACGCGTTCGTGCAGCCACTCGGCGCAGGCTTCGGCGAGGCGGTCGGCGAGGGCCTTGACCATGATCGCGTTGTAGTCGTCGCCCTTGGCCTCGTAGGCCTTGGCCACTTCCTCGGCGCCGATGCCGGCGGTGGTGATGAAGCCGCCGACGTAGTCTTTCACGCCGCTGTCCTTGGGCGCGACGAAGTCGGCCAGGCTGAAGTTCGGCTTGCCGTCGGGCTTGATGGTCTGCTGGCGCAGATGGTGCAGGGTGGCCAGCTTGTGGCCGTCCTCGGCGTAGACCTCCAGGTCGTCGTGGTTGACCTGGTTGGCCGGCCAGAAGCCCAAGACTGCGCGGGACTTGATCAGTTTTTCGTCGATCAGCTTGCGCAGCATCGCCTGGGCGTCGTTGAACAGGGTGGTGGCCGCTTCGCCGACCACTTCGTCGCTGAGGATGCGCGGGTACTTGCCGGCCAGGTCCCAGGAGATGAAGAACGGCGTCCAGTCGATGTACTCGGCGAGTACGTTCAGGTCGATGTCTTCCAGCACCTTGACGCCGGTGAAGGAGGGCACCGGCGGCTGGTAGCCGGCCCAGTCGAACTGCGGCTTGGCGGCGATCGCCGCTTCATAGCTCAGGCGCTCGGTGCGCGCGCTGCGGTTGGCGGTGCGCTCGCGGACCTCGGCGTACTCCTCGCGCAGCTTGCGGGCGTACTCGGGCTTCATTTCCTTCGACAGCAGGGTGGTGGCCACGCCCACCGCGCGCGAGGCGTCGGTGACGTAGACCACGGCGTCGTTGCTGTACTGCGGGTCGATCTTCACCGCGGTGTGCGCCTTGGAGGTGGTGGCGCCGCCGATCAGCAACGGCAGGTGGAAGTTCTGCCGCTGCATTTCCTTGGCGACGTGGACCATCTCGTCCAGCGACGGGGTGATCAGGCCGGACAGGCCGATGATGTCGCACTTCTGCTCGCGGGCGGTCTGCAGGATCTTCTCCGCCGGCACCATCACGCCGAGGTCGACGATGTCGTAGCCGTTGCAGCCCAGCACCACGCCGACGATGTTCTTGCCGATGTCGTGCACGTCGCCCTTCACCGTGGCCATGAGGATCTTGCCCTTGGCCTCGGGCTTGTCGCCTTTTTCCGCTTCGATGAAGGGGATCAGGTGGGCCACCGCCTGCTTCATCACGCGGGCGGACTTGACCACCTGCGGGAGGAACATCTTGCCGGCGCCGAACAGGTCGCCGACCACGTTCATGCCGTTCATCAGCGGGCCTTCGATGACCTCGATCGGCCGCGCGCACTTCTGCCGGCACTCCTCGGTGTCTTCGACGATCCAGGTGGTGATGCCCTTGACCAGGGCGTGCTCCAGGCGCTTCTCGACGCTATGGCTGCGCCATTCCTCGTCTTCGACTTCCTTGGTCGCGCCACCGCCCTTGTAGTTGTCCGCGATAGCCAGCAGCGCCTCGGTGGCGTCCGGGCTGCGGTTGAGCACCACGTCCTCGACCTTGTCGCGCAGCTCCTTGGGAATCTCGTCGTAGATTTCCAGCTGGCCGGCGTTGACGATGCCCATGCTCAGGCCGTTGCGGATCGCGTAGTAGAGGAACACCGAGTGGATGGCCTCGCGCACCGGGTTGTTGCCGCGGAACGAGAAGGACACGTTGGACACCCCGCCCGAGCTCAGCGCGTGGGGCAGGTTGTCGCGGATGTAGGCGCAGGCGTTGATGAAGTCGACCGCGTAGTTGTTGTGTTCCTCGATGCCGGTGGCCACCGCGAAGATGTTCGGGTCGAAGATGATGTCTTCCGGCGGGAAGCCGACTTCGTTGACCAGGATGTCGTAGGAGCGCTGGCAGATTTCTTCCTTGCGCGCCTGGGTGTCGGCCTGGCCGGTCTCGTCGAAGGCCATCACCACCACGGCGGCGCCGTAGCGTTTGCACAGGCGGGCATGGTGCTTGAACTGCTCGACGCCTTCCTTCATGGAGATGGAGTTGACGATGCCCTTGCCCTGGATGCACTTCAGGCCGGCCTCGATCACTTCCCACTTGGAGGAGTCGATCATGATCGGCACGCGCGAGATGTCCGGCTCGGAGGCGATCAGGTTGAGGAACTTCACCATCGCCGCCTTGGAGTCGAGCATGCCCTCGTCCATGTTGATGTCGATCACCTGGGCGCCGGCTTCGACCTGCTGCTGGGCCACTTCCAGGGCCTCGGCGTAGTTCTCCTCGCGGATCAGCCGGGCGAACTTCGCCGAACCGGTGATGTTGGTGCGCTCGCCGACGTTCACGAACAGCGAGCTGCGGTCGATGGTGAAGGGCTCCAGGCCGGACAGGCGGCAGGCCTTGGGAATCTCCGGGATGGCGCGCGGCGGGTACTTGGCCACCGCCTTGGCGATCGCCTCGATGTGCCCGGGCGTGGTGCCGCAGCAGCCGCCGATGATGTTCAGGAAGCCCGACGCGGCGAATTCCTCGACCACTTCGGCCATCTGCGCCGGGGTCTCGTCGTATTCGCCGAAGGCGTTCGGCAGGCCGGCGTTGGGGTGCGCCGAGACGTGGGTGTCGGCCTTGGTCGCCAGCTCTTCCAGGTACGGGCGCAGTTCCTTGGCGCCGAGGGCGCAGTTCAGGCCCACGGAAATCGGCCGGGCGTGGCTCACCGAGTTCCAGAAGGCCTCGGTGGTCTGCCCGGACAGGGTGCGCCCGGAGGCGTCGGTGATGGTTCCGGAGATCATGATCGGCAGTTCGAAGCCGAGTTCCTCGTAGACGCCCTGCACGGCGAAGATCGCCGCCTTGGCGTTGAGGGTGTCGAAGATGGTCTCGATCAGGATCAGGTCGGCGCCGCCCTCGATCAGGCCACGGGTGGCCTCGCTGTAGTTCTCCACCAGTTCGTCGAAGGTGACGTTGCGGAAACCGGGGTCGTTGACGTCCGGGGAGATCGAGCAGGTGCGGCTGGTCGGGCCGAGCACGCCGGCGACGAAGCGCGGCTTGTCCGGGGTCTCGGCGGTCTTGGCGTCGGCCACTTCGCGGGCCAGGCGCGCGCCCTCGACGTTCAGCTCGTAGACCAGCGCTTCCATGCCGTAGTCGGCCTGGGACACCTGGGTGGCGTTGAAGGTGTTGGTCTCGAGGATGTCGGCGCCGGCGTCCAGGTAGGCCTTCTCGATGGCCTGGATGACGTCCGGGCGGCTGAGCAGCAGCAGGTCGTTGTTGCCCTTGACGTCGCTCGGCCAGTCGGCGAAGCGCGCGCCACGGTAGTCCTCTTCCTGCAGCTTGTAGCTCTGGATCATGGTGCCCATGCCGCCGTCGAGGATCAGGATGCGATCCTTCAGGGCTTTCTGCAGGGCTTGCTGGCGGGCGGCACGATCGGACATTGGGAGCTACCTGGAAAAGGGCGTGACAAAGGGTCGCTGATAATAGCAAACCTGCAGGGGATTTGAGCTGGTCGGGCTTTTACATGAGCGCGATTCATGTTGATCCGGCCTTCGGTTGGCCGCAAAGCCCCTCGGAACCGCTAGAATCCGGCTATTCACGAGGTATGGAGTCCTAAATGTCCTTGCGCGCATCCTTTGCGTTGACCATTGCGTTCATGCTGCTTTCCGCTGTTGCCCAGGCGGCGGGCATTTCCTACAGCAAGGACATCCAGCCGATCTTCACCGAGAAGTGCGTGGCCTGCCACGCCTGCTACGACTCGCCGTGCCAGCTCAACCTGAGCGCCGCCGAGGGCGCCCAGCGCGGCGCCAACAAGCTGCCGGTGTACGACGGCACGCGCACCAAGGCCCAGGAAACCACCCGGCTGTTCCTCGACGCCCACGGCGCCGACGCCTGGCGGCGCAAGGACTTCTGGTCGGTGCTCGACGCCCGCGGCGGCCAGGCGGCGCTGATGGCGCGCATGCTCGACCTCGGCCACGCGCACCCGCTGGTGCCCAACGCGAAGATTCCCGAAGGCCTGGACCTGTCGATCAACCGCGCCAACCAGTGCCCGACGCCGGACAGCATCGACGACTTCGTCGCCAAGAACCCGCGCAGCGGCATGCCCTTCGCCGTCACCGGCCTGAGCGACACGCAATACGCCACCCTGAAGCAGTGGCTGGCGCAGGGCGCGCCGGTCGACGAGCAGGCCTGGCAGCCCAGCGCCGCCGAGGCGCGGCAGGTCACCGAGTGGGAGAACTTCCTGAACCAGCGCGGTGCGCGCGAGACCCTGGTGTCGCGCTGGCTCTACGAGCACCTGTTCCTCGCCCACCTGTACTTCCAGGACAAGGGCGCGGCGGGGCACTTCTTCCAGCTGGTGCGCTCGCGTACGCCGAGCGGCCGGCCGATCGACCCGATCGCCACGCGGCGCCCCAACGACGACCCCGGCGCGGAGTTCTACTACCGCCTGTGGCCGATCCAGGGGGTGATCGTGCACAAGACCCACATCACCTATCCGCTCAGCCCGGCCAAGCTCGAACGCACCCGCGAGCAGTTCTTCGGCACTGCCTGGCAGGCCGACAAGGTGCCCGGCTACGGCCTGCAGCACCGCGCCAACCCGTTCGAGACCTTCGCCGCGATCCCGGCGCAGGCGCGCTACCAGTTCATGCTGGACAACGCCGAGTACTTCGTCCGCACCTTCATCCGCGGCCCGGTGTGCCGCGGGCAGATCGCCACCGACGTGATCCGCGACAACTTCTGGGCGCTGTTCCAGGACCCGGCCCACGACCTCTACCTCACCGACCCGGCCTATCGCGCCAAGGTCACGCCGTTGCTCGGCCTGCCCGGGCAGATCGACGACATGGGCCAGATGCTGCAGCAGTGGACCAGCTACCGCGACAAGCGCAACCAGTACGAGGAACTGCGCCTGGAAGCCTACGAGGACGCGCCGGCGCCGACCTGGGCGGACATCTGGAGCGGCAACGACAACGCGCTGCTGAGCATCTTCCGCCAGTACGACAGCGCCTCGGTGCGCAAGGGCCTGATCGGCGGCGTGCCGCAGACCCTGTGGTGGCTGGACTACCCGCTGCTGGAACGCACCTACTACCAGCTGGTGGTGAACTTCGACGTCTATGGCAACGTTTCGCACCAGGCACAGACGCGCCTGTACTTCGACCTGATCCGCAACGGCGCCGAGCAGAACTTCCTCCGCCTGATGCCGGTGGCGGCGCGGCCCAAGCTGCTCGACGACTGGTACCAGAACAGCGGCAAGCTGAAGATGTGGCTGGACTACCAGAACCTCGACAACGACGCGCCCAGCGGCCTCGGCCTGCCCGAGCATGGCGCCAAGAGCGCCTTCGCCAGCCAGTTGCTGAGCCGCTACGCCGGGCTCAACGCGCGGCCCGACCCGATCAACCTGTGCCAGGACGGCGCCTGCTACCGTCGCCAGGTGGCGCGCCCGCTGCAGGACGCCGAGCAGGCCTTCAGCCGCCTGGTCAGCCGCCCGGCGGCGGGGCTCAAGGTGATCGAGCAGTTCCCCGAGGCCACCATCCTGCGCGTCGAGCTGGCCGACGGCAAACGCGAGATCTACACCGTGCTGCGCAACCGCGCGCACAGCAACGTGGCCTTCATGCTCGGCGAATCGCTGCGCTACCAGCCGGGGCTGGACACCCTGACCATCTACCCCGGCGTGCTCTCCAGCTATCCGAACTTCATGTTCGACCTGAAGGCGGAGGAGGCCGGCGACTTCGTCGGCGCGCTGGAGAAGGTGCAGAGCCCCTCGGACTTCGACCGCGTGGTCGAGCGCTGGGGCATCCGCCGCAGCCACCCGCAGTTCTGGTTCTACTTCCACGACCTCGACGCCTACCTGCGCGAGACCGAGCCGGTGGAGGCGGGCATTCTCGACATGAACCGCTACGAGAACCTCTGACGCAGAATGGTTCCGTAGGATGGGTTGCGCGTAGGCAGGTCCGGCGCCCCGAGGCTTGCGGGGTGCGCCCAGCACC
>NZ_JARJLT010000210.1 GCF_029335315.1 Pseudomonas citronellolis
CTGTCGAGGCTGCTGCGCTGATCGCTGAGCACCCAGTCGATCTCCTCGCGACGCGCCTCGGCGACTTCGTCGATGGCCTTGCGCACCTGCCCTTCCCAGGCCTGGCGGGTGAACACGCCAGGCACGCTGTTGGGGGTATCGAACAGCATCGACGCGTCGGTTTCGCCGATCATCTCCATCAGGCTCATGTCGGCGTAGTCGTTACTCGCCCGTTCGAGTACCTGCTGGTAGAGATTGGCCACGCCATTGCGTTGCCCCAGTTGCCCCAGCAGCACCTGCCGGGCCCGGGCCACGACGGTGGCCTCGCTATCGATGCGCCACTCGGGATGCGTGGCGAGATGCTGCGCGTAGAAAGCCCGGAGACTGGGCGCCAGCGCCTGCCAGAGCCCTGGAGATACGCCGGGTGGAGCCGAGTGGCCGGTGCTCAGTACCTTGGCCAGGAAAGCAGCATCGGCCCTCTCCGGGCGCGCCATCATCAGATAGGCCTTGAGCTGCGCATGGGCCGCCTCGGCACGGCTCGCCCGCTCAGGGGCGCCCGGCGGCAACGCGGCCAGCTCGACCAGTTGCGCCTCCAGTTCCCCCGCCGCCACATCGCGCAGCAGGCGATTGTTGGCCTGCGCGTAGCGCGGCCACAGCGCCGCCAACAGCGCATCGTTCTGGCTCAGACCCAGACGCTGATACCAAGGCACGCCATGCTCGCGCTGGTAGTCCAGCCGCGACAACTCGCGGGTCAGTTCGTTGAGCGCGCTCAGCTGCGCATCCGCGTCGCCGGGCTGGGCGAGGGTCGACAGCGCGGTTTCCACCGTGGCGATCTGGCTGCGGTTGCTGGCATAGGAGAGCAGCACCCCCAGGGCACACAGAGCGGCAGTTGCAAGTGCAGCGGTCCGAAGTCCGCGCAGCCAGGTCCACCCCAAAGTGCGCCCCCCTGCCTGATCATCCTCGCGGATGGCGCTCCAGGCTGGTGCCGGCCACCAGTTGTGCTTGCCGACAGACTCGGACGGTTTCAGCGGCAAGCTGAAAAACAGTCCCCGTAGCGGCACACCACGGGACATGTTGCCTAGCAATGGCGCCAGCGCATGTCGCCATTGGCTGACGCCGGTGACGTCCAGATCACGGGACAGGCGCAGGAAGAAATCACGGGACGCCTGGCCCTCCAGATGTGCAATTCCCCGCTCGCGCAGCGGCGGCAGCAGCCGCAGCAATGCACGCTCGACGTGCTCGGGCGACGCCCCACCAGGCAACAGACAGCCCACCGCCGGATTGCCCTGGCCGTCCTGCTCCCATTGGCTACGGGAGACCTGCCACAGATACAGCGGCGCCTGCCAGCGAAGGCTACGCGCCAGAGCCTGAAGGCGGCGCGAGCCCTCCGCGAACGTCTCTTCATGCTCACGCTGCGCTTCGGTCAATACCCAGACCACGCCATCCAGCGGACGCCGCCAGGACAGTTTGCGCAGGCTATCCGGCCAGTGGCTCTCCCACTTACCCTTCAGGTTGCCGCCCCAGAGTAATACGGTGCCTCGGCCCTCCTGCCAGTTCTGCCCGGCAAGCTCTGGCGCCACCGCCTTGATTTCATCTTCCTCGCCCACCACCAGCAATACGCGGACGTGGCGGCGCCAGAAAACTCCGTAATTGTCGCGCAGGTAATCGCGCACTTCGCCTGGCAGTGGCGAGCCCTTCGTCTGCGTCCCAGCCGCTTCTGTTCCAGGCGCCGGCATGTGTTGCCGAACCCGCTCACGAATGCCGGTCTGCGTCAGTAGCCAAACCGCTGTCGAGGCGGCAAACAGAAGAACCCAGGTGACACCTGCCCGCAGGGCGAACGGTTGCAGTGACTCGCGGTTGGCTGCGTGGTGTGGATCGGCGAACCACCAGGCGCCGGCGGCCAGGAGCACCAGCACGGCCAGTGCCGCACCAAGCAGGAACAGGCTGGGCCAGACCACCAGCCGTTTGACCTCAGGCCGACTCATGCTTGGGGCTCACTACACCAAGGGTCAACGTACGGCCCGGGGAATTCGCCAGCCAGCCGCAGGCCTTGCCCTGTCGTTGCGCATACAGGGCAGCCAGGGTCTGAACCACCAGAGCCTCCAGGTCACCGAGGCCGCCCCAATAGGTGTCCTGCAGTTGCCCAGCCAGGCGCCAACCCAACTCGGACAGTTCAGGGACCTCGGCTTGTGTAAACGACACGCACTCTTCAGGTGAGTCAGTCAGTTGACGCTGTCGACATGCCTGCTCGGCGACTTGGTCGAAGGAGTCGCTCGCCGCCGCATACCATTCGCCACACCCCACTTCCACGCCTTGACCAGGCCTTCCCAGCAGCCAGAGCACCGCCGCCTCCCCTGCCGGGCGCTGATCATCTACTTCGGCCGACAAGGAGCGGCAGCCCGCGCACAGAATGCGCGCCGCGTCGGGTGCGAGCTGAAGACGTTCGATGATCGCCTCCAGCGTTATCTGACCCTGCCACTCCTGCGGCTGCATGGGCAGACGCAGTTCGGGACAATGCTCGGCCATGTCCGTCACCAGTACATCCCATGCAGACGCCGAGCCCAACCAGTAGCAAGCCAGTGGCGCATCGGCCAGAGTGTCCGGCAGCTGCTCGCGCCATTGCATGGCCAATAGCCGCGCCAGCTGTCTTTCCCGCTCCGCCGGGTCCGTGCCGAACACCGAGAGCAGGCGCAGCGCGTTGCCTTCCCCCTCCTTGACCGGTACCGGCGGGCGCTGCTGACGGGCGAGCACCTGCTGCCAGTGAGCGGCCGTGCTGCCCGCCGCGCCCAGCAGCAGGCAGTGCATCAGGCTCGCGTGCTGACGGTATCGCTCCCACCAGGCACGTTCCACCTTGGCCACTTCCTGGCCATACAGATAGGCGTTGTGCCGGTTCAGGCGATAGACCAGCGTGCGCAGCATCAGGGCCAACAACCACGCCAGCAGCACCGCGGCGGCGAGCAGCGCGGCAAGCAGTGGCTCCATGAACGGCCGTAGCAGCACGCCTGCTGCCCCCAGCAGGGCCAGTAGCGTGGTGCCGGCCGCCAGCCAGCGGGCGTAGGCTGGCGGGCTGGCCTCGCGATAGGCCGCGAAGTGGGGCGGTGCATTCATTGCTCGACCCGGGTGTCGGGCAGCGAGCTGACCAGGCTGCAGCCACAGGCGCAGCGGTGCCCGTCCAGCGCCTGCGGCCGACCGTCGATCTCGCTCAGGCTGCTGCCCTCGGCGATGTGGGTCATGCCATGTTTGTTGCAGCGGGCGGCGTCGCCCACGCAGGCCATCGGCAATCCCTCGCACTCGTAATGCCCTTCCAGCACCACGCCGCCGAAGGGGCTCAGGGTATCGCCCTTGCGCACTATGGCTTTCATCTTCAGTTCTCCTGACTGGAATTGCCTTGCGGTTGGTTTCACCGCGAGCACGATTTCGGCTCCGGCAGCTTCAGCGGTTCCTTGATCGGGTAGTCGGGATTGCCGTAGGTGAGGCAGGAGGTCGTGACCTTGATCTGGTCGCAGGGCAGGAAGTGCACGGTGATGCCGCAGGTTTCCTGGCCGCTGTAGTCGGGAACGGGTACGACTTGGCTGTGTTGGCGTTTTTGGGCATTCACTTTGGCTCGCCAGGCACGGTATTTCTCCCAGTCAGCGAAACCAGGAAACTCGTGAGCCAGTTCACTTGAACCACTGGCTCCGGTTTCCCACTCAATTCTTATCGTCATTCCAGAAACCCATCTTGCAGGCACGGAGTAACAGCATGCCCCCCCCCCTCCCTGGTACGGGCCGATGGCGTCAATCGCGCTCTGACCATCCACACTAAAGCGGTTGATCGCCCAGTGGGTGTGGTTGACGGCATCGATGGTGCCGCTGCCAGCCTGGACCGATAGCGGAGCAGTAGCGCAACCCGTGGCGGTCAGGGTGGCGATGAACAGCAAGGCATGACGAAGCGCGGGCATGGCACTGGCTCCCGACGGATGAAGGGTGTGTTCAGACCTAGGCATCGATCTGCTCCTGGGCCTGGGCGAGGAAGCTTTCCCAGCGTGCATCGATGCTCTGTTGCGCCTGGTGCAGACGCAGAGCGTTGATGGCGGTGCGTTGCTGGGCCACCAGCTCGCCAACATGGGTGGTGGGTGCCTGCAGCTCGGCGGCGTTGGCCAGCATGGGCAGCGGCAGGCCGTTGCGCAGGTCGAGGATGTCGAACCGCGACAGGGCGCCAGCCATGGCCAGCTTGCCGGCCCAGCCCTGCTGCTTCCTGACCAGCGCCACACTGCCAACGATCAGCGCCGCGCCGACGATGCCGCCGGCCACGCTGAGCAGGGAGAGTTCCTTGTTGCACTCCTTGCCGAAAAACACCATGCGCTCGCGGAAGTAGCTGTTCCACGGTTCTCGGGTGCCCTTCAAGGCGTAGTGCAGGAACCAGGCGCGCGAATCGTGTACCTGGTCATCGAACAGGGCGCGGACCAGGCCGCTGGGCTGCTCGGCGTTGAGGCTCTCGTCGACCTCGCCGCGCTCGGTTTCGCTGAGGAAGTTCTGCTTGCCGCGGGGCGGCGGGAACAGCAGGCGCACGCGCTCCTGACCCAGCGTTTTCATGCGCTGGTACTCCACGCGCTCGTCGTCGCCGTTGATCAGGTACACCGCCTGCATCGGAACGCTGTGCAGCACCCACTCCGTCCAACTGCTGGGCTCGCGGCGCACATTGAGGTAGTCGTCGCCGAACTCCCGGGCGGCTTCGCGCAGCTGGGTCTGGTCCATTTCCGGATCGAAGTCGTGGACGCCCGGCTCCGGCGGTTTGGGCTCCTCGTTGGGTCTGGTGCGCGCTTCGGCTTTGGCCTCTTTGCGCCGTTCCTCGACCTTGGCCTGCGCGTCCTTGCTCTTCTGCTTCGACGCATCGCGATTGGCCTTGGAACCGTCGCGGTCCGGGGCCTCCTTGTAGAAGGTGCACTGCTTCAGGGTGTCGAAGGCATAGCGGTCGATGCGCCAGGCGGTGATCCAGCCCATCTGATCGCGCAGCACTTCCTCCAGAGGGGCGCTGCCTTCGACGGGCGTGTAATGGTGCACCTGGTCAGCGGGTAGCGGTTGTGGAGTATTGGAGAGGCCGAGGGTAAGTTCGCGCCAAGCGTTGAAGCGCGCGACAAGTTCAGGTGAAACGTCGAACTCCTCAGCAACCCCCAACTCCATCTTTCGCCATCGGTCGCCACGCAAGTTTGGAGGCAAGACATCCTCTAATACTTTCAAAGGAGCGCCATACCTAAAAGCATCGGAATACATGTCGTTCAGTGCAATCTGCGAGAGCAAAAGGCTGTCATCGTCACTGATCGCCTTTCCCTGCACTCCAGGCGTATAGCCACCGCCCTGATCCGAATGCATACCGGGATGCACCACTTCCACACTATTACGTGGGTACTGGCCATCGCTGCGGCGAATCGAGTCCAGCGGGAAGCACAGCCGCTGCTCGTGCGCCGCGACGATGTGCAGGCAACGCTTGATCAATTCCGGATGGGTATCTTCGCTGCTCAGTTCCTGGGTACCGCTGGCCCAGCTCATATGCCCATCGAACTGCGGTACGGCATGGGCCACGCCTACCGACGCCACGGTATCGAGCAGGCCGAGATACTCGATGCTCACCGGCAACTTGAAGTCGCCCACGGCGAGGTAAGGTTCGAGGGTCTGTCCCGGCTCGGGCTGCACCAGCAACTCGGTCAACCACTTGACGAAGGCCCGCGCCGCCGCCGCGCCACGGGAAAAGCCGTAGACATACAGCTTCAGGCCCATGAGCTTGGGATGCCCCGGCGAGGGCTGTTCCAGGGCCAGGCGCAACGGCCCGCCGAGCAACCTCAACTGGCGCTCGAACTCGCGGCGGCGGTTGGCCATGCCGCCCACATCCACCAGCGTGCCCATGGCCTTGACCGCTTCGCCCACACGGGCGAGCTTGCCTTGCTGGAGGGAGCGCTTCAGGGCATCGATGATCATCATCAGCCCCCAGTTGATGCGTTCCTCGCCATAGCGCGCCATCGCCAGCCCCAAGGGGGTGTAATCGAGGTCACCCACCTCGGGGAACGGCGTGCCGACACCCGGCATGTAGTACTTGTAGTACTCGCCGGTGCCCACACCATCCGCATCCAGCAAGCTGTCGGCGCCCTTGCTGAGGGTGGTGCCACCGGCGTAACCGGCTCCGATGCTGGCGCGGAACAGCCGGGCGATATTGGTGGGGTGCGGGGTGTCTGAGCGGAACAGGTCATCGTTCAGGTTGTTGCCGGTGCCGTCGAAGAACAGGCTGATGCGCAAGGTCTTGCAACAGGGCGGCACAACACGACGCCCGGCGGCCAGGCACAGGCTGTTGTGGTAGGCGGTTTCCAGATCACGCTGGCACTCGAGATTGAGGGCCGTCAGATGCTGCTGGTCGGGCAGGCGGCCCTGCACGGGGAACAGTGGCGGCAGGGAAACCTTCGCCAGAGACTTCACTTCGGACATGAGGCGGGCTCCGGCATTTCCAGCGGCAATTTGATCGGGTAGTCGGGGTTGTTATAGGTGAGGCAGGAGGTGGTGACCTTGAGCTGGTCGCAGGGCAGGAAGTGCACGGTGATGCCGCAAGCTTCCTGATCTCTGTAATCGGGGACCGGGACAACTTGGCTTAGTTGGCGGTTATTGGCCTTCATCTTTCTCAGCCAAGCCTTGTACTTTTCCCTGTCAGCAAACCCTGGAAATCCCTTCGTACTGGCTTCTCCGCGTTCCCAATCCACCCGCACCGTCATCCCCGGCTTCCATTGCGCCGGTACGGAGAAGCAACAGGCGCCACCACCGCCTTGATAGGGCCCGATGATGTCCACGGCGTTCTGGCCATTCACGCTGAAGCGGTTGATGGCCCAGTGGGTGTGGTTGACGGCGTCTATGCTGCCGCTGCCGGCCTGGGCGGGTGACGGCGCGGTCGCGCAGCCGGTGGCGGTCAGCAGCGCCAGGGCAAGGGTGAAACCTGGCAGGGTTGGGGTTTGCATGATGTCCGTATCCTCTTGAAGGTTCAGGCCAGGGCCAGGTGCTGGCGCACCAGGGCCTCGCGTTGCGGGTCGGCAATCAGCCCAGCGGCGCTGGCTTCGCGCATGGCGGCGTAGGCCCGTTGAAAGCACTCCTCGGCGGAGCGCCCGGCCGTGTCTTCGACCGGCAGCTTGGCGAGGGCGCGGGTGGCGTCGCTGGCACACATCAGGGTGTCGACTTGCAGGTCACCGAGGTCGATGGGCTCGAACTGGGCAGCACGCTCTTCCGGCTCACCCAGGCCGAGCAGGCGTCGGGGCAGGCCATCGTGGTCCAGCCAGCTCCAGAACACCGCCGGGCGCAGCAGTTGGCGCTGCTGGCCAGGCTCCAGCACGTCGCGGATCAACAGCTGGAACAGGCGCGGATCGTAGTAGCGCAACAGGCCGAGCTGGCCACCGTTGCGCGCTTCCAGGCAGCGGCCGAGGTAGTCGGCCAAGGAATCGAAGGCCCATGCGGAACCAAGGACCAGCACCTGCGGCTTGCCCTCCGCTTCGTTGAGCAGGCCTTGCAGCCAGAGCCGCTGGATGGGCTGGCGCAGGTCGATACGCACCAGCAGCGGTGCCAATTCCTCTGCGCTTTCCTCGGGCAGGCCGCTGAACAACGAACGCCATGACAGCGGCGGATGCACGGCCTTGACGACCGGGACCAGCGGCCGGTCGCCGGCGGCCTGGTCGATGATCAGATCAAGGTATTGGGTGGGGACGTCGGCGCAGGCGGCGTCGAGCAACTCGATCCATTGAGTGGTGGATACGCGGGTCATGTCAGGCCTCCCTCGGCGCGAAGCCGGCGGCCATGGCCTGGGCTTTCTTCAGGCAGTCCTTGCAGACCGAAGTGGGCAACTCCGGCAGCGGAAAGTCCTGGCTGGTGGGGCTGGTCAGGCGGTGCTGGCCCTTGAGACTGAGCGCGGTGGGACCATGCACTTCGATCTTGCCGTCCGGGGTGAGGCGGATGTAGGCGCCGCCGCTGGCAAGCGTGATGCCTTGTTTGGCGGTGATCTGGAGGTGGCCTTGCACGGACTGCACGGTGACGTCTTTCTGGGCGATCAGGCTCAGGGTGTCGGCGTGGGATTCGAGGTTCAGCGGGCCCTTGCCGGAGACCAGGCGCATGCCTTCCGCCTGCGCCAGGAAGCTCATGGCCTGGCGGCTGTTGGCGTGCAGGCGATCCTCGCTGGCCAGGTTGACCTCGCCGGCCGATTGCAGGTACAGCGCCTGGGCGCTGTCGAGCAGGATGCTTTGCGGGCTGACGGCGCCGATACCGTTGGGTGCGCTGAGTAACAAGGCGGGGGCCTTGAGCTGGGCGGCGTCGGCCTGGAGTCTACGCAGACTTTTGCGATCCGGCGCGGGGTTGTGGTGGGACTGGGCGGTTTCGGCCCATGCCTCCATCTGGTTCACGGCGCCCTTGAGCAGGCTTTCCGCCGGCTGCATGGCGAGCGCCTGCCCACCGGCACGAACCTGTTCGTCGGCGCTGATGAAAAGGCCCTTGCCGGCTCGAATGGCACCCCAGTCATCGGTGCGCATCTCAAAACCTTCCCCGCGCTTCTGCTTCTGCGCATCCACCAGATGCCCCAGGTTCAGCTGGCTCTTGCCGCCGTACTCGGTGCTGACCTTGATGTGCTCCTGGCCGCGGGTGTCGTCCAGGCGGATCTTGTTGTTCGCCGGGGTGCGCAGGACGTTGCGCTTGTAGTTCCGGATGGTGACGAGGTCGGGGTGCAGGTTGTCGTGCAGGGCGTGGGCGATGTAGGGGCGGTCCGGGTCGCCCTGCTCGAAGGCGATCGCTACCTCGGTGCCGGCCAGCAAGGGCAGGTGCAGGCCGTGGGTGTCGCCAGCGTAGGGCCGCGCCAGGCGCAGCCACAGGCTTTCGCGGCCGGCGTCCCAGGCGTCGCGGTCGAAGCGGAAGTTGACGCGGTAGCGGCCTTCGTTGTCGATATGCCCGTAGGGGTCGTTCTGTTGCGGGCTGGTGACGCACGCGGGCACGGTGCCGGCGATGCGCGGTTTGGGCGGTACGGGTGGGCGAAACGCGATCGTATCGCTGTCGGGAATGGCTTCGAAGTGGACCTCGAAGCTGCGGTCGCGGGCGGCCTTGCTGTGCAGTTTGACGATAAGCGCGCCTTCGGCAAAGGCGTCCGGTGCGCCACCCTCGATTCTGAGCACCTGCCCCGGGGCCAGGGCTGCGCTGCTGCTGACGCCGAACAGGCGGGTCTGGTCGTTGAGGTAACGCTCATGGGCCAGTTGCGCATAGAAGTAGCCGCTTTCGGCGTGGCCTTCTTCGTTGCCTCGCGCATGTGCGTTACCGAGCGTTTCGTAATGCTCGTCGGCGTAGTGATAAGCCTCGCCGTAGGTGGTGGTCGCGCCCCGGGTGAGGTCGGCCTGGCCATCGAGGTTGGCGCCGGCGTCACGCGAATAGTAGGCGCGGGAGCTCACGCACTGTTGCACGACCTGGTGGCTGGCTTGCAGATCCCAGACGGCGTCCTGGCCGACGCTCGCCATGCCGCTCAGTGGACGCAACGGCAGTGAGATATCGCGGTGGTAGTGCAGCGGCGAGTCATGGAACTCGACGACATCGATCCGCAGCCTGGCATCCATGCTGAAGCTGTACCAGATGCCGCGCTCGGCACAGATGCGTTGCAGGTACAGGAGGTCGGTTTCGCCGTACTGCAGCATCTGCTCGTGCTGCGCGTAGGTCTTGCCGAGATCGACGAGGAAATCCTGCCCTAGAAGGCCATGGCGCCGGAGGATGGCCTCGACGATCTCGGGCACCGATTGGTTCTGGTAGATGCGGTATTGGCAGCCTTTGTCGAGCAGAGCGAGGCGCGGTTCCAGGGTGACTTCGTACCTCGCCTCGTCCCGCGAAGCCGACAGCCGTTTGAACGCTGTGATCACCCCATGCAATGTGCGCAGCGGCGCGATTTCCGGCGGGGTAAATCCGCGAACCCTCACAGTACTGGGCGCGGCGCGCAGGCTGAAGCTGGCCGCCTTGCGGAGCACGCCGTCGGCGGGAATGTCCTGGGCGCTGCTGGTGAATTCGATGGTGTAGCGGAACGTCTGGCTCAGGGCTTCCGTTCCCTCGAAGGCCAGTACGTCCAGAGGCGCATCGAGGCCGTCCACGCTGAGGGTGTGCCGGCTATGGTCGAAGAACGGGCGAATCGCATCGAGCATGTCTGAAGCCTCCGTGCTTGCGCTGGGCGAGAGCATTCGCAGGACGAATGCATCGAGGCACGGCGTTGCTTCAGATGGCGACGTTCCCGTTGTAGCGACGATCTCGGGTGAAGGCCTGCCGTGCGCAAGCGTTCGATGCTTGCAGCAGCGGCTCAGCCTGTCTGCTCGCCAGAATCCCCAAATTCCGTATGACGTTTCCCGATGAAGTCCGCGTGCAACCGATACCGGTAGCGCCCGCCTGAAAAATAATTTTCGCGGTGCTGTAACCGAATCGCCGGCCACGCCGAACTGGTTCATGAGCCGCCGGAAAGCCTCCGCCGGCCAGCCAACCTTTCGGAGACCGCACCATGAAAAGCATCGCCCTCGCCACCGCCGCTCTGGCCCTCGCCTCCCTCGCCGGCGCCGCCCTGGCCGACGACATGAACACCCAGGCCGGCGCAGGCGCAGCCATGGAGAAATGCTACGGCGTCGCCCTGGCCGGCAAGAACGACTGCAAGGCCGGCGCCGGCACCACTTGCGCCGGCAGCGCGAAGAAGGACTACGACGCCATGCACTGGAAGAACGTCCCGGCCGGCACCTGCACCTCGATCAAGACGCCCCACGGCATGGGCTCGCTGACCCCGATGAAGTCCTGAGAGCAGGCCGTCGACCATGAGCGCAATAGCTAACCTGGGCGCCGGCCTGGGCCTGAAGGCCGAGCACTACGCCGAAGCCCTGGCGTGCGACGCCGAGGGCCTGTGGTTCGAAGTGCACCCGGAGAACTACCTGGTCGGCGGCCCCCGCCTCGCCTGGCTCGAGCGCATCGCCGAGCGCCATCCGCTGTCGCTGCACGGGGTCTCGCTGTCGCTGGCGGCGGACGCCCCGCCCGACGCCGGGCACCTGCAACGGCTGCGCACGCTGGTCGAGCGCGTGCGGCCGGCGCTGGTCTCCGAGCACCTGGCATGGTCCACCTGGCGCGGCCACTACCACCCCGACCTGCTGCCCTTCCCGCGCAGCGACGCGGCCCTGGCGCGGATCGCCGAGAACATCCAGCGCACCCAGGATTTCCTCGGCCGCCGCATCGCCGTGGAGAACCCCAGCCACTACCTGCGCCTGGACGGCCACGCCTGGGAGGAAATCGATTTCCTCGCCGAACTGGTGCGGCGCACCGGCTGCGGCCTGCTGCTGGACATCAATAACGTGCACGTCAGCGCACACAACCTGGGCTTCGCGGCCGACGCCTACCTGGCGCGCTTCCCCGCCGAGGCCATCCTCGAAATCCACCTCGCCGGGCACAGCCGCGACGAGGCCGGCGAGCTGTTGATCGACTCCCACGACGCGCCGATCGCCGACGACGTCTGGGCGCTCTACCTGCGCCTGCTGCAACGCGTGGGCCAGCGACCGACGCTGATCGAGCGCGACGGCAACGTCCCCGCCTTCGCCGAACTGCTCGGCGAACGCGAGCTGGCGCAGACCCTGCTCAACCTGGAACGGAGGGTGGCATGAACGACTCCCTCGCGGACTTCCAGGACGCCTTCGTCGACGCCCTCTACCGCCGCCCCACCGACGAACCCCGGGGGCTGGCCGCCCTGCCCGGCTTCGCGGTCTATCGCAACACCGTATTCAAGGGCTGCGTCGACGCGCTGCGCGACAACTTCCCCAGTGTCGAACGCCTGGTCGGCGCCGACTGGTTCGACGCCGCCGCCGCGCGCTACGCCCGGCAGACGCCGCCGGACGACGCGCGGCTGATCCTCTACGGCGCGACCTTCGCCGACTTCCTCGCCGACTTCGAACCGGCCCGCGCGCTGCCCTACCTGGCCGACGTGGCGCGGCTCGACTACTTGTGGCTGGAGGCCTTCGGCGCCGACCGGGAAGACGCCCTGGCGCTGGCCGACCTGGCCGGCCTGGACGCCGCCGAGCTGGCCACCCGCACCCTGCGCCCGCGCGTCGGCGTGCGCTGGCGCTGGTTCCCCGGGCAGCCGATCTACAGCCTCTGGCGCTACAACCGCGAAGGCGTGGCGCTGCCCGAGACCCTGCCCTGGCACGGCGAGGGCGCGCTGCTGGTCGGCGGGCCGCGAGGCGTCACCTGGCAGCCGCTGGACGCGGGCGCCTGCGCCTTCCTCGACGCCTGCGCCGCCGGCGCCGACCTCGACCGCGCCTCCGCCCTGGCCCTCGAAACCCAGGCCGACCTCGACTTCACCGCACTGCTCGGTCGCCTGCTGGCGGCCGCGGTCTTCGCTCCGCTCACCCCAC
>NZ_JARJLT010000211.1 GCF_029335315.1 Pseudomonas citronellolis
CTTCGCCCACGTGCGCACCCCGCGCCGCGCAAAGGCTGGCAAGAACGTCTCGCAGATGCACTACGCGCGCCAGGGCATCATCACCCCGGAGATGGAATACATCGCCATCCGCGAGAACATGAAGCTGCAGGAAGCCCGCGCCGCCGGCCTGCTCAAGGCGCAGCACCCGGGGCAGAGCTTCGGCGCCAGCATTCCTGAGGAGATCACCGCCGAATTCGTCCGCGACGAAGTGGCCCGCGGCCGCGCGATCATCCCGGCGAACATCAACCACACCGAGCTGGAGCCGATGATCATCGGCCGCAACTTCCTGGTGAAGGTCAACGGCAACATCGGCAACAGCGCGCTGGGCTCCTCCATCGAGGAAGAGGTGGAGAAGCTCACCTGGGGCATCCGCTGGGGCGCCGACACGGTGATGGACCTGTCCACCGGCAAGCACATCCACGAGACCCGCGAGTGGATCCTGCGCAACAGCCCGGTGCCGATCGGCACGGTGCCGATCTACCAGGCGCTGGAGAAGGTCAACGGCGTCGCCGAGGACCTGACCTGGGAAATCTTCCGCGACACCCTGATCGAACAGGCCGAGCAGGGCGTGGACTACTTCACCATCCACGCCGGCGTGCTGCTGCGCTACGTGCCGCTGACGGCCAAGCGCGTCACCGGCATCGTCTCGCGCGGCGGCTCGATCATGGCCAAGTGGTGCCTGGCGCATCACCAGGAGAATTTCCTCTACACCCACTTCGAGGAAATCTGCGAAATCATGAAGGCCTACGACGTCAGCTTCTCGCTGGGCGACGGCCTGCGCCCGGGCTCGGTGGCCGACGCCAACGACGCCGCCCAGTTCGGCGAGCTGGAAACCCTCGGCGAGCTGACCCGGATCGCCTGGAAGCACGACGTCCAGGTGCTGATCGAAGGCCCCGGCCACGTGCCCATGCACCTGATCAAGGAGAACATGGACAAGCAGCTGGAGTGCTGCGACGAGGCGCCGTTCTACACCCTCGGCCCGCTGACCACCGACATCGCCCCCGGCTACGACCACATCACTTCGGGCATCGGCGCGGCGATGATCGGCTGGTACGGCTGCGCCATGCTCTGCTACGTGACGCCCAAGGAGCACCTGGGCTTGCCGAACAAGGATGACGTGAAGACCGGGATCATCACCTACAAGATCGCCGCGCACGCCGCCGACCTCGCCAAGGGCCATCCGGGCGCGCAGATCCGCGACAACGCGCTGTCCAAGGCGCGCTTCGAGTTCCGCTGGGAGGACCAGTTCAACCTCGGCCTCGACCCCGACACCGCCCGCGCCTTCCACGACGAGACCCTGCCGAAGGACTCGGCCAAGGTCGCGCATTTCTGCTCCATGTGCGGGCCGAAGTTCTGCTCGATGAAGATCACCCAGGAAGTCCGCGACTACGCCAGGGACAACGGCCTGCTCGATGAGCAGAAAGCCATCGAGGCCGGCTTCCAGGAACAGGCCGCGCGCTTCAAGGACGAGGGCTCGGTGATCTACAAACAGGTCTGATCGCTACACCG
>NZ_JARJLT010000212.1 GCF_029335315.1 Pseudomonas citronellolis
CTTGCCGTTCACTTCCAGCAGGTCGGTCAACACCTGGGTGTTCTTGGTGTTGCCGAAGCGGTCCTTGGTCGGGCGGACCACCGTGGAGAACTTGCAGCGCAGCGGCTGGCCCTGGAAGGCGATGCCGTCGAGCAAGGTCGGCTCAACGTCGTACTGGGTGATTTCGAAGCCACGGGCGTTGCCGCGAGCCCCTTCCGGGATAGCGGAAATCGCCTGGACGCTGGCGAAGATTTCGCCGGAGGTTTTGGAGGTGTAGCAGTCGGTCTGGGTGACCCACAGTTCTACGACGCCGCCAGCGGATGCAAACATGTTCATGTGAAGCTCCTTTGCCTTTTTCGGGCATGAGTTGGCCCGCTGCTGCAAATTGGGCGCGTTGGCGGCCGTCTTTCAGCGGGTGTGGTGGTGCCTAGGGTTTGCGGTGGTGCGGGCGGTGAGTGGGGTCAACACCAAGGGCGCTGCCCTTGTCATCCCGCTCTCGCCGCCGAGGGCTCAGGAGCGCGGGACGGTGAAGCTGCCCCACACTCCCGAGCGGAGGCTATTCAGGGCGGGGCGCGGTCAAGGGTGCGCTTCGCCCGGCGCTCCGTTTGTCCGAACGGTGGAGCGCATTCGGACAAGCCGGTGCGGCGGCCCTGGACCGGATTGGCCCAGGTGCGGACGGCGGGGAGGCCGAAGAGCGCGGCGAAGCTCAGGCCGGCGGCCATGAAGACCAGCCAGAGGGCGACGAAGGTGGCGGCGTTAGTCGGCATGGTTCAGCCCTCCAGCTCGAAGGGTTCGCGGATCGGCACGAAGGGCGTCGGCTTGCCGCTGTCGTACACAACGTGCCAGTACGGCGCGGGTCGGCGGCGTGGATCGTGTTTCGCGCAGAAGGAACGGGGGCGGCAGAGCCACCGGCCATTTTCCTTGTAGGGGCGCCCAGGGGGCCGGCAGTCGGGACACGCAGACAGGTTGAGCGATTGCGGCCCCATCTTTGCGACAAAGCACACAGAGCAGTCGCAGTCGGCGGGGTGCGGTCGGTGCAGGTACGCGCTGAATATGTTCATGCTTCACGCCGTCCACTCCTGCTCCATCAGCCAACTACGGAACAAAGAGCTGTTCACCATCCGCAGTTTTCCCAGCTTCACGGATGGGAGAACGCCCCTATACACCCAGGCACGGGCGGTACCACAGGTGACTCCATTGCGCTCCGCCCACTTTTCTATGGTCTCGACATCCCGCTGTAGGTCTGTCTGAGATGGCAGTTCCAACCCTTCCAGTTCCATGCTCATTCCGTCACTATTCGTGTCATTACGGGCTTTATCTTTCCGGCAATATATGCCGGTTACTCCATAACGATTATGGCTGGATGAGCAATTACGCCTATCAGCAAATGCTCAGATAGCCAGGCGAAATCAGGAAAATGAGAGAACGAATAGTCGCCATACTTCAAAAGAAAAAGCTGACAGCTAAACGACTGGAACAGCTAAGCGGCATAGACCGTGAGAAGTGGTACGCCCTGCGGAAGGGAGCACGGCGTGTAAACGAGGACGACATTAAGGTAATTGTCGAGTTAGCCCCCGAGTACGCATTGTGGCTAGTGAGTGGCAAGATTGCGCCAGAGGTAGGCCAGACCAGCCCTGAGTACGACGAGGCGCATGAAAGCTTGCCCCAACCCAGCGCGGGATAAAGCTGACACGGACGGCAGCCCTTCGCTGGTTCAATAAGGGATAGAACTACGAAAAAGGAGGGCGAGCCAGATGAACCCTAAGGTATTCATCAGAATCGTTTTCGGCGTAATGGCAGCCGTGGCGATCTCGTTTGCGGCGCGCATGCTGTATGCCTCATACGCGACCGAGGTCATGACTAACAGCCTGCACAAAATGCAGGAAGACATGACCCGTCGTAGCAAGGAAGCTAGCAAGCGTCTTCAGCACCAGGCTCAAGAACAGGCACAGAAGCAAAAGCAACGCGCTGCTGAAGCCGAAGCCAAACGAACACTTGAACTGGCTCAGCTAGAGCAAGAGAGGCGCCTTACCTCCCCCGAGTGCCGCTTCTGGTGGCTCCAAGACGAGCAAGCCCCATCTGACCGCACTGCAAGCAAAAAGCAGCAATACTGCGGCGACCAGTAACCAAAATCCGGTTTAACTCTTTGACAGTTTACTCTTCAGACCAAGGGCGGATATCCTCGGCAAGGGAAATGATTCCAACCACAACCAAGTTTTACTTAAAAAGCTTAGCACCTCAATCTAAAGGAGTTGGTCATGGTCGATTTTGGGAAGAGACTTAAAAACAAAGAAATAGAAAAAAAGATCGACCCTATAGAAATATATAACTCACTAGATAGAACTAGCGACACAGGCCCATTAAGACCCTCCCAGAAGGCCGTACTAAAAGAGTGGAACTCCAAAAGGAGGTCAACAAAAGACAACATAGTAAAACTCCATACGGGCGAGGGAAAAACGCTAATTGGTCTCCTTATGCTTCAGTCAAAGATTAATGAAACCGGGGAACCTTGCCTATTCCTCTGCCCAAACATATATCTTGCTTACCAAGCAATGACAGAAGCGGCAAAATTTGGAATAAAATTTTGCGAAATAGGGAATGACAAAGAAATCCCGGAAGACTTCATATTAGGGAAAACCATCCTAATAACCCATGTGCAAAAACTTTTCAACGGAAAGACGAAGTTCGGACTTAACAACAAATCAATCGACGTAGGCGCAGTAGTCCTCGATGATTCCCACGCATGCATCGACGCAATAAGAAGTTCACTAACAATTAGAGTCCCCAGCACCCACGACGTCTACAAGTCCACAATCGAGAAATTCGAAAAAGAGCTACGCGAGCAGGGCGAGGGAAGTTTCCTTGAGGTGAAGTCTGGAAGCAACAATACCATGCTGCCAATTGCATATTGGAGCTGGATTGACAGGAAAGATGAAATAACAGCACTCCTGCTTGATCACAAGAACGACACTGAGATTGCTTTTGTGTGGCCAGTAATCAAAGATAACATTGAAGATTGCCAGGCATTTATAACCGGAAACTACCTAGAAATATCGCCTCAAATAATGCCCATAAAAGCATTTGGCTCATTTTTTAATGCAAAACACAGAATACTAATGTCGGCCACAACCCAAGACGACGCCTTCTCTATCAAAGGACTTGGCTTTGACACTTCAGCTATTCAAAATCCGCTCACAAACAACGAATTAAAATGGTCTGGGGAGAAAATGATTGTAATCCCCACACTAATAGATGTGAGTCTTGATAGAGAGCACATTGTTAACTGGCTTGGGAACCTTAAGAACACCACTTACGGCGTAGTTTTCTTAGCGCCAGACTTTAGCAAGAGCACCCAATACACCAAGCTCGGGTCAAAAGTTTCCGACAAAAAAACAATCTTTGAAAATGTTGACGCATTAAAAGGTGGAAATTTTGAGTGCCCGATTGTATTCGTCAACAGGTACGATGGTATCGATCTACCAGACAGAGCATGCCGGATATTAGTCCTCGACTCAAAACCATACTTTGATTCGCTCCTAGATAGGTATGAAGAGTGCTGCAGAGCAGATAGCGATCTGATCAATATCAAGATAGCTCAAAAAGTAGAACAAGGCTTGGGGCGGAGTGTTCGAGGGGAGAAAGACTACAGCATTATAATTGTTACCGGCGGAGACTTGGCTAAGTTCATAAAAAGCCAGGCAACTAACAAATATTTTTCCGCACAAACAAAAAAACAAATCGAGATAGGCATCCAAGCCTCGGGCTTTGCCAGAGAGGAGCTCAAAGAAAACAACGATCCGCACAAAGTACTCTTCAACCTCATGAGCCAAGCCTTAAGAAGGGATGAGGGATGGAAGGAATACTATGCTGAAGCAATGTCCGAGCTTCCAGACACTGATCCCAAAGAAGCACTTTACGACATATTAAAGCTTGAGCTTGACGCTGAAGCGGCCTACTCAGCCGGGAAACTCCAAAGGGCTTGCGAATTAATGCAGCGCCTATGTGATAAAAATAACGACAACCCATCGGAAAAAGGTTGGTACACCCAACAACTTGCACGTTACAAATACAAGATCAGCAAAATTGAGTCAAACGAAACCCAACAAGCAGCCTTCGCGCTTAACTCCCAGCTCTTAAAGCCAAAGTCCGGAGTCACATACAAAAAGATTACATATAAAAATGAGCACCGTATGCTCAGAATAAAAAAATGGCTGGAAAGGTGGAGCACTCATCAAGAGCTTAATCTAGCGGCTGAAGAGATTGCAGACAATCTAGCATTTGGAACAACTGCCGAGAAATTTGAGTCCGCCGTAAAGAGCCTGGGGGAGGCGCTAGGCTTTGTAAGCCAAAGACCAGATAAAGAAATAAAAACTGGCCCAGACAACCTATGGTGCCTTGGAATAGATGACTATCTCTTCTTTGAATGCAAAAGTGAAGTCAACGAAGACAGGAAAGAGATAAACAAAGACGAAGTAAGCCAATTCAACTCTCACTGCGGATGGTTCTCAGAAAACTACGGAGACGCCAACTGCAATAGAGTACTGGTAATACCAACAAACAAACTTTCCCACCAAGCAAACTTCACCCATCCGGCAAAAATACTTAGAAAGAACGGACTAAAAAAGCTTAGAGACAACTTCAAAGGATTTATTAAAGAGCTAAACGGATATGAAATCGGCGGAATCTCTGACGCCAAAATCCAACAACTACTTGAATATCACAAGCTGAGTATTACAGACCTAAAAGACACGTACTCAGAAGACTATGTAAGCCTAAAAAAATAGTCTAAAACCAAGGCGGACCTTATTAATCAATAACTGTACATGGCTATCTTGCTTGAAAAAATAGCCATGTACAGACCTTTCGAAATTTACGAAACGAAAAAGCACGACTTGCGACGCCCTCTCCGATTGCAAGTATCCATCTGAAACGACGCCATAGTGGGCTCGATTCCCTAGACATGAAAGGGCACTTTTCAGTCCGAATTAGCTAGTGAAAGTTCGCAGAAACTGGCCAATTTCAGTCACTAACGATTATGCCAACTGGCCCGACAACGAGAGGGAGACAAGGGGCAGTATGAAATGATCTCCATAGACACCACGCCGTGCGGAGCAGTTTGAGCGACTAGTTATCCATTCAAGCTGTAATGTTCCAAGGTTTCTTCTTCGCAGGGGAAGCACTCTTAACATAGCCTGAAATTGCATTATCAGTCTCAACTGCGACTTGATCAATCAATACTAGGTAGTCCCTCAATTCAGGTAGTTTTATGTAGTCAGCATACCGCCCACGATGGGCAATATCGCCGCGCACACCAACGAAGTCATTTATCTTTACCGCCCCACAAGACCAGTAGTCAGACAGCCTCTCGACTCCGAGAAGCTTTTGATACATTTCGTTCAAAGGACCAGCCTTTGGAGTGTTGAGCCCGTCGCACCATAGTCGTGCATGTGCAACTAGAACACCTCTCCATCCATCGTTTGCGAGTGCAAGCGCCTTCAGTTCATGCTTGGACTCTCTCACGTGACGAGCCAGTTCTTTTTGAACATCCAGAGGAAGCTCGGCGGGCGACTGGCACTTATTTACCAAGAAATCTACTGCCTCAACGAGCAGAGACTCTGCATACAGCTCCCACGACGCACAAAGCATTACAACGCCACTTCTCGTAATATGGCCAAGACCCTTTTTCCCTGGATTTCCGGCGTGCAATTTTCCATGGCTTTCAATCAGCCGCTTTACGTCAATTGAATTGTGTCGAAAGGCGGTAAATGCATTTGACGGCATCCAGCAGTTTTCCCCATTGATGGATTATTCTTGGTTAAGGCAGGTCCGCAAGCAAAGCGGGCGACTGGACCAGTTGAATCGCCCCTAACTCCATAAACGCTCTTGCCGGTTGATCATGGCTGCTTTCGGCCGATGACTGCCCGTTGAATCTGTCGAAAAAATGTCGAAATCAAAGACACGAAAAGGCACGCACTGCAACATCGACGCAACGAGAGCGCAGACGATAAGACGCATTGGAACACTCTGAAATGTCGTTTAAGAGGGTTTGAAGCCCGGCCACGCCACCGGGCGTGATTGCCTTCCGTTTGCGGGAGCGGGCGGGTGCCCGGCGTCCTTGGCCTTTGGCGACTTTGCGTTGCCGTGTCGCGGCGTTTGCGACCAGGCAACGCTAGCACAAATCGTTTGTGCGCAGGTTAATGCTGGTGCCACCGATGCTGCCCGTTCCAGCCGCCCGAGCGCCACCTTTCGGCGCGCCAGGCGCGGCGGACCGGGTCATCGTGCCATTTGCGCCAGCGTTCGTAGTCGGGGTCGATGAAGGGGGTGGAGGTTCCGGTGACGCAGCCCCTGCTGTCGAAGCCGACCGACGTGCCGCCAGCGTAGTCCCAGCCGAGAGCCCCCTTGGTGTCCGGGTCGCCCCAGGCGGCGGTCACGTCCTGGGCACGCATGCCGGCCACGACCTGTTTGCGTACGGCCAGGGTGCGCAGTTGCTGTTCGGTGTAGGGGCCACAGTCGGAGGCCGGGTCGGCGCCGACTATGGTGACGCGTACCAGTTGGCGGGTCGGGGCCTGGGCGGTCTGGGTGGCTTCCTTCTGCTCGCTCTCGGCTTTTCCGGCCTTTTCGCCGTCGGCGGTTGCCTCTTCGTCCTGGGGTGGCGGAGGGGGCGGAGGCTGGGCGATCAGCAGGCCTTCGGTGGCGGGCACCACCTTGATCTGTTCGCCGGCGCTGCCGTCCGGGCAGGCCTGCTGGGTGAAGGTGAGGTGGCCCTGGCCGTCGTCGCACTTGTTCATGGTGGCGCCGAAGGCGCCGGCGCTGGCGGCCAGCAGGAGGATACAGAGCGTGCGCATGCGGTTCTCGGGGATGGGGAATGCGGACATTCACCCGAGTCAGTGCCCTTCCCTGGAACGCGCAGGCAATCGCTGACCCGATCGAATCATCTGACAGCGCTGGATGTACGAAGTATCAGAAGGCCACCAACCTGAATGTAACAAAAGAATTCAACTGACTGCCTGCAGCGCCAGGGCCGAGTCTTCGCGGATGCGCCGTTCATTGCCGAAGCGCCGGGTGAAGCCGATGCGGTCGAAATATTCCAGCAGTTGGATGCTGCGCTTGCGGCCGAGGCCGATGCGGTCGCGGAAGGCGGCGGCGCGGATCAGGCCCTGTTCGTCACGTAACTGCAGGGCCTGTTGCGCCAGCTGGCGGATGGTTTCGTCGGGGTAGAACAGGTCCTTCACCACCTGGTGCAGTTGGCCGAGGCGGGCCAGCTTGCGCAGCAGCAGGCGCATGGCGGCTTCGTCCACGCTGAGCTCGCGGGCGAGGTCGCGGGTCCAGGGTGGGTCGAAGGCGCCGGCCAGCAGCAGCGGCCAGAGGCGTTCGCGCAGGGCCTGGTCGGCGGCGCCGAGTTGTACGCGGTGGTCCGGCAGGTGCAGCCAGGGGCCGCTGCTTTCCACGCCGCCGCTGGCCAGGGCCTGTTCCAGCAGCGCGATGAAGATCGGCCGCTCCAGCTGCGCGAAGGCGTAGCGGCGCAGGCGGTCGCGGTCGGGGCCGAGTTCGTCGGGTTGGTCGGCGTGGAAGCGCGCCAGGGCTTGCAGCAGTTGTTCGCCGAGGGCGCGCCAGCGAGCGCCGGTGAACAGGCGCGGGCCGCCACGGGTGCTGATTTCGCTGATGTCCGCTGGCAGCTGCCAGCCCTCGCGGGGGCGGTTGAACTGGCGCGCCAGCCGGGTCGGGTCGACGCCGTTGTCGGCGTGTTCCAGCAGCACCGCCAGGGCCTGCTCCAGGCCTTCGCCGCGCAGGGCTTCGAGTTGCGCCAGGCGCTCCGGGCTGCGGCGGTTGCGGGCCGGGGCGAAGGGGTCGAGCACGCGGCCGCCGCCGAGGGTGCGCTGGGCGGATTGGTCGCGCAGCACCAGGCGGTCGCCGTGCACGGCCTGCACCGGGGTATTCAGCACAAGCTGGGCGAAGGCGCGGCCGCCGGGGGCCAGGCGTTCGTCTTCCAGCAGCGCCACGCGACCGGTGACGTCCTGGGCGCCGAGGTGCACGTGCAGCGGCGTCCAGTGGGCCAGGGCGCGGGTTTCGCCGGGAAGCAGGCGCAGGTCGATGTCGATGCGGGTGGTGGGCGCGTGCAGCGCGGGGGCCAGCAGCCAGTCGCCGCGCTTCACCTGGTCCGGGCCGAGGCGCTCGCCGCTGAGGTTCAGGGCCACCCGCTGGCCGGCGTGGGCCTGTTCGGCGGCGCGGTTCTGCGCGTGCAGGCCGCGCACGCGGACCGCACGGCCGGCGTTGCCCAGGAGCAGCTCGGCGCCGACGTCCACGTGGCCGGAGAAGGCCGTGCCGGTCACCACCAGGCCGGCGCCGCTGACGCTGAAGGCGCGGTCCACGGCCAGGCGGAAGCCGCCCTGGGTGGAGCGTTCGCGCACCTCGCGGGCGGCCTCGGCCAACGCCTGACGCAGGGCCTCGACGCCCTCCCCGCTCAGGCTGGAAACCGGGTATATCGGCGAGCCGGCCAGCGGCCCCGGCGCCAGCAACGCCTCGACTTCGGCGCGGGCTTCGGCCAGGCGCTGCGGGCTGACCCGGTCGGCCTTGCTCAGCGCCACCAGGGCGCGTGGGATGCCGAGCAGCTCGACGATGGCGAGGTGTTCGCGGGTCTGCGGCATCACCCCGTCGTCGGCGGCCACCACCAGCAGCACCAGGTCGATGCCGCTGGCGCCGGCGAGCATGTTGTGGACGAAGCGCTCGTGGCCGGGCACGTCGATGAAGCCGGTCAGGGCGCCGTCGCCGAGGTCGGCGTAGACGTAGCCCAGGTCGATGGTGATGCCGCGCTCGCGCTCGGCCGGGCGGCGGTCGCCCTCCACGCCGGTCAGCGCGCGCAGCAGGGCGGTCTTGCCGTGGTCGATGTGCCCGGCGGTGCCGACGATCAAGCCGCGCCCTCCGCCAGCAACGGCAACTGGGCGAGGAACGCCGGCTCGTCGTCGAGCTGGCGCAGGTCGAGCCACAGGGCGTCGTCGTCGATGCGCCCGAGCAGCGGGATCGGCAGCCCGCGCAGGCGCTCTTCCAGGTCACGCAAGGCGCGACCGCGCAGGCGCTTGTTGCTCTGCGGACGCAGCGCCAGGGCGGCGCTGGGCAACCGCGCCACCGGCTGGGCGCCGCTGCCGATCATGCCCAGGGCGGCTTCCACGCTCACCGTCCAGCCAGCGCCCAGTTGCGCGGCCAGCAGCGGCACGAGGCGGGTGGCCTGGGCCTGGATATCGGCCTGGGGGCGGCTGAGCAGGCGCAGGGTGGTGAGGCGCTCGGCCAGGCGGTCGGGGTCACGGTACAGGCCGAGCACGGCTTCCAGCGCGGCGAGGGTCAGCTTGTCCACGCGCAAAGCGCGCTTGAGCGGGTTCTTCTTGATCCGCCCGATCAGTTCCTTGCTGCCGAGGATGAGCCCGGCCTGGGGGCCGCCGAGGAGTTTGTCGCCGCTGAAGGTGACGATGTCGGCGCCGTCGCGCAGGGCCTCCTGCACCGTGGGTTCCTTGGGCAGGCCCCAGCGGGTGAGGTCGACCAGGGTGCCGCTGCCGAGGTCTTCCAGCAGCGGCAGGCCGTGGCTGTGGGCGATGGCGGCGAGGTCGCGGGTGGCGACGCTGGCGGTGAAGCCCTGCACGCTGTAGTTGCTGGTGTGCACGCGCATCAGCAAGCCCGAGCGCGGGCCGATGGCGGCTTCGTAGTCCTTGGCGTGGGTGCGGTTGGTGGTGCCGACCTCGACCAGCTTCACGCCGGCGCGGGCCATGATGTCGGGGATGCGGAAGGCGCCGCCGATCTCGATCAGTTCGCCGCGCGAGATGATGCCTTCCTTGCGCGCGCCCAGGCTGTTGAGCGCCAGCAGCACGGCGGCGGCGTTGTTGTTGACCACGGTGACCGCCTCGGCGCCGGTGAGCTCGCGGATCAGCCCGGTGATGAGGTCGTCGCGGTCGCCGCGCTTGCCGCTGGCCAGGTCGAATTCCAGGTTCAGCGGGTAGCGCGCGGCCATTGTGATGGCTTCGATGGCTTCCTCGGGCAGCAGCGCGCGGCCGAGGTTGGTGTGCAGCACCGTGCCGGTGAGGTTGAACACCCGCCGCACGCGGCTGGCGTGGTGCGCGGCGAGGCGTTCACCGGCGCGGCCGGCGAGCACCGCTTCGCTGAGTTCGATGGCGGCGAGCTGGCCGTGGCGCACCGGCTCGCGCAGCTCGTCGAGCAGGTCGCGCAGGGTGCCAAGCAGGGCTTCGCGACCGTAGCGTTGTTGCAGCGGCGCGCAGGCCGGGCTGCGCAGCAGGCGGTCGATGGAGGGCAGGCGGACGGAGGTCATGCGCGGTCCTTCTGGCTTCACGGGGCAGTAGGTGGGGTTCGGGCGATGGGTATCGTCGCGGGCTCCTCGACCCATCCTACGGTTCGGTACGGGTCGAATGCAGTCTAGGTCAGTCTGCGTCGCCAGGTGACAGCAGCAGGTTCGGCGCGCTGCGCAGGTAGCCGTCTTCGGCCAGGCGGATGTCCAGGGCCAGGCTGGCGAGGTCGTCGGCCTGGGGCTCGGCGGCTTCGTCGTGTTCCAGGTAGCACTGCTTGAGGTAGCTCTTGCAGTTCGGGCAGACCTCGGCGCGCAGCGGCGCGCGGGCGGCTTCGCGGGCGTCGTCGTGCGGCGCCAGGTAGAACAGCCCTTCGCTCTTGCGGCAGTGGCTGCATTTGATGCGCACGTAGTGCCACTGGCAGGAGCACAGCGAGCAGACCAGGTAGCGCAGGCCGTTGGCCTTGCCGCGGTTGTGGATGACCCCGGCCACGGGCGGCGAGCCGCAGGCCGGGCACAGGGTCTGTTCCTCGCGTTCGTTGAGCAGGCCTTCGGGCAGCGCCAGCAGCCAGTGGCTGAAGGCGACCTGCAGGGTGGCGCCGAGGAACGGCACCAGGGCCGCCGGCAGCAGGTCGAACTGGCCGTTGAGCAGGGCCAGGGCCCAGGCCTTGCGCTGGCCGGCGTCGGCTTCGCGCAGTTGCCGCAGGGCGTTGGCGATGGGGCTGGCCGGGGTGGTGGCGAAAGCGTCGAGCAGCGGGTCGAGCAGCGCCAGCCAGGCGCCTTCGCGCACTAGCACTTCGTAGCCCAGCGGCGGCATGTCGTGCTCGGCGCTGCGGCGCAGGGCGGCTGCGTCGGGCATGGACAGCGCGGGCGGCTGGTCGAGCAGGGTTTGCTGGATGTCGCAGAGTTCGGCCAGCAGGTTCAGGTAGTCGCCCAGCGGGTGGCCTTCGGCGAGCTGGCGCAGGCGCTCGCCGCGCTGGGCGAAGAGCTGTGGTGCGGGCAGCTTGAGGAAGGGCGGGATGTTGGCGGCGGCTTCGATCTGACCGGGTTCGAGGATTTGGCCTGGCACGCAGGACTCCTTGTCGGGTGGCTTCGGAGGGGCTTGCTAGGGCCCTCTCCCTCGCCCTCTCCCTGAAGGGAGAGGGGACTGTTCGGTGTGAAGGTCGGGGCCGTGCCGTGCGGGTTCGCGAGCAAGCCCGCTCCTACAGGGGCGGCATGTTTTGGCTCAGTGGCGGTCGCCCTTGTCCACGCTCTTCAGCCAGCCGGCGTGGTGCTTGCGCGCCCAGGCGCGGCTTACCCAACCATAGAGCATCGCGCCCATCGAGCCCTTGACCCAGATGCCGGCGTAGATGTGCACCAGGATGCTGCTGATCAGCACGAAGGCGGCGAAGGCGTGGAGCAGCGCGGCCAGGCGGATGATGTCGATGCCGAACCAGGCGCTGAAGTACTGGCGCCAGATGACGATGCCGGTCACCAGCAGCGCCAGCATGCACAGCAGCAGGGTCCAGAACAGCAGCTTCTGCCCGGCGTTGTAGCGGCCGACCTCGGGGAGGTTTTCCTCGCGGTTGGCGACCACGTCGCGCCATTGTTTCAGCCACTGCACGTCGCTGCGTTCGATCAGGTTGTGGTGGGCGAAGCGCAGCACCAGGCCGAGGAAGAACACGAACATCGCCAGCCCCAGGAACGGGTGCAGGATGCGCGTCCAGGGGCCGCCGCCGAACAGGCTGCTGAGCCAGAACAGCGCCGGATGGAACAGCGCCACCCCGGACAACCCGGCGAGGATGAAGAAGATCGCCACCAGCCAATGGTTGCTGCGTTCGTTGGCGGTGTAGCGTTGGATGTGTTTTTTCATGCTGGGCTCCTGGAGGCGCGGGCGAGCGCCCTCTCCCCAACCCTCTCCCTGAAGGGAGAGGGGGCTGTTCGGCGCGTAGGCTCAACGCGGGTCGCGCGGGTCATAGCTGTGCACCGTGGGGTCGACCTTGTGCACCGGGTCCTCCGGCGCCGGCCCCGGTTCCTCGTCCTCTTCGGTGAGGTTCGGCCCGGTGCGGGTGTAGTGGAAGAACCCGGCGAGCACCACCGCGCCCATGGCCAGCAGGCCCAGCGGCTTGGTGATGCCCTTCCACAGGCTGACCAGCGGGCTGATCGCCGGCTTGTCGGGCAGGCCGGCGTACAGCGAGGGCTGGTCGTTGTGGTGCAGCACGTACATCACGTGGGTGCCGCCGACGCCTTCGGGGTCGTACAGCCCGGCGTTCTCGAAACCGCGCGACTTGAGGTCGACGATGCGCTCGGCGGCGTGTTCCTTCATCGCCTCCTTGGTGCCGAAGACGATGGCGCCGGTCGGGCAGGTCTTCACGCAGGCCGGTTCCATGCCGACGCTGACGCGGTCGGAACACAGGGTGCACTTGTAGGCCTTGTGGTCCTTCTGCGAGATGCGCGGGATGTTGAACGGGCAGCCGGTGATGCAGTAGCCGCAGCCGATGCAGTGGTCCTGGTTGAAGTCGACGATGCCGTTGGCGTACTTCACGATCGCCCCCGGGCTCGGGCAGGCCTTCAGGCAGCCCGGCTCGGCGCAGTGCATGCAGCCGTCCTTGCGGATCAGCCACTCGAGGTTGCCGTTGGGGTTCTCGTGCTCGGTGAAGCGCATCACCGTCCAGGAGTCGGCCGAGAGGTCCAGCGGGTTGTCGTAGGTGCCGTGGTTGTGGCCGACCTCGTCGCGCAGCTCGTTCCATTCCGAGCACGCCACCTGGCAGGCCTTGCAGCCGATGCACTTGGACACGTCGATGAGCTTGGCCACTTCCTCCTGGTTGCGCACCGAGGGCATCGGCGTGGTGGTCGCCGATCGGGCACGGATGTCTTGTGTGCTCATGCCTCACCTCCGCCAAGCTTCTCGACGTTGACCAGGAACGACTTGAACTCCGGCGTCTGCGTGTTGCCGTCGCCGACGAAGGGCGTCAGGGTGTTGGTCAGGTAGCCGTTGCGCGCCACCCCGGCGAAGCCCCAGTGCAGCGGGATGCCGACGTGGTGCACGGTCTTGCCGTCCACCTGCAGCGGGCGGATGCGCTTGGTCACCACCGCCACCGCCTTGATGAAGCCGCGGTTGGAGGAGACCTTCACGCGGTCGCCGGCCTTGATGCCCAGCTCCTTGGCCAGCACCTCGCCGATCTCGACGAACTGCTCGGGCTGGATGATCGCGTTCAGCCGGCAGTGCTTGGTCCAGAAGTGGAAGTGTTCGGTGAGCCGGTAGGTGGTGGCCGCGTAGGGGAACTCGTCGGCCTTGCCGAACAGCTCCATGTCGTTCTTGAACACCCGCGCGGCCGGGTTGCTGGTGGCCTTGGCGTTGTTGCGGTGCAGCGGGTTGATGCCGATGGGCGTCTCGAACGGCTCGTAGTGCTCGGGGAACGGCCCCTCGGCCATCTTGTCGACGGCGAAGAAGCGCGCCACCCCCTCGGGGTTCATGATGAACGGGTTCATCCCCGCTTCCGGCGGCACGTCGGCCTTGTAGTCGGGCACGTCGGTGCCGCCCCAGGCCTTGCCGTTCCACCACACCAGGCGTTTCTTCTCCGGGCCCCAGGGTTTGCCGGCGAGGTCGGCCGAGGCGCGGTTGTAGAGGATGCGCCGGTTGGCCGGCCAGGCCCAGGCCCAGCCGAGGGTCTGGCCCATGGCGTAGGGGTCGGCGTTGTCGCGGCGGGCCATCTGGTTGCCCTGCTGGGTCCAGCTGCCGGCGAAGATCCAGCAGCCGCTGGCGGTGCTGCCGTCGTCGCGCAGCAGCGCGAAGCCGGGCAGTTGTTCGCCGGCTTTCGCCAGGATCATGCCGTTGCTCGGGTCCACCAGGTCGGCCAGGGCCTTGCCGTTGTACTCCTTGGCCAGCTCTTCGGGCGCCGGGTCGTCCGGGCGCTGGTAGGGCCAGTCGAGGCCGAGGATCGGGTCGGGGAAGGCGCCGCCGTCCTTCGCGTACAGGGCCCGCAGGCGGTGGTACAGCCCGGCCATGATGGCGATGTCCGGGCGCGCCTGGCCCGGCGGTTCGCCGCCCTTCCAGTGCCACTGCAGCCAGCGCCCGGAGTTGACGATGGAACCGTCCTCCTCGGCGAAGCAGGTGGTGGGCAGGCGGATCACCGTGGTCTGGATGGCCTGGGTGTCGACGTCGTTGAATTCGCCGGCGTTGCGCCAGAACTCGGAGGTCTCGGTGGCCAGCGGGTCCATCACCACCATCCACTTCAGCTTGGCCAGCGCGGCGCTGACCTTGGCCTTGTTGGGGAAGGAGGCGATGGGGTTGAAGCCCTGGCAGAAGTAACCGTTGACCTTGCCCTGGTACATCATGTCGAAGTAGCGCAGCACGTCGTAGCCGGCGCCCGGCGCGTCGAGCTTGGGCAGCCAGTCGTAGCACCAGTTGTTGTCCTTGGTCGCCGACTTGCCGAACCAGGACTTCATCAGGCTGACGTGGAACTTGCCGTAGTTCTGCCAGTACGACATCTGCCCCGGGCGCAGCGGCTTGCTGGCGCGCTTGGCGATGTAGGCGTTGTAGTCCTGCTCGGCGTCGCCGGCCAGGGTCAGGTAGCCGGGCAGCGAGTTGGACAGCAGCCCCAGGTCGGTCAGGCCCTGGATGTTGGAGTGGCCGCGCAGGGCGTTCATGCCGCCGCCGGGCATGCCGATGTTGCCCAGCAGCAGCTGCACCATGGCGCCGGTGCGGATCATCTGCGCGCCCACCGAGTGCTGGGTCCAGCCCAGGGCGTACATGATGGTCATGACCTTGTCCGGCGCCGAGGCTTCGGCGATCTCGGCCCAGACCTTGAGCATCATGTCCTTCGGCGTGCCGCAGATGTTGCTCACCACGTCCTGGGTGTAGCGGCTGTAGTGCTGGCGCATCAGGTTGAACACGCAGCGCGGGTGCTGCAGGGTCAGGTCGACCTTGGCGAAGCCATCCTCGCCCAGCTCGTAGCCCCAGGCGGACTTGTCCGGGTAGCTGCGCTTCTCGGCGTCGTAGCCGTTGAACAGCCCGTCCTCGAAGCCAAAGCCCTCCTTCACGATGAAGGCCGCGTCGGTGTAATTGCGGACGTATTCCTTCTGGTACTTGTCGTTCTCGATCAAGTAGTTGATCAGCCCACCGAGGAAGGCGATGTCGGTACCGGTGCGAATCGGCGCGTAGTAGTCGGCCACCGAGGCCGAACGGGTGTAGCGCGGGTCCACCACCAGCAGGCGCGCCTTGTTGTGCGCCTTGGCTTCGGTAACCCACTTGAAACCGCACGGGTGAGCTTCGGCGGCGTTACCGCCCATGATCAGGATCAGATCGGCATTCTTGATGTCGGTCCAATGGTTGGTCATGGCTCCACGGCCAAACGTCGGGGCAAGACCTGCCACCGTCGGGCCGTGTCAGACACGCGCTTGGTTGTCGAATCCGAGGATGCCGAGGGAGCGCACCACCTTGTGGGTGAGGTAACCGGCTTCGTTGGAAGACGCCGACGCGGCGAGGAAGCCGGTGGTCAGCCAACGGTTCACCGTCTGGCCCTGGGCGTTCTTCTCGATGAAGTTGGCGTCGCGGTCTTCCTTCATCAGCTTGGCGATGCGGTCCAGCGCGTCGTCCCACTCCAGGCGTTTCCACTCGCTGGAGCCGGGTTCGCGGATCTGCGGGTAGGCCAGGCGGTTCGGGCTGTGGATGAAGTCCAGCAGGCCGGCGCCTTTCGGGCAGAGGGTGCCGCGGTTCACCGGGTGGTCGCCATCGCCCTCGATGTGGATGATGTTCTGGGTGACGTTCTTCGAGTCGTCGCCCTGGCTGTACATGAGGATGCCGCAACCCACCGAGCAGTAGGTGCAGGTGTTGCGGGTCTCGGTGGTGCGTTCGAGCTTGAAGTGGCGGATCTGTTCGGCGAACGCCTCGGGGGGCGCCATGCCGAGAGCCGCAAGGCTGGATCCCCCAAGGCCGACGGCGGCGACCTTGAAGAATTGCCGACGGTTCATGTCCATCGTGCGTCTCCTGAATCAGGCAATGGGCGGCCGGTACCTCGCCGGGCGCCTCTGGTTAAAAGATAGCCAAGCTAGCGCATTGCGCCAGGCGTCTATATCGGGCGTGGACTATCACTCTGCCTGAAAGGGCCGATTCGCTTCCCTGACCGGTGTCAGCCGAACGGCCTGGACATCAGCGGAAGTACAGCAGCACCTGGAGGTCGGCCTGCGAGGGGTAGGCGCAGAGCAGTTGGCCGTCGTCGCCCAGGCAGGACGGTTGCAGGTCCTGGTTGACGGTGTCGTGCAGGCCCAGCAGCAGCAGGCCGAGCAGCGCGGCGAGCAGGTAGTGGCGGTAATGGCGCAGGTGCTTTCTTCTTGTCATGTTCATGACAACCTCCGTGGAAGCCGGTCAGTGAAATGGGGGCGGCGAAAGCTGCTCACCCCGTTCTTGCAGTGTGCGCCGCCCTGGCCGGCTGTCAAGCGCGGGGGCTTGGCCCAAATGCCCGGCGCCGCCGTCAGCTGGGCCGTTCACCGCCGCCGCGCAAGTTCCTATGGTGCTCCCATCGCCCCGTCGACGAAGCCGCCATGCCCAGCCCCGCCATCCGCCCCTACCCTCACCTGCTCGCCCCGCTGCAGGTCGGCCCGCTGCTGCTGCGCAACCGCGTGGTCATGGGCTCCATGCACACCGGCCTGGAGGACCGCCTGTGGGACTTCGGCAAACTCGCCGCCTACTACCGCGAACGCGCGCGCGGTGGCGTGGGGCTGATCATCACCGGCGGCTTCGCGCCCAACCGCGAGGGCTGGCTGCTGCCGCTGGGCAGCGACCTGACCAGCGCCCTGCAGGTGCCGGCGCACCGCCGCCTGACCCAGGCGGTGCACGCCGAGGGCGGGCGCATCCTGCTGCAGATACTCCACGCCGGGCGCTACGGCTACCACCCGCTGGTGGTCTCGGCCTCGGCGCTGAAATCGCCGATCAGCTGGTTCACCCCGCGCGAGCTGTCCGAGCGCGGCATCGCCCGCACCATCGCCGCCTTCAGCCGCTGCGCGCGCCTGGCCCGCGCCGCCGGCTACGACGGGGTGGAGATCATGGGCAGCGAGGGCTACCTGCTGAACCAGTTCCTCTGCCCGCGCGGCAACCGCCGCCAGGACCGCTGGGGCGGCAGCCTGGAGAACCGCATGCGCCTGGCGCTGGAGATCGTCCGGCGGATTCGCCGCGCCGTCGGCGAGCGCTTCGTCATCGGCTATCGCCTGTCGCTGCTCGACCTGGTGGAGGGCGGCAACACCTGGGACGAAGTGCGCCAGGTGGCGCTGGCCCTGCAGGAGGCCGGCGTCGACCTGCTCAACAGCGGCTTCGGCTGGCACGAGTCGCGGGTGCCGACCATCGTCACCTCGGTGCCGCGCGCGGCCTTCGCCGAGGTGAGCGCGCGCCTGCGCCGCGAGCTGCGCATCCCGCTGATCGCCAGCAACCGCATCAACACCCCGGAGGTGGCCGAGGCGCTGCTCGTCGCGGGCCAGGCCGACCTGGTGTCGCTGGCGCGACCGCTGCTGGCCGACCCGCAGTTCGTGCAGAAGGCCGCCGCCGGCCAGCCCGAGCGCATCAACACCTGCATCGCCTGCAACCAGGCGTGCCTGGACCACGCCTTCGCCAACCGTCGCGCCAGTTGCCTGGTCAACCCGCGCGCCGCCCACGAGACCGAGCTGCGCTACCGCAAGGCGCGCCAGCCCAAGCGCATCGCGGTGATAGGCGCGGGCCCGGCCGGGCTGTCGGCGGCCTGCGTGGCGGCGGAACGTGGCCACCGGGTCAGCCTGTTCGAGGCCAGCGGCGAGATCGGCGGGCAGTTCAACCTGGCCAAGCGCGTGCCGGGCAAGGAGGAGTTCCACGAAACCCTGCGCTACTTCGCCGTGCGCCTGGCGGAGCTGGGGGTAGACCTGCAACTGAACCGACGCATCCAGCGCGGCGAGCTGCAGGGGCAGTACGACGAGGTGATAGTCGCCACCGGGATTCGCCCGCGCCAGCTGAAGCTGCCGGGCATCGAGCATCCCAAGGTGCTCAGCTACCTGGAGGTGCTGCGCGGCGCGGCGGTGGGCGAGAAGGTCGCGCTGATCGGCGCCGGCGGCATCGGTTTCGACGTCGCCAGCTTCCTCCTGGCCCGACGCGACGGTCCGCAGCCGCTGGGCGAGTGGCTGGGCGAATGGGGCATCGACCTGGACAACAGCACCCCCGGCGGCCTGCGCGAACCCACGGCGCTGACGCCGGCGCGCCAGCTCTGGCTGCTGCAGCGCAAGCCCGGCACGCCTGGCGCCGGCCTGGGCAAGACCAGCGGCTGGGTCCACCGCGCCCACCTGAAGCACCACAAGGTGCGCCTGCACGGTGGCGTGGAGTACCTGCGCATCGACGCCGCCGGCCTGCACATCCGCCTGGACGGCCGCGAGCAATGCCTGGCGGTGGACAACGTGGTGATCTGCGCCGGCCAGGAGCCGCTGCTGGAACTGCAACCGACCCAGGCGGCGGAGAACCTGCGCCACCACATCATCGGCGGCGCCCGCCTGGCCCACGAGCTGGACGCCAAGCGGGCGATCCGCGAGGGGGCGGAGTTGGCGGCGCGGTTGTGACGGACACGAGCTCCTTGTAGTAGCGGGCCATGCCCACGATCCCGCCGTCAGGCGAAAACCCGGGCCCTTGGCGTCACGGCGACCAGCCCATCGGCCACGGTAGCTCCTCGGACTCCAGCAGCGCCTTGATCGCCCGCAGGTCCTTTTCCACCCACTGGGCGTCGCGCTCGAAGGCTGCGTCGTCCATCTCCGGCTGGCGCAGCAGGGTCAGCAGCAGTTCGCAGCCTTCGCCGTTGGCGATCAGGCGCAGTGGGATGTGGATCGGCGGGGCGTCTTCCGGCAGCACGTCGTGGTCCAGCACGCCGAACGGGTTGCGCGGCGAGAAGCGCACCCGCAGCGGCCCTTGTGGTGTCTGCGCCAGCCAGTATTCGGCGTCCAGCGGCTCGATGGCGCTGCACAGGCCCGAGGCCCAGCGCGAGAAGTGGCGCGGCTCGGCGAGGAAGTCGTAGGCCGGTTGCCAGTGGCGTTCGATGCGCACGCTCAGGGTGCGGGATGAGACTGTGCCCATTGTTTCACTCCAGCGAGACGGGAGCGTTGCCCCGGTCTGGTGCATACTAACCGGCTGCCCTTTACGCTTCGACTGCCAAGGAGTTCACCATGCCTACGCCACCCTGGTGGTTGTTCGTCCTGCCGCTGATCGCCGGCGCCTGCCTGCCGCTGCAAGCCGGCATCAACGGCCAGCTGGCCAAACAGGTGTCCAGCGTGCTGGCCGCCGCGCTGATCTCGTTCTGCGTCGGCCTGCTCGGCCTGCTCGTGCTGACCCTGGCCAACCGCGAGCTGCCCGCCGTGCAGGCGCTGCGTTCGCTGCAGTGGTGGCACTGGTGCGGCGGCTTCCTCGGCGCCTTCTTCATCTTCATCGCCGCCTTCGCCGCGCCGCGGGTCGGCGCCCTGCTGTTCATGGTGCTGGTGCTGGCCGGGCAACTGGGCATGGCCATGACCCTCGACCACTTCGGCTGGGCCGGTTTTCGCGAGAACCCGATCAGCGCCCTCAAGGTGGCCGGCATCGCCGCCATCGCCGTGGGTGTCTGGCTGATCCGCAAGGGCTGAGCCCTTCGTCGAAAGGACGGGCAATCCGCCGCCGGGGCCACTATGATGCGCGCCCCGCCACGCACCGAACGCCGCCATGAGAAAACCGCCGCTGATCGCCGACGCCGAACTGGACCGCCTGGAAACCTGGGCCAAGTACACCTCGGGCCTGTGCCGCGACTGCCACGCCACCTGCTGCACCATGCCGGTGGAAGTGCGCATCGGCGATCTCATCCGCCTGGGCGTGGCCGACGAGTTCGAGCGCGAGGAACCGGCGAAGAACGTCGCCAAACGCCTGACCAAGGAAGGCATCGTCGAGCGCTTCAACCAGAAGAGCGGCATCTTCACCCTCACCCGCAGCAGCAACGGCGACTGCCTGTACCTGGACCGCAAGACGCGCCTGTGCACGGTCTACGCCAAGCGCCCGGAAACCTGCCGCAACCACCCCCAGGTGGGCCCGCGCCCGGGCTACTGCGCCTACCGCAAGAAGCAGGACTGAGGCGGATCAGGGCTCGACGCCGACCGGCACCGACTTGATCCAGCCACGCAGGGTGAGGAAGAGCGCGCCCTTGCCGGAATTGTCCCGCCACAGGCGGCCGCGTTCGACGTAGCGGCTCTCGCCGACCTGGTAACGCAGCGTGCGCTCCTCGCCCAACTGCCCGGCGAAGTGCCCGGTGCGCCAGTCCAGCAGCAGCACCCGCACCGTCTCGCGCACACCCAGGTCGAGCGCCTGCAGGTAGCTTCGCCCGCCATTCGCCGCCCAGTCGTCGAGACATGCGCTGCAAGCCACGGGCTGGCCCTGGACTTCGATGCGCCCCCGGTAGAGCGCCTCGCGCCCCTGCATCAGACGCACCTCGCTGACCAGCCGGGCGCTGTGTCCGTCGTGGCTGAGCACGCCTTGCGGTGCCACCACCAGTTCGAGCACCGCGGCGTCGGAAAGGGGCCGTCCGGCCTCGCGCAGGGCGGCGGCGAAACGCTCGTCGAACCAGCCCGTCAGGGGTTGTCCGTCGAGCGCCTGCTGCAGCGGGGCGACCTGCTTGTCGGCCTCGACCTGTTGCGCGTCCTGCACCGAGGACTGGCCCATGCCGGCCGCCAGCGCCGTGCCGATGGCCACACCCAGCGCCACGCCGGCACCGGCGCCGCCATTGCCGGCGCCGCTCACCGAGCCCTGGAAGTTACGCGCGCTCTGCTCGCCATGGGCGATGATCGCCGCCCCGTCATTGGACGACTCGGCGCGCAGCAGGCGCCGCTCGCCGGGCTCGATGCGCAAGGCCAGGGCCTGGCCATCGAGCAGGCGCGGCAACTGCTCGGCCATGCTCGGCTGCAGCGCCTTGGGCGAGGCGCACCCGGCCAGCGCCAGGCATATCGCCAGGGCGCCGGCAACGCCGCGCCTCACGGCTTGGCCGAGGACAACTGGCGGTCGCGGAACACCCCGACCAGGTCCTGCTGGGTCGAGTCCAGGGCCTGGTAAAAGGCGTTGGTCAGGTTCGGGAAGTCCGGGCCTTCGTCCCACTCGCCGTCGGCGGCGCGGCTGAAGACTTGCGGCTTGTAGTAGAGCAGGCGGTTGTCATTCAGGTCGATGACATAGGTGGTGACCACGACCTGGGCCACCGGCACGCTGGTCGGCACCATGCCGTAATAGGTGCGCATGGTGCCGGCGTCGCCGAACCGGAACAGCACCAGTTTGTCGATCTGCTTCTGCGCCTTGAGTCCCTGGAAGTCCTGCTCGGCGAAGCCGGTGCGGGTGCCGGCGTTCTTCGGTAGCGCCTCGAGCTTCAGCGGCTCGTCCAGGTTGACCGCCTGGTAGCCATTGCTGCGCAGCAGGTCGCCGACCTGCCGGGGCACGCTGCCCAGGCCGCTGGCGTCCCAGGTTTCCACCTTGTGCCGCAGGCTCGTGGCCAGGCCGTTGTTCACCGCCATGTCGAGCAGGCCCTGCTGGCCGGCGAGCACAGTGGTGGGCTTGGGCAACTGGGTAAAGGCGACGCCGATGCGTTGCTGTTTCTGCGACCAGAACGTTTGGTCCATCGGCACCGGCGGCTGCGGCGTGGCGCAACCGGTCAAAAGGGCGAGGCAAAGCAGTGGCAGCGCCAGGAGGGCGCGCGAGAATCCTTTCATCATGATGTCCTTGTACGACGAATGACTGGCCAGTGGCCGGTATCGGGGAGCGACCATAACCTAGCCAAATGCCACTACGCAACGACCGTCAACCCTCCGGCGCCAGAAATTCGGATAAACCTGAGCCGACGGCTTTTCCCCGCCGATGCCGCCGCTATACTGCGGCGCTGTCCCGGAGCCGCGCATGAACCCACTGAGCGACGCCTGGCGCGATCGTCCGACCCACCGCCGGGTCTGGGCGCTGGCCGCGCCGATGATCCTGTCCAACGTATCCGTCCCGCTGGTGACCCTGGTCGACAGCGCGGTGATCGGCCACCTGCCGCACGCCCACCAGCTCGGCGCGGTGGCCGTGGGCGGCAGCCTGTACACCCTGCTGGTGGGCGTGCTCGGCTTCCTGCGCATGGGCACCACCGGCTTCGCCGCCCAGGCCGCCGGGCGTGGCGATGGCGGCGGGCTGCGGCGCATCCTCGGCCAGGGCCTGCTGCTGGCCATGGGCCTGGCACTGGTGCTGGGCCTGCTGGCGCTGCCGCTGATGCCCCTGGCCATGGGCCTGATGAACACCTCGGCGGAACTCGACGGCCTGGCCCGGCAGTTCTTCCACATCCGCCTGTTCGGCCTGCCGGCGGCGCTGGCCAGCTACGCGCTGATCGGCTGGCTGCTGGGCACGCAGAACGCGCGCGGGCCGCTGGCCATCCTGCTGACCACCAACCTGGTGAACATCGCCCTGGAACTGCTCTTCGTGCTCGGCCTGGGCTGGGGCGTGGCCGGCGCCGCGCAGGCCTCGGTGATCGCCGAGTGGAGCGGCGCCGCGCTCGGCCTGTGGCTGGCCCGCGACGCGCTGCGGCGATTTCCCGGCGCGCCGGACTGGAGCCGCCTGCGCCGCTGGGCGAGCTGGGCGCCGCTGCTGATGGTCAACCGCGACATCTTCGTGCGCAGCCTGGCTCTGCAGGGCGTGTTCTTCCTGCTCACGGTGCAGGGCGCGCGCCTGGGCGACGCCACCGTGGCGGCCAACGCCCTGCTGCTCAATGGCCTGATGATCACCTCCTACGCCCTCGACGGCCTGGCCCACGCAGTGGAGGCCCTGTGCGGCCACGCCATCGGCGGCGGCGACCGCCAGGCCCTGCGCCGCTCGCTGATCGTCGCCTGCGCCTGGTCGCTGCTGGCCAGCCTGGGCTTCGTGCTGTTCTTCGCCAGCGCCGGGCACCTGTTCATTGCCCTGCAGAGCGACATCCCCGAGGTGCGCGCGGTGGCCGACCAGTACCTGCCCTACCTCGCGGTGCTGCCGCTGGTGGGCATGTGGAGCTACTTGCTCGACGGCCTGTTCATCGGCGCCACCCGCGCCCGCGAGATGCGCAACGCCATGCTCCTGGCCTGCGCCGTGAGCCTGCCGCTGGGTTGGTCGCTGCAACCGCTGGGCAACCACGGCCTGTGGCTGGCCTTCCTATGCTTCATGCTGTTGCGCGGGCTGATCCTCGCCGCCTACGCCTGGCGCCTGACCCGCCGCGACGCCTGGATCGCCCTGCCCACCCCCTGACCCTGACCCGAAGGAGCCGCTCTGCTCGCTCCTCCGGTCGACGAAACCCTCTACAGTGCCAAGCAGCGCGGCCGCGACCGCGTCGAATACAACGAAGCCGCAGCCTGAGCGGCACACAAGGACGGAACGACATGGCCTCAGCCCTGGTTGCCTACCTGCACTTCATCTCGATCTTCGTGATGTTCGCCCTGCTGGTGCTGGAGCACCGCCTGTTCAAGCTGCCGCTGGACCACGCCCGCGCGCGCAGCCTGGTGATCGTCGACCTGGCCTACGGCGCCAGCGCCGGGGTCGTGCTGCTCACCGGCATCGCCCGCGCGCTGTGGTTCGCCAAGGGCCTGGACTACTACCTGCACAACGCCGCCTTCCACGCGCTGGTCGGCATCTTCGTGCTGGTGGCGCTGCTGTCGATCTACCCGACCCTGACCTTCCTCAACTGGCGCAACACCCTCAAGGCCGGCCAGGCCCCGCAGGTCGAGGCCGCGCAGGGCCGGCGGGTGCTCATGGTGATCCGCGTGGAGCTGCTGGCGATGCTGGTGCTGCCGCTACTGGCCAGCCTGATGGCCCACGGCATCGGCATGACCGGCGGTTAGCCGGCGGCTGTGCAGGTTCACCTTGAGCAGGCCGCGATTGCAGCAGCAACGCCCGGTGCTGCCGAACAGCGCGAAACGGGTGGCGCGATAGGCGGCGGTGGAGCAGGTGCACTCCAGGCTCTTCAGCTTGCGATAGGCCCAGAGCCAGCGACACAGGCGGCAACGCCTCGGCGAACGGCTGCCGGGTGATCGAACGAGACGCTGCATGGCCTGCTCCTGGGTACTGCACGGGTCCGAAGCGCCCCGGCCGCCGCCTCCGTCGAGATGGAAGGCGAGCCGAAGCGGTATTGCGGGACTCACGGTGCGCTGGGGTGGGGGTTCGGAAAGTCCCGAAAAAGAAGTCCCGAAAAAATTAACAACTCGGTCCGCTCCACCCCATAAGGCGCGAGCCCAGGCAGCCGCATGAAATTTCCCATAGCCCACGCCGGATCGCTCTAGATCAGTACTTTCAGCCGCCCCACCAACGCCTCGGCGGTGGCCGGCGGCAGCCCCAGGCGGAAGCGCCCGCGCAGCAGTTCGATCAACTCATCCGCGCTGGCGATGCGCCGCTGGCCGCTCGAACCCTGCGCATCGCGCCAGCCGAACTGGCCGTCGAGCAGGGTCAGGCGGGTGTCGCCCTCGCTGAGCGCTACCCGCAGCCCCTTGCGAAACACACTGTCCGGATGGGTGGAGGTGAACCAGTTGCGCGGCAGGTAGTCGAGCCAGTGCTGCGCCTGCGGGGTGAAGCGGTACAGCGCCTGCCAGCCGCCGCCGGTGCGCAGCGCCAGCTCCAGTTCC
>NZ_JARJLT010000213.1 GCF_029335315.1 Pseudomonas citronellolis
GAAACCGGCCGGCGTGCCGGGCAGTAGCGAAGTTCAGCCGAGGTTAGCCAATGGACATCATCGACACCATCAAAGAGCAGATCGCCAACAACCCCATCCTGCTGTACATGAAAGGTTCGCCGAACGCTCCGCAGTGCGGCTTCTCCGCCCGCGCCGCCCAGGTGCTGATGGCCTGCGGCGAGAAGTTCGCCTACGTGGACATCCTGCAGAACCCGGAAATCCGCGCGAACCTGCCGAAGTACGCCAACTGGCCGACTTTCCCGCAGCTGTGGGTCGGTGGCGAACTGGTCGGGGGTAGCGACATCCTCGCCGAGATGTTCGAGAAGGGTGAACTGCAGCCGCTGATCAAGCAGGCCGTGGGCAACGCCGAAGCCTGATCGCCAGCGCTTCCAGCCTTCCGGAAAACCCCGCGCCCGCGCGGGGTTTTTCATTTGCGCAGGACAAGGATTCACCTCGATGGACGATCGCAAGAAAGCCCGCGCGGCGCGCTGGGCCTGCGCCTTCTGTTTCGGCGCGGGCGGGCTGGTGCAGGGCAGCGTGATGGGCCGGATTCCGGCGCTGAAGAGCCTCACCGGGGTCGACGAACAGGCCCTGGGCCAGGCGCTGCTCGGCGCCGGCCTCGGCGCGCTGCTGGCGTTCACCTTCGCCGGTGCGCTGGTGCGCCGCCTGGGCAGCCGACGGGTCACCCTGTGCAGCGCTGCGGCGCTGTTGCTGGTGTTTCCGCTGCTCGGCCTGTGCCAGGGCTGGTGGGAACTGGCCCTGGCGCTGCTGCTGGTCGGCCTGACCTTCGCCACCCTGGATGTGGCGATGAACACCCAGGCGGTGGAGGTCGAGCGCCTGCTCGGCCGTCCCTGCCTGTCCAGCCTGCATGGCATGTACAGCCTCGGCGGGTTGCTCGGCGCACTGGGCGCCGCGCTGTTGGCGGGGCTCACGCCGTTCTGGCATTTCAGCCTGCTCGCTGCGCTGGCGCTGCTGGCCCTGCCGCTGTTCGGCCGGCGTCTGCTGGACGGGCGTCCCGAGCCGCAGGCCGAAACCCAGCCGCGCCGACGTGGCCTGCGCCTGCCGCCGACCGCGCTGATCGGCCTGGGGCTGTTGACCTTGTTCGCCTTCGTCTCCGAGGGGGCTGTGGCGGACTGGAGCGCGCTGCTGCTGCACAGTGTGCTCGGCGCTTCCGAGCGGGTGGCGGCACTGGGCTTCGCGGCGTTCTCGGCGACCATGGTGATCGGCCGGCTGTTCGGCGATCGCTTGCGCCTGCGCTGCAGTGACGTCGCCCTGGTGCGCGGGCTCAGCCTGCTGGCGATCGCCGGCATGCTGCTGGCGCTGTTCGGCGGACGCGTTGGCTTGTCGGTGGCGGGTTTCGCGCTGGTCGGCCTGGGGCTGTCGGTGGTGGTGCCGATCCTTATCGGCGCCGCCGGCAACCGGCCGGGCGTGGAGCCTTCGCGGGGTGTCGCGGCGGTGGCATCGTTCGGCTATGGCGGGCTGCTGCTGGGGCCGCCGCTGATCGGCATCCTGGCCGAGCATATCGGCCTGCGCATGGCATTGCTGGTAGTGGTGGCGCTGTGCGCTGGGCTGCTGTTGCAGGCGCACCTGGTGCGCCGCCCGCCGCAGGCGGAGTAGGGAAGGGCTGGGGCGCCGCGCGCGGCGGCGCCCGCAGCCATCAGTCGTCTTCGTGCATGTGCGACTGCAGGTAGTTCTCCAGGCCGACCTTCTGGATCAGGCCCAGTTGGGTCTCCAGGTAGTCGATGTGCTCTTCCTCGGACGCGAGGATGTCCTTGAGCAGGTCGCGGCTGACGTAGTCATGCACGCTCTCGCAATGCACGATGGCGTCGCGCAGGTCCTTGGCGGCCTTCATCTCCAGGTTCAGGTCGCACTGCAGCATTTCCTGGGTGTTCTCGCCGACCAGCAGCTTGCCCAGGTCCTGCAGGTTGGGCAGGCCTTCGAGAAAGAGGATGCGTTCGATGAGCTTGTCGGCGTGCTTCATCTCATCGATCGACTCGTGGTACTCGTGCTCGCCGAGGCGCTTGAGGCCCCAGTCGTTCCACATGCGCGAGTGCAGGAAGTACTGGTTGATGGCGATCAGCTCGTTACCGAGGACCTTGTTCAGATGCTGGATGACTTTCTTGTCGCCTTTCATGCCGAGTCCTGCCGTGTGGAGAGGGGTAGGACTGGAAGTGTGGGCTCCTTATAACCTTATGTCAAACGTAAGCTATTGATTTCGTTATAAAAAGGAATATGAATACGAATGTTTTCATCTTGCAGTTAGACGCTAACTTCTTGAATTTCGGGCATAAAAAAACCGGGCCAGGGCCCGGTTCCTTGGTCGTATGCCGAATCGGCATCGATCAGCTGGCGGCGTAGGCCAGCGAATAATTCATCGATTGCGCACCCTGCAGGTCACCAAGGGTGTCGCGAACCACCTGCTTGGCGAGGCAGGCGCATTTCCCGCACTGGGTGCCGACACCGGTGCTTTCGCGTACTTCGCGGTAGCTGCAGCAACCTTCGTAGATCGCATCGCGGATCTGGGTATCGGTGACACCTTGGCAGAGGCATACGTACATGGAGGGCACTACTGATCTGGGGGCGTTGGTGGCGATACTAATGTTAATGAGAATGATTGTCAAAGTTTCCTGGGCGGGTTTTCGAGGGGCTGACAAACGGTCTTTTCGAACAAGGACTTGGCGCGCAGGAGGGGCTGAAACGGGGTGGTGCGGCATTCCCCGGCACGGGGATTCCGGCTCACTCTAAGGGCGCCTGGCGGGCCCGGCAATAGCCGCTGACGGCTTGCCGACGGATTGCTGAGAGCGGCGTGGGCCGTGCTTCGACACAGGCGCCGGCGCTCCTACGGGGTGGCGGGCATGAAAAAGCCCCGCGTCGGCGGGGCTTGTTCAGGGATGCGATGCAAGGCGACGATCAGTCGTCGTCTTCCATCCAGCCGCCGCATTCCTTCCAGCGGTTGACGATGCCGCAGAACAGCTCGGCGGTCTTCTCGGTGTCGTAGCGTGCCGAGTGCGCCTCGCGGTTGTCGAACTCCATGCCGGCGGCCTGGCAGGCCTTGGCCAGCACCGTCTGGCCATAGGCGAGGCCGGCCAGGGTGGCGGTGTCGAAGCTGGAGAACGGGTGGAACGGGTTGCGTTTCAGGCCGGTGCGGTTCACCGCGGCGTTGAGGAAGCCCAGGTCGAAGCTGCTGTTGTGCCCGACCAGGATCGCGCGCTTGCAGCCGTTGGCCTTCAGCGACTTGCGTACGCCACGGAAGATCTCGGTGAGCGCCTGCTCCTCGGACACCGCCATGCGCAGCGGGTGGTCGAGCTTGATGCCGGTGAACTCCAGGGCCGCCGCCTCGATGTTGGCGCCCTCGAAGGGCTCGACGCGGAAGAAGTGGGTGTGTTCCGGGAACAGGAAGCCACTTTCGTCCATGCCGATGGTCACCGCGGCGATTTCCAGCAGGGCGTCGGTGGCGGAGTTGAAGCCGCCGGTCTCGACGTCCACCACCACCGGCAGGTAGCCACGGAAGCGGCGCGCCATCGGTTGGCGCGGGCCGCTGGGGAAGTTGCCGTCGAACTCTTCTTCGTACTGCTCTTCGCTCATGCGCCGGCCTCCAGCAAGCGCCAGCGCAGCTTCTCGCCGGCACGCAGGGGCACGACTTCGAGGTCGCCGAAGGGCAGGCTGGCGGGCGCCGTCCATTCGTCGCGAACCAGGGTGATGCTGTCGGCGTTGCGCGGCAGGCCGTAGAAGTCCGGGCCGTGGAAGCTGGCGAAGGCTTCCAGCTTGTCCAGCGCATTGCGCTGTTCGAAGGCCTCGGCGTACAGCTCGATGGCGGCGTAGGCGGTGTAGCAGCCGGCGCAGCCGCAGGCGGCTTCCTTGGCGTGGCGCGCGTGGGGCGCCGAGTCGGTGCCGAGGAAGAATTTCGGGCTGCCGCTTACGGCCGCATCCAGCAGGGCTTCCTGGTGGGTGTTGCGCTTGAGGATCGGCAGGCAATAGAAGTGCGGGCGAATACCGCCGACCAGCATGTGGTTGCGGTTATACAGCAGGTGGTGGGCGGTGATGGTGGCGCCGACGTTGGCCGGGGCGGCCTTGACGAACTGCGCGGCGTCGCCGGTGGTGATGTGCTCGAAGACCACCTTGAGGGTCGGGAAACGCTCGACCACGCGGGCCAGGTGTTCGTCGATGAAGCGCTTCTCGCGGTCGAACACGTCGACCTCGGCGCGGGTCACCTCGCCATGCACCAGCAGCGGCAGGCCGACTTCGGCCATGGCTTCGAGCACGTGGAAGATGTTGTCGATGCTGGTCACGCCGGAGTCGGAGTTGGTGGTGGCCCCGGCCGGGTACAGCTTGGCCGCGTGGACGAAACCGCTGGCCTTGGCGGCGCGCACGTCTTCGGCGCTGGTGCGGTCGGTGAGGTAGAGCACCATCAGCGGCTCGAAGCGGCTGCCGGCCGGGCGCGCGGCGAGGATGCGCTGGCGGTAGGCGTCGGCCTCGTCGGCGTTGCGCACCGGCGGTACCAGGTTGGGCATGATGATGGCGCGGCCGAAGGTGCGGGCGGCATCGCCGACGGTCTGGGCGAGGGCGGCGCCGTCGCGCAGGTGGATGTGCCAGTCGTCGGGGCGCAGCAGGGTCAGGCGGTCGGACATGGGGATACCAGAAGCGTCTTGCAGCGGGAATAAGAAGTGGGGAAATGCTACCGGAAAAGCCCGTCGCCGGCACTCGCTATCAAGTTTTGCCGAGCCCTTCCGATATCTCCTGGGTACTTCCCAGCATGACCCGGAGCCGTCCGTGCGCCATTCCTACCTTCTCCTGCTCGGCCTTTGCGCCAGCCTGCCGACCTGGGGGCTGACCTTCCAGACGCGCCTGGAGAACGCCCAGTGGACGGCGGCCGGCGACCAGTTCGAGTGCCGCCTGTCGCAGCAGGTGGCCGGCTTCGGCGTCGGCGAGTTCGTCTGGCGCGCCGGCGAGCAGCCGACCTTCCGCCTCAAGCCGCAGCGCAACTGGCTCGGCGGCGGCTCGGCGACCCTCCTGGCCGCCGCCGCGCCCTGGCGCCCGGCGCAGGGTGACATCAACCTGGGTTCGGTGAGCCTGGTGGCCGGCGAGGTGCCCTTCACCAGCAGCCAGCAGCAGGCCGGGCGTCTGCTCGATGGCGTGCTGGAAGGGCGCAGCCCCGAGGTGCGCCTGCGTTCCACGTCCGGCCAGGACCTGCGTGTGCGTCTGCTGCCGACGCGCTTCGCCGACGGCTACGCGCAGCTGCAGGACTGTTCGGCGAAAATGCTCGCGGTGAACTTCGAGCAGATCCGCCAGGCGCAGGTCGGTTTCCCCGGCGGTGGTGATGCCCTCGACGATGTGGCCAAGGCCAAGCTGGACATCATCCTGCAGTACCTCAAGGCCGACCCGACGGTGAACCGCATCGAGCTGGACGGTCATTCCGACAACGCCGGCAATCGCCTGAGCAACCGCGACATCTCGCGCCGCCGCGCGGTGGCGGTGATGGAGTACCTGAAGGCCAACGGCGTGCCGGAGAACCAGATCACCGTGCGCTTCTACGGCGAGCGCTACCCCCTGGCGAAGAACAACACCGAGGCCAACCGCGCGCGCAACCGCCGGGTCACCGTGCACCTGTCGCGCGAGGCGCTGCAGGAGGCGCCGCCGCCCAGCGTCGCGCCGAACGCCACGCCCCCCGCCACGCCGGCTCCCGCGCAGGCCGCGCCACAGGCCAAGGCGCCGGCGGGAAACCTGCCGGCTTCGGCACCGCTGGGGCAGTCGAGCGCCCGCGGCGCCTAGTCGCACCCTCGATAGAATCTGTCGCTTTGTCGTCAAAAGCTGTCGCCCCTCTGTAATTTACCGAAGCGCGGCAGTAGAATCGGGGGTTTTCGTGACAACCCCCCGTGGAGTGATGGCATGGCGGACGTGAAGAAGGTAGTCCTGGCGTATTCCGGTGGCCTGGATACCTCGGTGATTCTGAAGTGGCTGCAGGACACTTATAACTGCGAAGTAGTGACCTTTACCGCCGACCTCGGCCAGGGCGAGGAGGTCGAGCCGGCCCGCGCCAAGGCACAGGCCATGGGCGTGAAGGAAATCTACATCGACGACCTGCGCGAAGAGTTCGTCCGTGATTTCGTGTTCCCGATGTTCCGCGCCAACACCGTCTACGAAGGCGAGTACCTGCTGGGTACCTCCATCGCCCGCCCGCTGATCGCCAAGCGCCTGATCGAGATCGCCAACGAGACCGGCGCCGACGCCATCTCCCATGGCGCCACCGGCAAGGGCAACGACCAGGTGCGTTTCGAGCTGGGCGCCTACGCGCTGAAGCCGGGCGTCAAGGTCATCGCGCCCTGGCGCGAGTGGGACCTGCTGTCCCGCGAGAAGCTGATGGACTACGCCGAGAAGCACCAGATCCCGATCGAGCGCCACGGCAAGAAGAAGTCCCCGTACTCCATGGACGCCAACCTGCTGCACATCTCCTATGAAGGCGGCGTGCTGGAGGACACCTGGACCGAGCACGAAGAGGACATGTGGAAGTGGACCGTCTCCCCGGAGAAGGCCCCCGACACCGCGACCTACATCGAGCTGACCTACCGCAACGGCGACATCGTCGCCATCGACGGCAAGGACATGACCCCGGCGCAGGTGCTCACCGAGCTGAACCGCGTCGGCGGCATCAACGGCATCGGCCGTCTCGACATCGTCGAGAACCGCTATGTCGGCATGAAGTCCCGCGGCTGCTACGAGACCCCCGGCGGCACCATCATGCTCAAGGCCCACCGCGCGATCGAATCGATCACCCTGGACCGCGAAGTCGCTCACCTGAAAGACGAGCTGATGCCCAAGTACGCCAAGCTGATCTACACCGGCTACTGGTGGAGCCCGGAGCGTCAGATGCTGCAGCAGATGATCGACGCCTCCCAGGCCAACGTGAACGGTGTGGTGCGCCTGAAGCTGTACAAGGGCAACGTCATCGTGGTCGGCCGCAAGTCCGACGACTCGCTGTTCGACGCCAACATCGCGACCTTCGAGGAAGACGGCGGCGCCTACAACCAGGCCGACGCGGCTGGCTTCATCAAGCTCAACGCGCTGCGCATGCGCATCGCCGCGAACAAGGGCCGCAAGCTGTTCTGATAAGCTTGCACGCCTGAGCCAGACAAGCCCCGGCCACGAGCCGGGGTTTGCTTTTTATGCGCCCGAAACGGGCCGGATGAGGAGAACGACACCCATGAGACTGCTGCATACCATGCTGCGCGTCGGCGACCTGGACAAGTCCATCGCCTTCTACACCGAAGTCCTGGGCATGACCCTGCTGCGTCGCAAGGACTACCCGGACGGGCAGTTCACCCTGGCCTTCGTCGGCTACGGCGCCGAGGACGAGAACAGCGTCATCGAGCTGACCCACAACTGGGGCGTGGACACGTACGAGCTGGGCACCGCCTACGGCCACATCGCCCTGGAAGTGAACGACGTCTACAAGGCCTGCGAGGACATCCGTTCGCGCGGCGGCAAGATCACCCGCGAGCCGGGCCCGATGAAGCACGGCACCAGCATCCTGGCCTTCGTCGAAGACCCGGACGGCTACAAGATCGAGCTGCTGTCGCCGCAGCGCAAGGACTGAAGGCGCGTCGCCGGCCCCGCGCGCAGCGGGCCGGACGGCCGCCGGAAAGACGAAGCCCCGCCAGAGTGCGGGGCTTTTTCATGTACGGGCGGAGCTTATGCGGGGAGCTTAGAGATCGAAATCGTAGTCCGACAGCTGGCGCTGCAGGCGGCGCTCCTCGAGGTAGTTGTCGATGATGCGGCGCTTGGTCAGGTTGGTCTTGGCGACTTCGGGGCCGGCCTCGACGCTGTCGTCGGCGTCGTCGCTGCTCACTTCGTCTTCGAGCTCGAGGTCTTCTTTATCTGCCATAACGATCACTCCAGCATGCGGGGTGTGCTTGGCGCCCCTTATAGCGACAAAGCTCGGGGCGGTAAAAAAGATTTTTTCAATGAGCGCTGATGCTTTTGACGATAGCACTCAATCGTCGGAAGTCTTGTGCTTGAACTCGCACAGGTCCTCGATGCGGCAACTGCCGCACTGCGGCTTGCGCGCCTTGCAGACGTAGCGTCCGTGCAGGATCAGCCAGTGGTGGGCGTCCATCAGGTATTCGCGGGGCACGAATTTCAGGAGTTTCCGCTCCACCTCCAGCACGTTCTTCCCCGGCGCGATATTGGTGCGGTTGGCGACGCGGAAAATATGCGTGTCCACGGCCATGGCCACTTGGCGGAAGGCGGTGTTGAGCACCACGTTGGCGGTCTTGCGGCCGACGCCGGGCAGCGCTTCCAGGTCCTCGCGGTTCTCCGGCACCTTGCCGTCGTGCTTCTCGACCAGGATGCGGCAGGTCTCGATGACGTTCTTCGCCTTGCTGTTGTAGAGGCCGATGGTCTTGATGTACTCCGACAGCCCCTCGACACCCAGGGCGTGGATGGCCTCCGGGGTGTTGGCCACCGGGTAGAGCTTCGCCGTGGCCTTGTTCACCCCGACGTCGGTGGCCTGGGCGGAGAGGATCACCGCGATCAGCAGCTCGAAGGGGCTGCTGTAGGCCAGTTCGGTCTCGGGGGCGGGGTTGTCTTCTTGCAGACGGCGGAAAATCTCCGCGCGCTTGGCGGCATTCATTCGATCACTCCGGTCACGCGGACGCGCTGGCGCTCATTGGCGGGTACGTCGCCCGCCTGCGCCTTGGCGCGTTCCGCCAGGCTTTCATCGATACGGTTCTTCAAGGCGATCAGCAGGCCCAGCACCAGGAACGCGCCGGGCGGCAGCACGGCCAGCAGGAAACCCTGGTAGTCGGGGATCTGCAGCTTCCAGCCGGCGGCGGCCGGGCCGAACAGCAGGTCCATGCCGGCCAGCAGGGTGCCGTGGCCGATCAGTTCGCGCAAGGTGCCCACGGCCAGCAGCACCAGGGCGAAGCCGGTGCCGGTCAGCAGCCCGTCGAAGGCCGCGCGGGCGACGCCGTTGCGCGCGGCGAAGGCCTCGGCGCGGCCGAGGATCACGCAGTTGGTGGTGATCAGCGGGATGAAGATACCCAGCACCTGGTACAGCTCGTAGGTCCAGGCCTGCATCAGCAGCTCGATGCAGGTGGTCAGCGCGGCGATGATCAGCACGAACACCGGTAGGCGCACCGCCTCGCCGACCCAGCGCCGCGAGGCGGAGATGGCGGCGTTGGAGCAGGCCAGCACGAAGAGGGTCGCCAGGCCCAGGCCGAGGGCGTTGACCATGGAGTTGCTGGTGCCCAGCAGCGGGCACAGGCCCAGCAGCTGGACCAGGCCCGGGTTGTTCTTCCACAGGCCCTGCACGGCGATCTCGCGGTAGCTATTCATGGCTCGTGCCTCCCGACGCCGGCGCCAGCAGCTCGGCCCGGTGCGCGTCGAAGTATTGCAGCGCCTTGTGCGTGGCCTTGACCACCGCGCGCGGGGTGACGGTGGCGCCGGCGAACTGGTCGAACTGGCCACCGTCCTTCTTCACCTTCCAGCCGGCCTCGTCGGGCGAGGCCAGCGAGCGGCCGTCGAACTCGTGCAGCCAGTCGCTCTTGCCCGGCTCGATCTTGTCGCCCAGGCCCGGGGTTTCCTTGTGCGCCACCACGCGCACGCCGAGCAGGCGGCCTTCGGCGCTGACCCCGACCAGCAGCTCGATGGCGCCACTGTAGCCGTCCGGCGCGGTGGCCGGGAGAATCACCCCGGTGGCGCGGCCTTGCAGGCGGGCGACGAAGGCCGAGGCCGGTTGCGCCTTGCCCAGCAGCTTGGGGTCGAAGACCTCGACCGGCGCGTCCAGCGGATGATTGTCGTAGCTGCCATGGGGCAGCAGTTCCAGCAGCAGGCGCCCGCGTGCTTCGCGCTGGGCCTGTTCGATACGCGCCTGGGTGAACTGGTGGACGACCGCCACCAGGCCTACGCAGAGCACCGCGAAGGCTCCCAGCAGCAGGGCGTTCTTCAACATGGCGCGGCGGCTGTCGGCCATCTCATTCCCCCAGCTTGAAGCCGCGCTTGGGCTTCTTGTGCCCGTAGGTGCGCGGGCGGGTGTAGTAGTCGATGGTCGGCGCCGCCAGGTTCATCAGCAGCACGGCGAAGGCCACGCCGTCGGGGTAGCCGCCCCAGGCGCGGATCACGTAGGTGATGACGCCGACGCCAAGGCCGAACACCAGGCGCCCACGGGTGCTGGTGGCGCCGGAGACCGGGTCGGTAACGATGAAGAAGGCGCCGAGCATGGCCGCGCCGCTGAACAGGTGGAACAGCGGCGAGCCGTGGGAATCGGAGCCGGAGCCGTTCCAGAACAGCAGGCTCATGACGAACAGGCCGCCGAGCATGCCCAGCGGCGCGTGCCAGGTGAACAGCTTGCGCCAGAGCAGGTACAGGCCGCCGGCGAGGAAGGCCAGGTTGACCAGCTCGACGCCGCGCCCGCCGACATGGCCGAAGGCCGCGCTTTGGGTTACCAGCTCGTCGATGGTCAGGCTGTGGTTGTTCTTCAGCACGTCGAGGGCGGTGGCGCCGGCCCAGGCGTCCGGTGGCGGCGCGCCCAGGCCGAGGATGCGCGACAGGCCGTCGAGCAGCCCGAGGCCGGCATCGGGGCTGGGCCAACGGGTCATTTCCAGCGGGAAGGACACCAGTACCACGACATAGCCGAGCATCGCCGGGTTGAACGGGTTCTGCCCGAGGCCGCCATACAGGTGCTTGCCGAACACCAGGGCGAAGGCGCTGGCCACCAGGCTCAGCCACCAGGGCGCGTAAGGCGGCAGGGCCAGGGCCAGGAGCACGGCGGTGACCAGCGCGCTGCCGTCCGTGAGGAACACCTCCAGCGGGCGCTTGCGCAGACGCAGCATCAGCGCCTCGGTGCCCAGGGCCACGGCCGAGCACCAGAGCAGGTTGAACAGCGGGCCGACGCCGTACAGGGCGATCAGCGCGAGGGCGCCCGGCACCAGGGCGGCGAGCACCTGCAGCATGACCTTCTGCGTACGGTTGGCGCCGGTGGCGTGGGGCGAGGAAAAGCGCGGCAGGGCCATGGGTCACTCCGTATCGCGCGCGGCCAGCGCGCTTTCCGCCGTCGCCAGGCGCTCGCGCGCGGCGTCCAGGCGGGCTTGGTCGGCACCTTCGCGTTCGAGCTTCTTGAGGTCGGCGCGGGCGTAGGCCAGTTCGGTCTTGAGGGCGCGGGTGGCGGTGTCCACCGGGCGCTTGTCGATGCGTTGCAGGTCCGGCGCCGGCTTGCCGCTGGCGTCCTCGGCGGCGTGCAGGGCCTGTTCGGCGTCGGCCAGGGCCTGGCGCAGCGGCGCCAGCTCCGCCTCGGCGGCAGCGTTCTGCTCGGCCCTCTTCAGTTCGGCGCGGCGGGTGGCCAGGGCGATCTTGGCCTTCTTCAGTTGCGCCATGCCGTCGGTGGCGGGCGGAGCGGCGGGCGCGGGCTCGGCCTCGGCGGCGGGCGCGGGCTCGGCCTCGGCGGCGGCGAGGGCCAGGCGTGCCTGTTCGGCGGCCTCGCGCAGGGTCTCGACCTGGGCGCGCAGTTGTTCGGTGTCGTGGCTGGCCAGCTGCTTTTCGGCCTTTTGCAGGGCCACGCGGGCCATGCTGGCGTCGATCTTCAGCCGCTTGAGGTCGGTGCCGGCGTTGCCCACGGCCTTCTCCGCCTTCACCCGTTCGATGATCGCTTGCGGCGCTTCCGCCACCGGCGCGGTGGCCTGGGCCTCGCGGGCGCGGGCGGCGCGCTGATGGCGGGCCTGGCGTTCCTCGGCTTTGCGCGCCTCCTCGCGGCGCAGGCGCTCCTGGCGCTGTTCGAAGCGCAGGCGCGAGTGCTCGGCCTTCTGCTGCTTGAGTTGCTGCTCGCGGATGTCGGCCTTGGCCGCGCGGTAGTACTGCACCAGGGGAATGCTGGAGGGGCAGACGTAGGCACAGGCGCCGCACTCGATGCAGTCGAACAGGTCGTGGGCCTGCAACTGCTCATGGTCGCCGCCCAGGGCGAAGAAGTGCAGCTGCTGCGGCAACAGGCTGGCCGGGCAGGCCTGGGCGCAGTCGCCGCAGCGGATGCACGGCAGCGCCGGCGGCGGCGTCGGCAGTTCGCTGGCGCTCGCGGCCAGCAGGCAGTTGGCGGTCTTGATCAGCGGCGCGCCGGTGTCGCCCAGGCTCACGCCCATCAGCGGGCCGCCCATGATCAGGCGGCCGAGCCGGGTCGGGTCGAGCCCGGCGAAGGCCAGCAGCTCGCCGATCGGCGTGCCCAGCAGCGCCTCGACGTTCATCGGCCGCGCCAGGGCTTCGCCGGTCAGGGTGGTGATGCGTGAGATCAGCGGCCGGCCGAGCAGCACCGCGTCGCGCAGGGCCACGGCGCTGCCGACGTTGACGCAGACCATGCCGATGTCCGCCGGCAGCCCGCCGCTGGGGACTTCGCGGCCGCTGAGCAGCTGGATCAGCTGGCGCTCGCCGCCGGACGGGTACTTGGTCGGCACCACGCGCAGCTCGATGGGTCGCTCGCCGATGGCCAGGCGCAGTGCCTCGATGGCCTGGGGCTTGTCGTCCTCGATGCCGAGCAGCACCTGCTGTGGTTGCAGCAGGTGGCTGAGAATCTCGATGCCTTCCACCAACTCGGCGGCGCGCTCGCGCATCAGCATGTCGTCGGCGCTGATGTAGGGCTCGCACTCGGCGCCGTTGATCACCAGGGTGTGCAGGTCTTCCGCCGCGCGGGCGGCCAGCTTGGCGGCGGTGGGGAAGCCGGCACCGCCGAGCCCGGCGATGCCGGCGTCGCGGATGCGTTGCAGCAGCGCTGCGGGGCTTTCCTGGCGGTAGTCCGCGCAGGGTTGCAGCGGCGCCCACTCATCCTGGCCGTCGGCGTCGATGACGATGGCCTCGGCCAGCAGGCCGGAGGGGTGTGGATAAGCCTGCTCGCCGATGGCGACCACGGTGCCGGAGGTCGGCGCGTGCACGGCGGCGCTGATGGCGCTGCCGGGGCTGGCGATCATCTGGCCCTTGAGCACCCGTTCGCCGATGTCCACGCAGGGCAGGGCGGGCGCGCCGGTGTGCTGCTGCAAGGGCAGGATCAGGCGCGCCGGCAGCGGCGCGCGGACGATCGGGCCGGCGGTGGCGCTTTCCTTGCGCGGCGGCAGGTGCAGGCCGCCGGGGAAGTCCCAGACCTTGGCGTTCATGCGGCGCGCTCCCGATCGCTGGCGATCAGCCGCGTCGGTGGCAGCGGCCATTTCCAGTCGCGCACGCCGACTTCCACGTCGAGCATGTCGATGCAGTCCACCGGGCAGGGCTCCATGCACAGGTCGCAGCCGGTGCATTCGGCGACGATCACCGTGTGCATCTGCCGCGCGGCGCCGACGATGGCGTCCACCGGGCAGGCCTGGATGCACTTGGTGCAGCCGATGCATTCGGCTTCGCGGATGAAGGCCACGCGCGGCGGGGTCTCCGCCGGGGCGTCGAGGGGCGGCGCGTCGATTTCGAACAGGTCGGCGAGGGCGGCGATGGTGGCGCTGCCGCCGGGCGGGCACTTGTTGATCGCGTCGCCCTGGACGATGGCCTCGGCGTAGGGCTTGCAGCCGGCGTAGCCGCACTGGCCGCACTGGGTCTGCGGCAGCAGGGCGTTGACCTGCTCGGCCAGCGGGTCGCCCTCGACCCGGTAGCGCACCGCCGCATAGCCGAGCAGAGCGCCGCTGGCCAGGCACAGCGCCAGCAGCACGCCGACCGCGAGGAATACGGCGCTCATAGCTTGATCAGCCCGGTGAAGCCCATGAACGCCAGCGACATCAGGCCGGCGGTGATCATGCCGATGGCCGCGCCCTGGAACGGCTTGGGCACGTCGGCGATGGCGATGCGCTCGCGCAGCGCGGCGAACAGCACCAGCACCAGGGAGAAGCCCAGGCCGGCGCCGAAGCCTTGCGCGGTGGACTGGATGAAGCCGTACTCGGGCTTGTTGGCGTTGAGCAGGGCCACGCCGAGGACGATGCAGTTGGTGGTGATCAGCGGCAGGAAGATACCCAGCACGCGGTACAGCAGCGGGCTGCTCTTCTTCACCAGCAGCTCGGTGAACTGCACCACCACGGCGATCACCAGGATGAAGCCGATGGTGCGCAGGTACTCCAGGTCCAGCGGGCGCAGCACGTAGCGCTGCAGGATGTAGCTGCAGATCGAGGCCAGGGTCAGCACGAAGGTGGTGGCCAGGGCCAGGCCGATGGCCGTCTCGATCTTGCGCGACACGCCCATGAACGGGCACAGGCCGAGGAACTGCACCAGCACGAAGTTGTTGACCAGGATGGCGCTGACCAGGATCAGGGCGAGTTCGCTCATGGCAGGGCGCCTTGGATGGGCTCGGGCATGCTCAGATTCCCGTGATCAGCAGGTCGATGGCGGCGATGATGTCGGGCCGCAGGTGTTCCAGGTTGCCGACCGGCTCGCCCAGGTCGCGGCGGGAGATGCCGGCCATCTGCGGGGTCAGCAGCAACAGCTGTTCGCCTTCCACCGTGATTTCCGGCATCAACCGGCTGATGCCGGCCAGGCCCTTGCCGCGGCTGAGCGGGATCACCATGCGGGTGTTCAGTGCAGCGAGCAGGTCGCTCTGCACGTCCAGCAGCAGCGGGATGTCCTCGCGGCTGCGCGGGCTGGGGTTGCGATAGAGGTCGAACTGCCGCATCAGAAGCTCCGCAGATCGTCGCTGAAGGCTCCGGACTGCTCCACATGCTGATTGTAGGCGTCGATGGCCTGGCGGTTCTGTTCCAGCCAGCGTTGCTCCAGGCGTTCGCGCACCACGTCGGCCAGCGCTTCCTCGAGCACCGCCGAGAGGTTCACGTCCAGCTCGCGGGCCTGCTTGAGCAGGTCGCTGTTCAGGCTGAGGTTGGTGGCTTTCTTCGGGGCTTGGGGATCGTAGGTCGTGTGCATGGGAACCTCCGAGACGAATGCGCATAGATTATGCGCATGGCGTCTCGGGAGCAATCGCCGGGGCGTCAGTAGACCATGCAGGCGGCGTTGAGCAGGCCCACGCTCAGCGAGCAGCCGCCGAGGAACACGCCGTGGGCCAGGGTGTCGCCTGCAATGCCGGCCTTGAGCTCCGGCACCAGGCGCGAGATGCCCAGGTAGACCAGGGCCTGTACCAGCATGGCCACCAGGCCCCAGAGCAGCATGTCGCGCAGGCCGACGCTGTTGGCGATGGCGCTGGCCAGCGGCAGCGCGAAGCCGAGCAGGGCCCCGACCAGGGCGGTGGCGGCGCTCAGGTTGCCCTGGCGGATCAGGCGGATTTCCGCGTAGGGCGTCAGGCGGATGTAGAGGCTGGCGAACAGGCCGAACAGCGCCAGGGCGGCGGCCAGGTAGACGACGAAGTTGGGCAACAGATCCATGGGGGTTCCTCGCGGCGCGCTGCGGGCGCCGCCGTTGGTTCAGTCGATGAAGTAGTGCGGCACGAAGCGGCTGCTGTCGCGGGTGATGGGGCTGGCGTCCTCGCGGATGCCCAGGCCCGCGGCCTGTTCGCCGACCATCCAGCAGCCGAGCACGGCGTGGCTGCCGGCGTATTCGGCCAGCGGCGCGTAGGCCTGGTAGATGCAGGGGGCATCGGCGTGGGGGCCGTCGCTTTCCAGGCGCAGGTCGGCGGCGACGATGCGGATGTTCTGGCCCTCGCGGGCATACAACGGCTTGCGCACGTAGGCGCCGGGCAGGTCGTCGCGGAAGCTGGCCGGCAGCAGGTTCGGGTGGCCGGGGTTGAGTTGCCAGAGGATCGGCAGCATGGCCTTGCTCGACAGCAACAGCTTCCAGGCCGGCTCGACGAAGCGGATGCCGCTGCGCTCGACGTGCCGGCCGAAGTCGTCCTGCATCAGCCATTCCCAGGGGTAGAGCTTGAAGCAGTGGCGGATGTCCTGTTCGTACTGATCGACGAAGGTGCCGCGCCCGGCGTGGTGGCCGATGAACTCGATGGGCAGGTAGTGCGTCTGCAGGCCTGCCTGGCGCGCGGTGTCCTGCAGGTAGAGGGCGTTGCCGGTGTCTTCCTCGTGGCCGTCGATGGCGCAGAAGTGCACCGGGCCGTCCGGGGCGATGGCGCGCCAGCGTGCGATCAGCTTCTCGTGCAGCGAGTTGAACTGGTCGGCGGCCGGGTTCAGGTCGTTCAGCCAGTGCCATTGCACCACGCTGGCTTCCAGCAGGCCGGTGGGCGTGTCGGCGTTGTACTCCAGCAGCTTGGGCTGGCCGCTGCCGTCCCAGGAGAAGTCGAAGCGCCCGTACAGGCTCGGGTCCTGGCGGCGCCAGGAGCGCACGGCTTCCTCGATGGCGGCCTCGGGCAGGGCGAAGGGCGCGAAGTGTTCGTGGGCGATCACCCAGTCCAGCGCCTCCAGGTAACGCTGGTGCAGGTCTTCGCTCGCGGCTTCCAGCGTCTCGACCTGCGCCAGGGTGAATTCGTAGGCGACCGATTCGTCCCAGTAGCGCCCGTCGATGCTGTGGAAGGTGAAGCCGACCGCCTCGCAGCGCTCGCGCCAGTCCGGCCGCGGTTGCATGGCCAGGCGCCGCATCAGCCGCCCCCGGAGAAGCGCGCCCCGGACGAGCCGAAGCCGCCGCGGCCGATCAGTTGCCGCGACTGTACCTGGAAGCTTTGCGCGGTGCGTGGGCGCGAGCCTTCCTCGTAACTGGGGCCGTAGTAGCCGCGCCCGCCATAGCCGCCGCCGCCGCCGCTGGAAGACTCGGGCTCGCAGGCGTTGGGCGTGGCGCCCCAGTCCTTCAGGCAATCTTCGCGGGAGGCGTAGCGGTCGCGGTAGACCGGGTTGTGGTGGAGCATGGCCACCACCACGCCGCCGGTGAGCAGGGTGGCGACGACGTTGGATTTCTTCATGGCCGGCGAACCGGCGCGGGGATGGGGTGGGGCATCGGCGGTTCCTTGCGCGGGGCTGTCCTTTTTCGGTGGGCGAGTCTAGCGGGGCGGCACGGCTGGCGGTAGTGAAATC
>NZ_JARJLT010000214.1 GCF_029335315.1 Pseudomonas citronellolis
GAAGGCCTGGGCGGTGGCGCGACCGATGCCGGCGGCGGCGCCGGTGACCAGGGCGACCTGGCCGGAAAGCAGCTGACTCATGAACTGTCCTCGAACGGATGGAGAATGGCGCCGAGTCTAGCTACCCCGGCGCGCGGGCGAAGCACTATCAGGCGGCTGTAGCTGGCATCATCCGTCCAGGTGATGATCAACCAGACGATGAATCATCCGAATGGATGACCCGGCATTCCCGCGGACGGGCGAAACTTGCCGTGGGACTTGCGGCCAGCTATCCGTTAGGGACTGTCCCTGCCACTCGAGATCGCCGCCATGTCCGCCCCGCTCAATCGCCAGTTCCTCCTTGCGCAACGTCCGACCGGCTCCATCGACGAATCCACCTTCCGCTACGCCGAGACCCCGCTGGGCGAACCCGGCCCCGGCCAGGTGCTGGTGCGCAACCTGTACCTGTCGCTGGACCCGGCGATGCGCGGCTGGCTCAACGACGCCAAGTCGTACATCGCCCCGGTGGCCGTGGGCGAGGTGATGCGCGCGCTCGGCGTGGGCCAGGTGATCGCCTCGAACAACCCGGCGTTCGCCGTCGGCGACCACGTCAACGGCGCCCTCGGCGTGCAGGACTACTTCCTCGGCGAGCCCAAGGGCTTCTACAAGGTCGACCCGAACCGCGCGCCGCTGCCGCTGTACCTCTCGGCCCTGGGCATGACCGGCATGACCGCCTACTTCGGCCTGCTCGACGTCGGCCAGCCCAAGGCCGGCGAAACGGTGGTGGTGTCCGCCGCCGCCGGCGCGGTGGGCAGCGTGGTCGGCCAGGTGGCGAAGATCAAGGGCTGCACGGTGATCGGCATCGCCGGCGGCGAGGACAAGTGCCGCTACCTGGTGGAGCAACTGGGCTTCGACGGCGCCATCGACTACAAGAACGAGGACCTCGCGCTGGGCCTGAAGCGCTGCTGCCCGAACGGTATCGACGTGTTCTTCGACAACGTCGGCGGCGACATCCTCGACGCCTGCCTGGCGCGCCTGGCGCCCAAGGCGCGGGTGGTGATCTGCGGCGCCATCAGCCAGTACAACAACAAGCAGGCGGTGAAGGGCCCGGCCAACTATCTCGCGCTGCTGGTCAACCGCGCGCGCATGGAAGGCATGGTGGTGATGGACTACGCCAACCGCTTCCCCGAAGGCCTGCGCGACATGGCCGGCTGGCTGGCCGAAGGCAAGCTGAAGTCGAAGGAAGACATCGTCCAGGGCCTGGAGACCTTCCCGCAGACCGTGCTCAAGCTGTTCAAGGGCGAGAACTTCGGCAAGCTGGTACTCAAGCTCTGACAGACTGCCGTAGGGCGCATAACGCCCCCGGCGTTATCCGCCGATGCCCCTGCGCGGGGCCATCGGCGGATAAAGCGTTCCGCTTTATGCGCCCTACGCTGCCGCACCCAGGCGCTCTGCGTAGGATGGTGTTGAGCGCAGCGATACCCATCTCCGTGGTCCCATGGGTATCGCAAGCTCAACCCATCCTACGAAAAGCACCTCAGCGCAGCCGGCGAGGCAGTTGCACCTACAGTCCTCTCGAATTCCTTCGTCTTCCTACGCCGGGCACTGACGCCGGGCAAGCCGCGGCTCTACACTGCGGCTAAGCTTCTGCCCCGACGTTTCACGGAAGACTCCCATGTCCCTCACCCGCTGGCTGCCCGGCCTGGACGACCTGCTGCACTATCGCGGCGTCTGGCTGCGCCCGGATGTTCTCGCCGGCCTCTCGGTAGCGGCGATCCAGATCCCCACCGCCATCGCCTACGCGCAGATCATCGGCTTCCCGGCCCAGGTCGGGCTCTACGCCTGCATCCTGCCGATGCTGATCTACGCGCTGGTCGGCAGCTCCAAGCAGCTGATGGTCGGCCCCGACGCCGCCACCGCGGCCATGGTCGCCGCCGCCATCACCCCGCTGGCGGCCGGCGATCCGCAGCGCCTGCTGCAGCTGTCGATGATCGTGGCGGTGATGGTTGGCCTGCTGTCCATCGCCGGCGGCCTGATGCGCGCCGGCTTCGTCGCCAGCTTCCTGTCGCGGCCGACCCTGGTCGGCTACCTCAACGGCATCGGCCTGAGCCTGATCGCCGGCCAGCTGGGCAAGCTGCTCGGCTACCACACCGAGACCAGCGGCTTCCTCGCCGGCCTGCTGGCGTTGTTGCGCAACCTCGGCAGCACGCACCTGCCGACTCTGGCCCTGGGCCTGGCCACGCTGCTGCTGATGGTCCTGCTGCCACGCCGCTACCCGAAGATTCCCGGCGCCCTGGTCGGGGTGCTGTTCGCCACCCTGGCCAGCGTGGCGCTGGGCCTGGACCGCTACGGCGTGGCGCTGCTCGGCGCGGTGCCCCAGGGCCTGCCGGAGCTGAGCTGGCCACGCACCAGCGTGCAGGAGATGGGCAACCTGTTCCGCGACGCCCTGGGCATCACCATCGTCAGCTTCTGCAGCGCCATGCTCACCGCGCGCAGCTTCGCCGCGCGGCACGGCTACAGCGTCGACGCCAGCCGCGAGATGATCGCCCTGGGCGTGGCCAACATCGGCGCCGGGGTGTCCCAGGGTTTCGTCATCAGCGGCGCCGACTCGCGCACCGCGGTGAACGACATGGTCGGCGGCCAGACGCAGATGGTCGGCATAGTCGCGGCGCTGGTGATCGGCCTGGCGCTGGTGCTGTTCAGCGCGCCGCTGGGCTGGATTCCCATGCCGGCGCTGGGCGCGGTGCTGCTGATGGCCGGCTGGGGGCTGATCGACTTCGCCGCGCTGAAGGGCTTCTGGCGCCTGTCGCGCTTCGAGTTCGGGCTGTGCGTGCTGACCACCGTCGGGGTGCTCAGCGTCGGCGTGCTGCCGGGCATCTTCGTGGCCATCGTCATCGCCCTGCTACGCCTGCTGTACCTGACCTACCGGCCGAGCGACGCGGTGCTCGGCTGGGTCCACGGCATCGACGGCCAGGTCGAGCTGAGCCGCTACCCGCAGGCGCACACCCTGCCCGGCCTGGTGATCTACCGCTTCGACGCGCCGCTGCTGTTCTTCAACGCCGACTACTTCAAGCAGCGCCTGCTGCAGGTGGTGGCCGAGGCCAAGAACCCGCGCGCGGTGCTGCTCAACGCCGAGGGCGTGCTGAACCTGGACATCAGCGGCCTGACCGTGCTGCGCGAAGTCCGCCAGACCCTCCAGGCCCAGGGCGTGCACCTGTCCCTGGCGCGGGTGCCGCACGAGATGCTGGCGATGATGGAGCGCTCCGGGCAGTTGGGCGAGCTGAAGCCGCCGCTGGTGTTCAGCTCGGTGCGCGCCGGGGTGAACGCCTACCGCCACTGGTACAAGCGCCAGCAGGAAGCCGCC
>NZ_JARJLT010000215.1 GCF_029335315.1 Pseudomonas citronellolis
GACAACGGCGCCACCTGGACCGCAGCCAGCAGCACCGTCGGCCAGAGCACCTGGAGCCTGGCCGGCGCCACGCTGACCGCCAGCGACACCCTACTGGTCAAGGTGGCTGACCTGGCCGGCAACGATGGCGCCGTCTATAGCCAGAGCTATGCCTACGACACCAGCGCACCGGCCATCAGCCTCGGCGGCCTGGCGTTGTCCAACGACAGCAACCTGGCCGGCGACTTCATCACCAGCCAGGCCGTGCAGACCATCAGCGGCACCCTGAGCAGCACCCTCGGCGCGGGCGACAGCCTGTACGGCTCGCTGGACGGCGGCGCCACCTGGACCGACCTCGGCGGCAGCCTCAGCGGCACCGCGCTGAGCTGGAGCGGCGTCACCCTCGCCGGCAGCAACACCCTGGTGCTGAAGGTGGTCGACGTGGCCGGCAACGCCACCGTGCTCGCCAGCCAGGCCTACGCGCTGGACACCAGCGCGCCGACCACCACCTTCGGCAACATCGCGCTGTCCAACGACAGCGGCGCCAGCAACACCGACCTGATCACCAACGCCGCCGCGCAGACCATCAGCGCCACCCTGAGCGCCGCGCTGGACGCGGGCGAAAAGGTGTACGGCTCGCTGGACAACGGCGCCACCTGGACCGACATCACCGGCAAGGTCAGCGGCACCAGCCTGAGCTGGGACGGCGCCACCCTGGTCAGCGGCGGCGCGCTGCAACTGAAGGTGGTGGACGCCGCCGGCAACGAAGGCGCGATCACCAGCCAGGCCTACGTGCTGGACACCAGCCCGTCGACTACCACTGTGACCGGCGCGGCCTTCTCCAACGACCGCGGCAACGACTTCGACCTCAACGTCGCCGCGCAAACCGTCAACGGCACGCTCTCGGCCAACCTCGCGGCCGGCGAAAGCGTGCTGGTGTCGCTGGACGATGGCGCCACCTGGAGCACCGCCAGCGCCACGGTCGGCCAGAGCGGCTGGTCGCTGCCGGGGGTTACGCTGAGCACCGGCGGCACCCTGCTGGTCAAGGTCGTCGACGTCGCCGGCAACGATGGCGCCCTGTACAGCCAGGCCTACAGCTACAGCTCGCAGGTGCCGTTCATACCGCTGCCGCCGCAGACGCAACTGCCGCCGCCGGTGGTGATCGAGCTGCCGGCCAGCATCCCGCTGCCGCCCCCGCCTGCGCTCGGCGGCGGGCTCAGCGCGAGCCTGTTCGACGCGCCGTCGCGGCCGATCGCCAGCGCCGGTGGCTGGGGCGACGCACCGCGGCCTTCGCTGGCCGCGCTCGACGTCGACAGCCTGGCGCAACAGCGCGGCGGCGCGAACGGCCGTGGCGACCTGCTCGGCAACGACGGCGTGCTGACGGTCAACGCGCCGCTGGCGGACCAGAACGTCCAGGGCAGCGGCGAGCGGGTCAGCTTCAGCCTGCCCGCCGACGCCTTCTACTTCGCCGGGTCCGCCGACGACCTCCGCCTGAACGCCACGCTCGCCGATGGCCAGCCGATGCCCGCCTGGCTGAAATTCGACGCACGTCTCGGGCGCTTCGAAGGCACCCCGCCACCGGGCTTCCACGGCACCCTGCGCATCTCGGTGCTGGCCCGCGATGACCGGGGCCATGTCGCGGTGCAGACCTTCACCCTGGTGATCGGCGAGCGCATCAGCGTCAGCGAGCACAGCCAGGCGCCGACCGGCCGGCCGAGCCTCGCCGAGCAGCTGCGCACGCCCCGCGACAGCCATGCCCAGCGCCTGGCCGCGCTGGCCAACGCCGTTACCCAGAGACGCTAAGAGATGAACGCCCGCGCCCAGACCAACCCCCTGCTGCCGTTACTGGAACTGGCGCGGCGCGCACGCTCGGCGGCCAACGCCGATGAGCTGGCGTTTCTCGCGGTCAATGACAGCCGCGACCTGGCGCCCTATCGCCAGGCCGCCCTGTGGCTGGACGATGTCGGCGTGCACACACTCTCCGGGGTGGTCGCCGTCGAATCCAACGCGCCCTATGTGCAGTGGCTGAACCCGCTGTGCCGGCACCTGGCCGAGCAGCAGCCAACGGCGCAGGCGCTGGCGGTCGACGCCGCGCAGTTGCCGGCGCAGCTGCGCGCGCACTGGGACGAATGGCTGCCGGCCTGCGCCACCTGGGTACCGCTGCGCGCCATCGACCCCACCGACTCGACGACGGGCCGCCATGGCGGCCTGCTGCTGGCCGGCGACGCCCCGCTGGCCGACGGCGAGCTGGCGCTGCTGGGCGAGTGGATGGACATCTGGCAGCACGCCTGGCGCGTGGCCCAGGGCCGCCCGCGCTGGTCGCCGGCGGCCCTGCCGGCGCGCCTGCGCGGCTGGTGGAACGCGCCGGGCAAGGCCGTGCGCTGGCGCCGTCGCGGCCTGGCGGCGCTGGCCTTGCTGGCGCTGCTGGCGTTTCCGGTGCGCCTCACGGTGCTGGCGCCGGGCGAGCTGGTGCCGGCCCACCCGGCGACCATTCGCGCCCCGCTGGACGGCGTGATCGGCGACTTCGCCGTGCAGCCGAACCAGGCCGTCGCCAGTGGCCAGGCGCTGTTCCAGTTCGACCAGGCGCCGATCGCCAGCAAGCTGGAGGTCGCCCGCGAGGCCCTGGCCACCGCCCAGGCCGAATACCGCCAGGCGGCGCAGATGATGCTCAACGACCCGCGCGCCAAGGCCCAGCTGGCCGGCCTGCTGGGCAAGGTGGCCGAGAAGCAGGCCCAGGCCGAGTTCCTCGAAGGCCAGGCGCAGCGCTCGCGGGTGGTGGCGCCACAAGCCGGCATCGCATTGTTCGACGACCCCCAGGAATGGATCGGCCGGCCGGTGCAGACCGGCGAGAGGATCATGCAGATCGCCGCCCCCACCGATGTGGAGATCGAGGCCTGGCTGCCGATCGGCGACGCCATCCCGCTGGAAGACAACGCGCCCCTGCAGCTGTACCTGGCCGCCTCGCCGCTGTCCCCGCTTTCCGGCAGCCTGCGTTACATGAGCACCCGCGCCAGCGCCCGCCCGGACGGCACCTACGCCTACCGCGTGCGCGCCCGCCTGGACGCCCCCACCGACCGCCGCATCGGCCTCAAGGGCACGGCCAAGCTGGCCAGCGGCAGCGTGCCGCTGGTGTACTGGGTGCTGCGCCGGCCGCTGGCGACGATCCGCCAGTTCCTGGCGCTGTGACGCCGCGCCGAGCATGCCGATGATGAAGGCCGCACTCCCCAGCCTGCGCCAGGAGCTCTCCGTCACCCCCGGCCCGCGCCTGGCCGACGGCCAGCCGAGCTGGACGCTGCACGACCCGGCGCGCAACCAGTTCTTCCAGCTCGACTGGGCCGGCTTCGAGATTCTCAGCCGCTGGCACCTGGGCGATGCCGGCGCGATCCTCGACGACATCAACCGCAGCAGCGCGCTGCAACTCGACGAACAGGCCTTCGACGAGGTGCTGCAGTTCCTCCGCGACCAGCAGCTGTTCGTCCCGGCCAGCGGTTCCGCCGCCCTGCTCGCCGCCGCGCGCGCCCGGCAACGCGGCACGCGCTGGCAGTGGCTGCTGCACAACTACCTGTTCTTCCGCATCCCCCTGCTGCGCCCGGACCGCCTGCTGGACTGGCTGCTGCCGCACCTGGCGTTCCTCTTCAGCGCCGGCTTCCGGCGCCTGACCCTGGCCGCCGGCGCGCTCGGGCTGATCGGCGCCTACCGCGACTGGGACCGCTTCAGCGCCACGCTGATGGACAACCTCAGCTGGGACGGCGCGCTGATGTTCGGCCTCACCGTGATCTTCGCCAAGACCTGCCACGAGCTCGGCCACGCCCTCACCGCCAAGCGCTATGGTTGCCGCGTGCCGACCATGGGCCTGGCGTTCCTGGTGCTGTGGCCGGTGGCCTACACCGACACCAACGAAGTCTGGAAACTGCCGCGCCGCCAGCAGCGCCTGGCGGTGGCCGGCGCGGGCATCGCCACCGAGCTGAGCCTCGCCGCCTGGGCCACCCTGGCCTGGTCGCTGCTGCCCGAGGGCGGCCTGCGGCAGGCGGCGTTCCTGCTCTCCACCACCACCTGGATCTCGACGCTGCTGATCAACGCCAGCCCGTTCATGCGCTTCGACGGCTACTTCATCCTCTCCGACTACCTGGGGCTGCCCAACCTCCACCAGCGCAGCTTCGCGCTGGCCCGCTGGGACCTGCGCGAACGCCTGTTCAAGCTCGGCGAGCCGGCGCCGGAAGCCTTTCCCCGACAACGCCGCGCGGGCCTGATCCTGTTCGCCTGGGCCGTGTGGATCTACCGGCTGGTGCTGTTCCTGGGCATCGCCGCGCTGGTCTACCACTTCTTCATCAAGGCCGTCGGCATCCTGCTGTTCATCGTCGAGATGGGCTGGTTCGTGGCGCTGCCGATCTGGCGCGAACTGCAGGCCTGGGGCGAGCGCTGGCCCACGCTGAAACAGCGGCCGCGGGCGCGCCTGAGCCTGGCGCTGCTGGTCTGCCTGGTGGCGCTGTGCGTGGTGCCCTGGCCCGACCGCATACGCGGCACGGGCATGCTCCAGCCGCAGACCCGCATGGCCCTCTACGCCCCGGTGCGGGCGCAGGTCACGGCGCTGCCGGTGGCCGATGGGCAGCACGTCGCCGCCGGCCAGCCGTTGCTGGAACTGCAATCGCCGGAACTCGTCCTGCACGGCAACGAGGTGGAGGCGCGCCACGCCACCCTCGCCTGGCAATCCGCCGCCGCCGGCTTCGACAGCGGCACGCGCAAGGACTGGCAGGTGCTCAACGACCAGCTGGCCTACTCCCAGGCCGAGCAGACCGCCGTGAGTGCCGACGCCCAGCGCTACAGCCCGACCGCGCCCTACTCCGGCGTGCTGGTCGACGTGGACCCCGACCTGCGCCCGGGCCAGTGGCTGAGCGAGCGCGAGTACCTCGGCTCGCTGGTGGCCGATGGCCCCTGGCAGGTGGTGACCTATGTCGACGAAGAGGTGGTGCACCGCATCGCCCCCGGCGACCCGGCGCTGTTCATCGCCGATGGTCTGGGCGAGCCGGCGATGCGCCTGACGGTGCACAGCATCGACCGCGACGCGGCGCGCACCCTGGGCGAGCCGGAACTGAGCAACCTGTTCGGCGGCAATGTCCTGGCGCGCGAGAAAAGCGGTGTGTTCTACCCCGAGCACGCGGTGTACCGCGTGGTGCTGCAAGTGCGCCAGAGCCTGCCCGCCACCCACGGCGAATGGCGCGGCCACGTGACCATCGCCGGGCGCTGGGAAATCCCCTCGCTGCGCTTCCTGCGCGCCGCCGCCGCGGTGCTCTGGCGCGAATCGGGCTTCTGAGGCGGTGAAACGCCGAGCGCGCCGGACGGACTCTCGCCCGCCGGCGCACGCGGATCGTCAGCTCAGAAGTCGATCTTGATGCCGATGATGCCCTCGTAGCTGCGGGCGTCGCCGCCGAAGGCCTTCTGGTAACCCAGCGAGCCGGTCAGCGTGGTGCGCTCGCCGAGCTGGTAGTCGACGCCGACGTTCACCTCGCCCCAGGTGCCGCGCATGTCGGTGCCGAAGGGAATGTAGCCGTCGGCCGAGGAAAACGCGGTCTTCGCCTGGCCCTTGAACTCGTGCCAGACACTCGGCCGGACCCAGGCGTTGGTGCGCCGCACCTCGCCCTTGTCGTCGGTGCGCAACCAGTCCTTGTCGACGCGCACGCCGAGCCGGCCGGTGAGCGAATCGACGTCCTCGAAGCGCACCTTGGCGGCGTCGTCGTGGCTGTCGGCGAGCTTCACCTTGCTGACGATCAGTTGCGCCTGGGGCTCGACGTGGAGCGTCTCGTCCTTGTTCACCTTGAACGGGTAGCCGGCCTCCAGCGAGGCGGTAATGCCATGGCCGCTGGCGTTCAGCGCGTCGGCCTCGCGCGGGCTGGCCTTGAGGTCGAAGCGGTTGTACTGCAGCACGCCGTCGAGGTACCAGCCTTCGGGGCCGAAGTGCGTCCAGTAGGCGCCTATGCCGTAGGAGCGCAGGCTGTCGTCGCCGGCGCCACGGCCGTCGGTGTGCTCGACGCTGCCGCTGATGCGCCCGGCCTGCAGCGACACCCCGGCCTGGTCGGTGCTGCCGTCGGTGTCCTCGTGGCGATAGAGGTCGGCGCCCACCTGGAAGGCCTGGATGCGGTAGTCGTAGTCGGCGCCGTTGGCCAGGCTGTCGCTGCCCTTGCGGTAGATCAGGCGACCCCAGCCCAGCGACGGCCCGTAGCTGTCACTGGCCTCCGCCAGCAGCGGCTCGGTGGCCAGGCGACGTTCTTCGCCGACGCGTTCGTGCAGGGTGTCCACCAGCGCCCGGCTGTAGTGCAGGGCCATGGCCGGCAGCGCGCTGTAGAGCGAGGTCTCGGGGCGATAGTTGGGCTTCTGCGGCGGCAGCGGATCGGGTGTGCGCGGGTCAGGTGCTAGCGGGTCGACGGGCCCGTTCGGATCGGCCGGCGTCACCGGGTCGACGGGGTCGACCGGCTGCGCGTCCTGGGTCGAGCGCAGGTACCAGGCCTCGGCGTTGCTGTCGTCGAGGCTGGCGCGGTGCAGGCTGTATTCGTAGGGGCCGGCCACGACCCGGCCGAGCAGGCGGAAGGCGCCGGCCTCGGTGGTGCCGCCGTTGACCGCGTCCACTACCTGGATGCCGTTGCCCCGGGTCAGCGCGCCCGGGCCGCCGGCGTTGCGGATCAGCAGGTTACTCGCGCCGCTGGCGTTGCCGCCGTCGATCACCAGTTGGTCGGACGGCGACCCGTCGTCGTACAGGTAGGTGTTCAGCGCCAGGGTGCCGTTGGCGCCCTGGTACTGGTTGACGCTCAGCGTCTTGAACTGGCCGCCGAGCGGCGCGCTGAAGTCGATCACACTGGCATCGTTGCGCAGGCCGGTCAGGTTGGAGTCGCCGGTGAGTTTCCACAGGCTGCTGTCGTGCATGTCCAGGTCCGCCGTGCTGCCGGTCGCGGTACGCGCGGAGCCGCTGACGATCGAGCCGTCCAGCTCGATGCGCGCCTGGCCCGCGGCCGCCATGGTCTGGCCGACGCCCTGCCATTGCCCGGTGCCCATGTCCGACAGCTGGGTGCCGGCGCTCGCGCTGGCGCTGTCGACGTTCAGCCACTGGCCGCTGCCGCCGGCCAGGCTCTGGCGCAAGGCGATGTCCGCCACCCCGGCCACGGCCAGGGTCGCGCCGTCGCGGTTGGCCAGCACGCCGCGCTCGACCTCGATGCCGCCGGGCAGCGCCTCGCTGCCCTGGGCGTACAGCGCCGCCGATTGCGCGCCACTGGCGCTCACCACCAGGTCGCGGGCGCTGACGCTGCCGGCGTTCTTCGCCACCACGCCGTGGCCACCCTCGCCGCTGGTGACGATTGCGACGGCGTCGAGACTGGCGCTGGCGCTATTGCTGGCCAGCGCGCCGAGGGCGCCGGGCCCTGCGGTGGTCACCGTGGCGTTGCGTGCGATCAGTTGCGCGCCGGACTCCGCGCGCACGCCATGGGAGCGCGCACCCTGGGTGGCCAGGCTGGCGCCGTCCAGTTCGAGCACGGCGGTATCGGCCTGGTACTGGCGGCTGACCAGCGCCGCGCTGGCGTCGTCGCCCAGGGTTTTCACGCTGATGTTCTCGCCGGTCAGGCTGACGCTGCCGGGCTTGAGGGTGCCGATGCCGGCATAGATGCCGGTGGAGTACTGGCCCCGGGTCTCTACCGAGAGGTTCTTCAGCAGCATGCTGCCGCCGTCGTCCACCGCCGCGCCGTAGGCCTGGGTGCCGGTAGTCAGCACGCTGGTGCCGTCGACGCTGAGCTGCGCGCCGGGGTTGCGCGCCACCAGGGCGTGGGGGAAGGTCAGGTTGCTGGCGACCGGCGAGCCGTTGCCGGTGGTGAGTACCGAGCCGCCGGTCACGCTGACCTGGGCGCCGGCATCGGCGACGATGCCCATGGCGTTGTCGTTGCCGTGGGTGGTCACCGTGAGCTGGTCGATCGCCAGCGTGGAGTTGGCGGCGCTGACCGCCGCCGAATAGTTGCCCTCGGTGGTTACCGAGCCATTGTCGATGCGCACCTCGCTACCGTTGAGCACGCGCACGCCGAGGCTGCTGCCGGGCGTCGTGTAGACGTGGCTGTCGCGCATCGCCAGGGTCGCGCCGTCGACCTGCACACCGGGCGCCCAGGGGCCGGCGCCATTCGGCTGGGCGTCGACGCGGAAGCTGCTGCCGGTCACCGTTGCCGCTGCGCCGGGGGTCAGCGACAGCCCAATGGAACGGGCGCCGTCGACCGCCACGCGGGTATCGTTGATGGTCGCCTGCGAGCCGGCGCCTTCCAGCGAAATGCCGTGTCCGTACAGGCCATGGGTGACCAGCTCGACGTTGTCCAGCGACAGGCTGCCACCGGCCATGGCGCGAGCGCCCGCCGAGGCGTTGGCCACGTTGCCGGCGCCATCCACCTGCACGTCGCTGTCGCGCAGGCTGACGCTGCTACCGGCGCCTTCGGCGCGCAGGCCACCGACCAGCGAGGCGCTGGCGTGGATCGACAGGTCGGCGCCGTCGATGCTGCCGCCCGACAACGCGTGCAGCGCGGCGGTGGTGCTGGTCGTGGTGGCCGCACCGCTGACCTCGACGTTGCCGCCATCGAGGAGGATGCTGGCACCCTCCTCGGCCCGCGCGGCGCTGGCGCTGCCGGCGGCGATCAGCAGGGAGACGTCGCTCGCCTGGATGCGCGTGCCGGTGCCACCGGCCAGCAGGCCATGGCTGAGGCTCAGGGTTTTCTCGCCGTCCACCGGCGCCGCGCTGGACACCGCCGCGCCACTGGTGCGGACCTCGCTGCCGGCAAGCGTGACGCTGGCGCCATTGCGCGCCCAGACACCCACCGAACCCTTGCCAGTGGTGACCAGGGAACCGCCTTCAATGCCGACGCTGGCGTCGTCGGCCAGTACCGCGTGGCCGTTGCCGCCGCCGGTGCTGACGCTGCTGTCGTTCAGGGTCGCCTGTGCGCCGTCGTCGACCCGCAGCCCGTAAGCCGAGCCGCCACTGGTGTTCAGGGCGACGTTCTCGGCATCGAGCCGGCTGCCCTCGCCGCTGACGTGCACGGCATGGCTGCCGCCGGTGGTCGCGCTGCGTGCGCCGCTGGTGCTCACGCTGGCACCGCTCAGGTCGGCCTGGCCGCCCTTCTCGACGGCCAGCCCGACGGCGCCCCAGGAGCTGGTGCCGATGGAGCCACCGCTCATGTCCAGGCTGGACCCGGCGTCGCTGACCACGACGCCGCGGTTGTTGTTGCCCTTGGCCAGGCCGCCGACGCTGACCGTGGTGTCGGTCAGTTTGAGCGAGCCGCCCGCCTGGACGATGGCGGCGGTCATGTCGTTGGCGGTGAAGGCAGCGCCAGCGGCGGTCTTCGGTTCGAGGACGATGCTGCTGGAAGCGACCTCGACCTGGCCGCCCTCCACCCGGATGCCGACCTGGTTCTTCGCCAGGTTCGCGTTGACGGCGGTGCTGAACACGCCGCCCTGCTCGAAGCCGATGCTCACCCCTGCGCCGGCCTGCAGCCCCGTCGTGCCGGCGGCGGCCAGGTTGATGACCTGCCCGTTGACGGTCGCGCTGCTGCCAATGCCAACGCCACCGGCACTCGGCGTGATGGGCGCCGGGGCGCCGAGCAGCGCGCGGCTGGCGAATACCCGCGGCGCATCCTCAACGGCCTGCCGGGCCACCTCGAGGTAGCTCGGCGGCGAAGGCTCCAGCAGCGCACCCGCGGCGGAAGGCTCGTCGAGATCGTCGCGCTCGGCCTCGACGACGCTGTCCTCGGCCTCGACCTCGATCATGCCGAAGCTGAACAGGCTGGCCACGGCCAGGCCGACCAGGTGCGCCAGGTGGGAACGGCGCAGCCGACTGAACAGGGGTGCAGAGGATTTCATGGCGGCCTCCAACATTCTCGAATGGGATGCCACCAGTCTCCAAAGGACCTGTTCAGTTGGCTTTCGGAGAACTTCCGCTGCGCCTGTAGGAGTAATGCCCGATTACGCCAGCCGTTGCGCCGCAGGGGCAGCGCTGGAACCCGACAGGCGCCGTTCACTTTCGTTTCACATCGAACGGGCTAGCCTGCAAGCCATCGGGACATGACTCAAGGAGAAACGCCCATGCCCAGGCTCAACACACTGCTGTCCGCTGTACTCGGTATCGCCCTGGTCAGCGCTGCGCCGGCGTTGCTGGCCGACCCGGGTAACGGCAAGGGCAAGGGACACGAGAAGGGCCAGCACGGCAACCAGGGCCAGGCCGGCGGCAACGGCTGGCAAGGCGGCCCGGCGATCGACGTCGGTGGCGTGCGCGTCATCCTCGGCGACAACCGCGACTACTGGAGCCCCGGCGCGTCCCTGCCGCCAGGCATCCAGAAGAACCTCGCGCGCGGCAAGCCGCTACCGCCCGGCATCGCCAAGAAGCTCGACGGCCGCCTGGTGGGCCGCCTGCCGCACTACGACGGCTACGAATGGCAGCAGGCCGGCACCGACCTGCTGCTGGTGACCATCGCCACCGGGGTGATCTACGAAGTCCTGCACGACGTGCTGGACTGATTCGCGCCCCGGCCCCGGCTACCGATCCCCCACTCCCGCCGCGCGCTGCCCGGCGATACGCTCCTGCGCAGAAGCCGGGCCATTCCCCGGTCTGATCGCACGCCATCACGTATGCTGAACAGGGTGGGCGAAGCCTGCGGTTCACCTATCATCGAACACTGATTTCGCCCCCAGGAGCTTCCCGCATGAAACAGCACGCAGAGTTCGACCTTGTGGTCTATGGCGCCTCCGGCTTCACCGGGCGCCTCGTCGCCGAATACCTCGGCCAGGCCGGCGCCGGCGTGCGCTGGGCCATGGCCGGCCGCGACGCCGGCAAGCTCGCCGCCGTGCGCGCCGAGCTCGGCCTGCCCGAGTCCATCCCGCTGCTGGTGGCCGACGCGGCCGATCCGGCCAGCCTGCGCGCCATGGCCGAGCGCACCCGCCTGGTGCTGACCACCGTCGGGCCCTACCAGCTGTATGGCGAGCCGCTGCTGGCCGCCTGCGTCGAGGCCGGCAGCGACTATGTCGACCTGTGCGGCGAACCGGCCTGGATGCGCGGCATGATCGACCGCTACGACGATGCGGCGAAGCGCAGCGGCGCGCGCATCGTGTTCTCCTGCGGCTTCGACTCCATCCCCTTCGACCTCGGCGTGTACTTCCTGCAGCAGGCGGCGAAGCAGCGTTTCGGCGCGCCGCTCGTGCGCATCAAGGGCCGGGTCAGCCGCATGAAAGGCAGCTTCTCCGGCGGCACCGCCGCCAGCCTGCAAGCCACCCTGGCGGCGGCCAAGGCCGACCCGAAAATCCGCGAGCTGCTGGTCAACCCCTTCGCCCTCACCCCCGGCTTCACCGGCCCGGCGCAACCGCCGGCGGACCGCCCGGAATACGACGCAGCCCTCGGCAGTTGGGCCGCGCCTTTCATCATGGCGGCGATCAACACGCGCAACGTGCACCGCTCCAACCTGCTGCTCGGGCATGCCTACGGGCAGGACTTCGTCTACGACGAAATGCTCCTCACCGGTCCCGGTGAACAGGGCCAGGCAATCGCCCAGGCCGTGGCCGGCGACCGCACCATGGCCAGCGACAAGGCGCCCAAGCCGGGCGAAGGGCCAAGCCTGGAAGAGCGCGAAAATGGCTTCTACGAAGTGCGCTTCCTCGGCGAAACCGCCGACGGCAGAACGCTGGAAGCGGTGGTCGCCGGCAAGCGCGACCCCGGCTACGGCTCCACCTGCCGGATGATCACGCAAAGCGCGCTGTGCCTGCTCAACGAAGCCACCGGAACGGCGGGCGGCGTCTGGACCACCGCGCCGGCCATGGGCGATGCACTGATCGCGCGCCTGAGCGAGCACGCGGACCTGACCTTCCGCCTGCAGGACTGAGCCACGGAAATGCTGACCTGGACGAGCGCGGCCCTGCTGTTCTTCTCCGCCGGCGCGACGGCGCACTACCTGCGCACGGCGGCGCGCAGGCCGCGCCTCGTCTACCAGGCCAACGCCCGCAGCGCGGCGCTGGTCGCACGGCTGCCGCGCCTGTCCAGGCGCTTCTGGCCCACCCCCTGGCTGTTCAACGGCCACCTGCAGATCGCCGGGCTGTGCCTGCGCGAAGCCCTCGCCGCGCCACTGCACTACGACCGCGTCGACAGCCTGCGCATGGCCGACGGCGGCACCACCGAACTGCACTGGCTGGGCCTGGACCTGCCGGCAGATACCCCGACCCTGGTGGTGCTGCACACCATCATGGGCACCGCGCAGAGCATGCGCGCCTTCGTCCGCGACCTGCAGCGCATGACCGGTTGGCGTATCGTCCTCTGCCAGCGCCGCGGCCACGGCGCGCTGCGCCTGACCAGCCCGAAGTTCAACACCATGGGCGATGTCGACGACCTGCGCCACCAGCTGCGGGTGATCGCCGAAACCCTGCCGCGCTCGCCGCTGTACGCGGCGGGCGTGTCCGCCGGCACCGGGCTGATGATCCGCTACCTGGGCGAGCAAGGCGACGACACACCGATCCGCGCCGCCTTCGCGTTCTGCCCCGGCTACGACATCAGCGTGGCCTTCGGACGCTCGAAGGCCCCCTACACGCGGATCATGGCCAAGCGCCTGGTCGAGCAGTTCATCGCGCCCAACCGCGACGCGCTGCAGCACCTCGCCTCGTTGGGCGCCCTGGAAACCGCGCAGAGCCTGGAAGCCTTCCAGCGGCACCTCTACGAATGCGCCGGCTACGCCAGCCAGCAGGACTACCTCGCCGCCTGCAACCCGGTCGGCGTGATGCAGCGGGTGAGCGTACCGCTGCTGGTACTCAACGCCGAAGACGACCCGGTGTGCGTCGCCAAGAACGTCGAGGAGCACCTCGACGCCATGCGCCAACTGCCCAACGCCGTGTTGGCCGTCACCTCGCGCGGCAGCCACTGCGCCTACCTCGCGGGCCTCGGCGCGCGCCCCTGGGCGCACCAGCTCGCCGCCGAATTCCTCCTCGCGGCGCATGCCGCGCCAGGCTCTGGCACGAGCCTTGCGCCGCACGGGTGACTACAAAGCACCGTCCGAGTGACGGATAATGGCTGGCGTATCGAATCGCTTACTCGCCAGCCGATAGGGAAATCCAGCTCGATGAAATTACCGTTTCCTTCCACCTTGCTCGCCTCCACCCTGCTCGCCTCCGCCCTGTTCCTGTCCCCGCTCAGCCATGCCAGCGATGGCGCCCTGGAAGACACCTTCAGGGCGTTCAGCCAGTGCGACGCCCAGTTCTTCAGCAGCCTGCAGAGCCACGCCGCCGACTGGCAGGCCTTCGCGCCGCTGAAGCAGTCCGGCGACCTGGCCTGGATCAGCGTGAAGGACCGCTCCAGCGACGCCAGCAACAGCGTCGCCCTGGACAAGGCGCCCACGCTGGCTGGCCTGAAGCTGCTGTCCTACTACGACGAAAGCTCCGACCTCGGCACCCTGGGCTACTACCTGTACTGGGGCTTCCTGGTCGACGCCCGTCCCGAGCAGGTCGCCCGGCAGCTCACCCCGCTGATCGCCGACCGCGACCGCCTGCGCCAGGACGGCAGGTCCTACGTGCGCAGCGAAGTGAGCGTAGGCGGCCGCTGGCAGGCCATGCGCACCCAGTCCGGCCAGGCGCCGGGCACCCAGCGGGTGGAGCGCGTGCTGCTGATCGAACCGGAAGGCCCCAAGGGCGAGCGCACCCGCGTCAGTTGCTCCCTGCAAGGCGCGGTGGACGGCGCCCTGCTCGCGCGCATGCGCCCGGACATCCCCGCCGCCGACTACCCGCGCCGCACGCCGCCCACCGCCCTCGACGACGTCGCCGTGCCCGAGGCGCTGCGCAAGGGCGTCGACACGCCGCTGCTGCAACCGAAGTTCAAATCGCTGCGCTACACCTTCGTCACGCAGAAGGCCGACGGCGAGCGCCGGACCCCGGTGTCCATCGAAATGCGGGCGCAGGACGGCCTGCTGCGCAAGACCGAAATCTACAGCGAGGACTTCCACGTCGACCGCCTGACCCAGGCCGACATGATCCAGTTGAAATCCAAACTCAATGGCATCGGCGACGGCCGCGTGCTGGTCACCCAGTCGCTCGAATCGAGCATCCCGCCCGGCTGGATCCTGGGCCGCACGCTGAAGGCCAGGCAACTGATGGACTACGTCCCGGCCAAGCCCGGCGACCAGCAGGCCGAATCGGAATTGACCTGCAAGATCGGCCAGCGCTTCCCGGCCAGCCAGGTGTTCCCGAGCCTGACCGGCGACGCCATCCACCTCGACTGCGAGCAGGGCAGCTACAACTCCTCCCGCGCCTTCGTCGAAGAACTGGGCATCGCCTTCGTCCTCGACTCCACGTCGAAATCCGGGAAGGAAACCAATGAAGTGACGGCGCTGGAGGTGGTGCGCTAGTCGCGGATCCGGATCGGCCTCCGCTGGCGCCGGCTGGCAGCGGCCGGTCATCCGAGGACGGGACGTCACCTGTACAGCCCCCTTCACCGCCCCAACGGGATCGCATTCCGCGATCCCGGATTCCATGTATCAGCCCCAAGGGACGCCATGCGAGTCGCGAGGCGGATTCAACGTTGCCGCTGCGAGTTGACCGGCCAGGTCAGCCTGTAGAAAAGGTCGCGGTGAGGTTTTCCAGCGACTTTCCGTAGGGCATTTCCGAACCATGCCCAGAGGCCCATCCGGCGCATTCACAAGCCGCCATTCGCGGGACTCAAATAGCCGCTCCTGCCTCCCGCGAAGCCCGCCCATGCCCATACGCCGACTCGACCACGCCCTGCCCGTGCTGGACCGTGGCCAGGGCTTCCCCTGGCGCGAAGACCCAGCGCTGACCGCCTTCCTCCAGGGGCACATCGCCGAAGCCCTGTCGAAGAACCCGGACCCGCCGGCCTGCCACTACTGCGGCGGCCACCAGGTCACGCTGCGCTACCGGGGCCGGCCGCCCAATGGCATTCCGTACTTCAACTGCCAGCAGTGCGGCAAGGGCTTCAACCGGCGCACCGGCACGGCGCTGCAGAGTTTCCTGCGCTGCGACAAGCTGGACGCGTTCCTGCCGCTGCTGTCGCAACAACGCTCGATCGCCAGCACCAGCGACATGCTGGGGGTTTCCCGCGCCATGCTGGCGCGCTGGGTCAGGGTATTCCGCAAGTGGCTGCTGGAGCTGGACCCCAGCGGCGAGTGGGAAGCCAAAGTGCGCCTGGGCATGCGCCCCGAACTACCAAAGCTGCAATGCCCGAGTTGCGACAACCAGCAGCAGTTCTTCCGCCACGGCTTCGTCGACGGCAACCGCCAGGGCAAGCGCTTGTTCCGCTGCAAGGCGTGCGGGCGCTGCGTCAGCGAACCGGACGAGCACTTCGCCAGGAGGAAGGCGGCTGCGGCAGCAACGGAGGCGGAATCGCTCCGCACTCATGAGGCCAGCCAGAATGACTAGATCTGTCCCCTATCCTTCTTGCCCGAGCAGGTCCATGGGTATCTCCGTGATCTCCAAACGGATTCGATTCTGCGTCTGGTTATGGGACAGGAACCTGATCTTCTGCCAGTTCGGCTGCAACTGATTGTTCCGTTTGCGCTTTGGCGGAAACGCCTTATCGATTGACGGCACCACCAACTCGAAAACATCATCCGGAGACAACGCCTGCTTGCTCAAGAATCCCGACCCCTTGTAGAGGATCTGCTCCAGGTCCTGCTTCCCTATGGCCTGGCTCAGGAATTTGCACTGCAGGTATCGCGTCCTGGGCCCCTGGAGCGCGACCAGATCGATACCCTCGTCGAGGAGTCCGAGGGAAAGCCCGCGATAGTCAACCTCCCAGCCTTCCTTCTCCAACTCCAGGCCAACCCAGCGCTCATATACGATGCCCCAGTCCGAGGGCGCCATGCGTTCGACCTCGACCCGATCGATGACCGCGCCAGACGCGTCGACGATCTCCACGCCCGTCCGGTAGTGCACTAGCAGACGACCCGCTCTCAATCTTCTTGCCAAGCCCTTCATCGGCTGCCGTTCTCCCTGACTCACGATGTGCTCACCATCATCGGCCAAGTCTTGCCTGCATTAAATTCTGGGCAGCACTTCTGAGAATTCCCTGAGAAAGGCTTAAGGGAGGGGCGACTGCAGAGACGCAGGGATACAGCGGAACATGAAACGGCACCGATTCTCCGGGGCATCAAAACGACCCTGGTGCTGTTCGTCAGGGCACTGGCACCGGTGGCGGGAAAGGCCTCGAAGTACGCCGATGCGGACCTCAGAGGGAAGCTCGATTCGTCCTTACTTAGGGTCAGCGAGATGACGTCAGAGCAACGCCTCCCCCTCTTACCACTGCTTCACGGCACCTCCAGATCGCCTGGTAGCGGCCGCCCGATACGACAAGGGCGCACCTTCCGATGCACCCTTGGCCTTCAGCAGAGCCTGGCGGCAATGCCGCCCCGGCTCACTTGGCAGCGGCAGTATCCGCGCTCTTGGTACGGTACAGCGCAAGGTGGTTGGCGATGCACATGTCGTACGCCTCGACCAGGAACAGGTGCGGCTTGCCCGCCACCGGCGGAACCAAGCAACGGCTGGCCACGCGCTTACCGAGCATCTCGGTGTCGATGTAGATGAGGTTCACCGGCGACTTTTCCGGGTTTTCCTGCTCGGTGAAGAACGCGCGAGTGTACTCCTCGTCCCCAGCGGTTTTTTCGAGCAGCGCGCTATCGATCCGGGTGGTCTTCACTTCGCTGGCGGGCATGTCCTTCTGGCTCAGCAGCGCGACGCCGATCGGGCCGGTCAACCCGGCGACCAGCGAGTTGGTGCGCAGTTGCGATTGCAGGTTCGCGTAGGTCACGAAATGCTGCACGTTGATAGTCGGCTGGCTGCCCAGTTCCGGGAAAGCCTCATAGGCGCGATGGGCGAGCAGGCGCACGCCGGTGGGCTTGGTCGCGTCGTCCGCGACGCGGTAGATGGCGTAGGCGTCGCTGATGATCAGCAGGCTGAAGATTTTCTTCTCGCCTTCGCTGTGCGGGCGTAGATCGTGGATGGCAACCTGGTCGGACTTCTCGAGCCCCGGGTATTCCGGCGGCGGTACCGGGGGCTGGCTGGCGCACCCGGCTACGGCGAGCGCACTGGCAACGAGAAGGCTTTTCAACACGTGCATGGGACATCCTTTGTCAGGGTGAAGGGGCTCGCCAGATAGCGAGCGGCACATCCTCACCCAACCCACCGCGACATTCAATTGCCATCATCTGATAAGCATCTGAATTTACTGAAATACCAGAGCCCTTCTTGACCCGCCGCGGGTGACGCGTGGCTGAAGCGCCAGCGTCAGCCACCGTGCAGGGGCACATGACCGGTTGCGGCTCATGCGCCCCCTACCGCTAGCGATGGTTGCGATAGCGCTCGGCCAGGGACTGCACGAGGGTGACGTAGGACCGCGTCTCGGCGTAGGGCGGCACCCCGTTGTACTCGTCCACGGACGCTTCGCCGGCGTTGTAGGCGGCCAACGCCAGGGTCTGGTTGCCATTGAAGCGCTTGAGCAGCCAGGCCAGGTAGCGCACGCCGCCGCGAATGTTCTGCCGCGCGTCGAACGGATCGTCCACGGCGAAGCGCTCGGCGGTGGCGGGCATCAACTGCATCAGCCCCTGGGCGCCGGCAACGGAAATGGCGTTGGGGCGGAACGCCGATTCAGCGTGCATCACCGCGCGGACCAGGGCCCTGTCGACACCGTAGTGCCCGGAATAGGCTTCGATCTCCCGCCGGTAGGACAACGGGTCCAGGCGCAGCGAGGCGACCCTGAAGCCCTTCGGCACGCTGCACAGGTAGCAGCCCTTGATGTAGCGCACCTCGAGGATATCGACCCGCGCGGAGATGCCGACCGGGCGCCGGCTCACGTATTGGCGCACGCCATTGTGGACGAAGGTGTACACCCGGATCCGCCCCGCGCTCAGGTCATCGTCCTGCGCGGGCCTTGGCGCGACCGTAGCCTTGGCGTCCGCGCCAGCCTTGCCTTCCATGCGGCTGCAGTGAGCACCGGCGATCGCGTGGCTGGTGAAGCGGACGCTTCCATCCCTGGCCTGGCACTTGAACGTGGCGCCGGCGCAAAGCGGAGCGGCCAGCAAGGCCAGGCCGATGCAGCCAGGAAGGCTCTTGCGAACCCATCGCCATGCTCTGCAACCCATCGCATCACTCCGCGGGCGTGGCAGCGCCTTGCGTACGCTCGCCGTGCTCCTGTTGGTGACAGGGCGCCAGGACTTCCCGGGCGCCGCCATTGGAGCGCCCATGCGAGGTGACCTACCTTTTTGCTCCGCTAGTTATACGCCTTGTTACCGGCCGTGGAATTTGCGATGACGTACGGGCTGCCGGCCGCGCGGGTCAACGGGTCCAGAGCGGGTCGGTGGTGAAGGCGATGGTCAGCCAGCGGTTCGGGCCTTCACCGCCGATGGCCTCGCCGACCTCGTCGCGCAGCCGGTCCCATTCGTCCAGGGTCTGCGCCGGCCAGCCCGGCGGGACGATGAAATACAGCTCGATCTGCTGGGCCCGGCCAACCTTGGCGACATAGGCCTGGTAGGCCACGAAGCCATGTTGCGCGACGAACGCCGTGGCCACCTCGTCGACATGCTCCTTCAGCGCGGGCGGGGTGACCAGCAGGATGTCCTTGAAGGCCTGGCGAATGGTCAGCAGCGGAATCGGCAGGATCACCAGGCAGATGAGCGCCAGCACCGCCGGGTCGACATAGGGGCCGATCTGCGCATGGCCGCTGGCGGTGGCGATGTCGCCCACCAGGAAGGCGATCAACAGGGCCAGCGAGATGCTGCCGGACATCACCCAGGACTTGGCGTCGAGGGCGACGAAGTCCGAGCCGATCTGCCGATTGGCGCGGAACTGGAACACGGCCAGGGCGAAGCAGACCAGGGTGGCGACCGCCGCATAGAGGATGGCGAAACCGAACTCCAGCGCGTGGCCACCGCTGAGCAGCCGGCCGATGGCGTTGATCAGCGCGTACAGGGTCACGCCGCACAGCAGCGTGCCGTTGAGCGCCAATACCATCGGTTCCAGGTGCCAGAAGCCCATGTTGAAGCGCTCGGCCAGGCGCCGGCTGGCATCGCCCTCGGCGGTGTGGCGGCGGATCAGCGTCGCCACCATCAGCGCCAGGCCGCTCATGCTGGCATCGGCCAGCGAGTAGACGCCGTCGAAGACGATCGAGAAGGACCCCGACAGCAAGCCGACGACGATGCCGAAGCCGGCCAACAGCACGGTCACGAGGATGGAAAGGCGCAGGATGCCCTGTTCGGTTTTCATGGCTGGGGCTCCTTGCGCCTCCGTGGTCGCGTTACCCAGAACGGGCCTGGCCGGCGCCGCCGGCTTCGCTGGGGGGCGCGACTATAAGCCAGGGCCCGGGCCCTGGCCATTGGCGCCCCGGCAATGGCGCTGTGCAGCTTCGCAAGGCCGCTGGCCCGGCTTGGAGCAATGACAGCATCATCATCCTGGCCACCGCCTGATTTCTCACCTACCATGCATCCACCTCGTATTACCGCGGCTGCTGAACCCGGTATTCACGAGGATATGACCATGAAAAGAACACGCGCCTGGAGACACTCACAGGCCCTTAAACATTTCCCGCAAAAATCGCTCCGTCCGCCACAGCCCCGACCAGAAAAGAACTGGAAGTTGATGTATACCCGTGCCGACAAGCTGTTCAGAGCCCGCCAGCTTGGTATGGAGTATCCGATTCGCACCGTCCGCCAACTGCTGGACCAAGAGTGACCAACCTCCTTTTTATCTGCAGCCGAAATCAATGGCGTAGCCCTACTGCAGAAGCTATCTGGCGCCGCCGCCCCGGCTTCGAGGCTCGCTCAGCGGGAACCAGTCCGAACGCACGCAAGCCCATCTGCCCAGCGGATATTCGCTGGGCAGATGTAATCTTCGTCATGGAGCGTAAGCACCTGAACCGACTGCAGGCGCAATACGCCCGCTTGCTTGAGCACAAGCGGCTTCACGTTCTGGATATTCCCGATGACTACCGTTTCATGGATCCTGAGCTGGTGGATATGCTCAACACCATGGTGGCGGCCTACCTGGCGGTCTAGGTACGCAAGAACGGTTTCGCCATAGGCAGACCTCCGTGGCGCTGCTCACCCTATGCGCCCAACGTGCAAAAAGGCCATTGCGACTATTGGCCATACAGGTCATTCGCGAGCCTCCGTTTCGGGTCGAAAGCGTACGATCAAGCACCTATCCACCAGCCAGGAGCAATTCCTCGAACATGCCCGGCGCCTGGCTGATGAATTGTCTTGGCGTAGCGCATATGATTAGGTTCCGGGGCCCTGAACGACTCCGTCGGGTGCAGATGCGGCCAGAGAATCAGGGTGATCGCGTCCACCACTCCTTCAGCATTCGACGCCCCTAGCCACGCCTTCACTGACGCGAACCCATGGTCACCACTGTCATCCTCAGCATGCTCTGCGTGCACCTGCTCTGTTTCTGCGTGATGTTCCTGCTGATCAGCACACGGCTGAATGGCAAGAGAATGGGCATGGAAGTCTTCGCCCTGGGCAATTTCCTGCTCGGGCTCGCCTACATCCTGCAGTTGCTGGACGGCCCCGCGACCTGGGGTGTGGTGAGTCTCATCAACCACACGATGACGCTCTGCGCCCCCGTCGCCTACGTGCTTGGCGCCATGCGTTTCTTCGATCGGCCCACGCCCGTGTGGAAGCCTTTGCTCACCCTGGCGGCGGTCTACACGACACTGCAGCTGGTGGTGCAGTCGACGCTAGGGCCCGAGGCGCGTCATGCCTTGCTGGCGGGTTCCTGCGCCCTGCTCTTTCTGGGCATGACGATCGCCGTGCTCCACGCCCGGCGAACCGTCGCCCGCGACCTGCGCGTCGAGATGATCGTGTTCGCCGTCCTGATTGGCGGCATCTGCGCGCTGAACGCGGCGAAGTTCGTGATGATCGTCCAGGGTGGCCTGGCTGCGCTCGACATGAACAGCGGCTTCCAGAGGGTCTTCTACATCTACATGTCGTTCCTCGGCACCGTGCTTCCGCCCTGCGCCGTCTGGCTCGTCCTGCGGCGCCTCGCGGATGAGCTGCGCAGCATGGCCGCGCATGACCCGCTCACTCACCTGCTGAACCGCCGTGGGCTGACAGAGGGGCTGGACGCGCACTTCCGCTCGCGAACGGCGGGGCCCGCCTACCTGCTGATCGTGGATATCGACCACTTCAAACAGATCAACGACACCCACGGGCACAAAGTGGGTGATCTCGTGTTGTGCCATGTGGCCGAAATCCTCAAGGCCACCGCGCGCAAAGGCGACCTGACCTGCCGCCTGGGCGGAGAGGAATTCGTCCTGGTCTGCTTCGGCACGGACAGGAGCGGCGCCATGCAACTGGCGGAGCGCACCCGCGCGGCGATCGAACACAGCGAACCGCCCGGCATCAGCGCCGATCAAGCGATCCGCTGCACGGCGACCATCGGCGTCTCCGAGCACTTCACCAGCACGCAAGCGCTCGACGAGTACCTGCAGCAGGCAGACGCGGCGCTGTACCGCGGCAAGACCTCGGGGCGCAATCGCGTCGAGTACGCTCACGCGTAGAAGGCCGAACGGACCCGAGACATCGACCCGCCACCGGAGCACAACGGATAATACCGTCAGCCCTCTCGGAAGACGGCCCTGCCCGAAATACAGTGCTGCACCGCTCCGCCAACCCAGATGACCCCGTCGACGCTTTCAACCTGCAGCCGACCTCGGCGCCCTATCGCGGTGCCTTGGCTGACGGTGTACCGATTGCGCAGGACGCCCGAGCCGATCAGCCACTGGGCCAGGCTCGCATTGAGACTTCCCGTGACGGGATCCTCGTTGCACTCCTCGCCCATGAAGGCTCTGACTTCCACATCGGCTTCGGCCTCCACGCCAACCCACGGCGCGACAATGCCGACATTCAGCCCCTGCAACAGGGCGTAATCGGGCTTGACCGCCAACACCTCATCGCGACTGGCCAGCAACACGCCCGCCCAACCGGGGCCATTGTCCACCCATTGGCTTGCGCGGACTTGCCCAGCCGCGAGGCCGAGCCCCTGCTCGATCACCCTCAGCGTGTTTGCATCCAGCGGCCCGCTGCGTATCAGCGGCGGAGCGGAGAACGCCAGGTGCGGGCCTTGCTTGCGCACACGAACCAAGCCCGCCGGGCACTCCTGGATAATCTCGACTTGCTCGGGGTTCTCGTTCCGGCCCAGCCACACCTTGCAGCTGCCCAGCGTCGGGTGGCCGGCAAAGGGCAGCTCTCGTAGCGGAGTGAAGATGCGTACGCGGTAATGCGCCTCCGGCGCTCGGGGCTTCAACAGAAAGGTGGTCTCACTGAGTTGCGTCCAGCGGGCAAACGCTTGCATCTGCTCGGTTGTCAGCTCGTCGGCATCCACGACCACCGCCAGCGCGTTACCTTCGTAGTGGTACTCGGCAAATACATCGACCTGTTCGAATGGCAAAGACAGTGGCATCACATTTCCCTGATCAGTATCGGCGGGTCACTCGCCATCGGGGCCGAGGGTAGCCGCTACGCGAAAACAATTGAAGGACGCCTGGGCCTTGCGCTTGATCACAGACAGCAATCGGCCAGACGCGGGCAGTCCTCTGATTGCGACGCCTTCACTGATCCACCTCAACACTGGCCCGGTTCGAATCCTGCAGAGTGAATTTTCACCCGCCTGGAGAACCCGCCATGTTTCCCGAATTCCGCGAAAAAATTTCCCGCCTCAAGGTCGAGGACCCGCATTTTGCCAAGCTGTTCCATAGCCACAATGATCTCGACCAGGAGATCAAGAACATGGAAGCAGGCATCACGCCGGCCAACCACGAGGCCATCGAGTCGCTGAAGAAGCAGAAGCTGCAACTCAAGGACGAGCTCTACGAGATTCTGCGCAAGAAAGATGGCTGCCAATGTGGGAGTGGCTGCGGCGGCTGACCAAGGCAAAGCTGTCGAATCAGACCACCCGTCAAGAATCGACGATGCCAGGGCAATTCACCGGCAATTGGAAAAGGGGACAGATTTACTTTCGCCACTCTGATTCTGCCCGACGGGTCAGATTTAGAGCAGTGGAAATAAACCTGTCCCCTTCTCTAGGCTATAGCAGACCCTCAAGAAGGAAGACTGGATATCATGATCAGCCGAGCGCAACTGCTGCCATGCAGTTGCCCACTATATATTATGTAGGTGGAAAATCTTCGTACGATTTTGGGAGGTACCCCCAAATTCTTAGTACGTCGCCGAGCACTTCAAACTCGAACCCAATCTGTGCGACGACCTCCGAAATTTCGGAGGCATGGTCAATGGTGGCTTGGGCCAGTAGACGTCCATCAGAGGGAGATAATTCCGACAACCCAATATCGAACCATTCTACCGACTCGAATGGAAACGGTAGGTGATAGAACCACTCAACATCCCAGCCTGAAATATTTCCAGCGACAGACTTTGACCGATAGGACGGACGCCAGCCTTGGCGCTGGCGGAAATGATTAATCAGCTCATTCCACTTGGTGTTGTTCGACGCACTTGCCAGGTTTCTAGCAACGACCGCGGTATGGATTTTCTTCCGAGTCGCGTCATCATTGCCTGCGCTGGCATCGGGCAGCTCATTCATACTCAGCCCTTTCATTTAGATTAAACGTGTGAAAAATGTGTGAAAAATGGGACTGATTTATTTAACCAACTCTAATCTTGATCGACCGGCCAGCCTTAGAGTATGAAAAATAAATCTGTCCCCTTTTCCGTCCGTGCTCGCAACTGGTTGGACATGGAGAGACTCCGGAAATTCTTAACCTCCAACACTCCACCAACGGATTCCCCCACATATCCGGAATAAAAAAGTGGACAGATTTATTTATTGCACTCCAATCCCGTCCGACTGGTCAGCTTTAGAGTAGGAAAAATAAATCTGACACTTATCTCTCAAGAAAAATTATTCCTGATAAACAATTACTTACGAGATCTAGACCAATAGTTCTTCAGCATCACTGCTGCTGCAAAAGTCATAACCGCCCCGCCTTTCAGTGAATCAATTGCCGCATCAAAAATCACCCCCTCAAAATCTATATTCACACCTTCCATTACAGAAGAAACATACACCCCCAACACCATGGCCACAAAGATGGCACCAGTGCACACAAAATAGCTCTTTATCAAAAATCGAAGAACAGGGAGTTTCCCGCTCATTTCTTTTCATCCATAGCCCCAGAAATCTTATCACTGACAAACTCTGACGAGATCGCCCCTCCCACCCCTTCCAACTGCTCTTTCACTCCAGACGAAACCTCACTTGCCACTCCTGCACCCAGAACCTTTCCAGCAGCACCTCCCGCTGCGGCACCAGATACGGCGCCAACTACCAAAAAAAAAGGGGACCAAAAAAAGGGGACAGATTTATTTAACGAACTCTAATCTTGATCGACCGGCCAGTTTTAGAGTATGAAAAATAAATTCGTCCCCTTTTCGTTCTCGATCAGTTACCACACGGGCTTTCTGAGAATCCTGTCCCTGCACGGCGGAAGAGTCGATCTGCTCCATAACTTTTATCCTTATAATCCCTAACCCTCAGAAGCTGTGAAAGGTGGAATATTTATTACCAGAAGGAAAACATCTATTTATCGCACTCTAATTCCGCTCAAAAAAACAGCCTTAGAGTAGAAAATAAACCTACCCTTCCCATCTCTTTCTCCCTCGCCCTTTCTTAAGCCTGAAGAACTGTAACCCGACATAAAGCATCACTCTCATTGAACTGAAAATTAACCACCACCCCCCATCTTTGATACCTTAGCCATTTCCCTACATAGCCAATTAATAAATCTTTCCTCCCACCACCTGTCATTGCAGGCTGACCAAGAATATCCAAAACACTCTGATAGGTAGATGAAGCATTTAGCCAATCACAAAAACCCTCATTTAAGGCAGAATATCCATCACTAGCCTCAATATAAAAATGAATATGATTCAACACCCCCCCTCTAAAACCCACCTCAACTCCCGATCGAGTATATTTATAGTACCTCGTCCCCCCTACCGGATCATTGTATGCATCAGGATCAGACGACACATGTGGAGCCTCTCCAATAGATTTTTCTAGCTCTAAAAATTCAGGCGATCTCTCATCCTTACCAATAGCGACTATAAATTTATCCCATATACTTATCATTTTATAACTCCAGTCTGACGATTCCTATCAATAATCTGCTTTATTGCATCTTCCACCTGCCCTGGATCATAGCCACGCTCAATCATATTTGACCTCAAGGCATCAGTATCGCGACACACAGCACCACAGAGATCTAGAGCATCTTGATGGACTTGAGCGGAGGTGTTCTTCCCGCCATAAGTTGGCCCCGCGACATGAACATCCTTAGGAACCTCGACCGCAGTGGAATTTTGATATAGAGCCTTTGCTTCAGCTTCAGTTAAAGGGCGACCAATCTCGTTCTCTTTGGCTTTTCGGAGAGCCGCAAACGAAGGAATATGATCATGATCCAGACCATCACCAACCACCTCACGGCCCTTTAAGTTTTTATAAGAATCAACATCAAGCGCCTTGGATCTCTCAACCTGGCTGCTGGCAATTTTAATCAGCTCAGAAGCCTGCTCAAGATTACCAGCTTTTAGGGATTTTTCAGCAGCCTTCAGGGTCGTTCCAGCGACATCGCCAAGCGCTGGGACTAAGCCAATTATCGCCGCCAGATACTCCAGCGAACTATTTGCCTCCGAAAAACTTTTGATGTCGCCAATTACCGGTAAGAAATCGATACCTAGAGATGCTGTCCCCTTGAGCATCTCGGCCCTATCCGCTTTCATTTTCGCAGAGCAGGCGTCAGCACTAATTCCGATGCAGTTCTGTGCTTTGTACTCTTCATCAGCCTGTTTCAGCTGAGCTAGTGCTTTCTCGTATTTTTCAGTCTGCGATACGCCAGTGAACTGCTCTTCAGCAATCTCGCTGATTGCATTGTTATCCACCGCATTCTTACCCGCGCCTGCAGCAGCTAACGCGCCAGCGCTATCGCCACTGACAATTCCACCGGCCATCCCCGCAGCCAAAGAGGAAAGGGAGGAGACGATCTGTCGCTCGTTCTCGGTCAGTTCTTCAGGCTTCTTGCTCGGGTAGAGGCTGGCGGCGATCAACTCGCCGGTTGTGGCGCCTGCCGCACCGGCTGCGGCAGAGTTACCTTGAGCGCTGGCCACCACAGCACCGAGCACGGCTTGCGCCATGATGCGCACCGTGTCGTTGTTTCCGGCCTGGTCCTTGATCAGCTTCGCGACGTAGGGCGCCGATGCGCCGGCCACCGCACCACCGATGTCGCCGCCGGCCAGGTATTGCAGTGCAGCCGTGACGGCTTGTGCGGCCCTTTGGAGATCACTGCCAGTGCCGTACTCGCGCATAACCTTCTGGTACGCGGCACTAGCCTCCAGCTCCTTCTGAGTGGGATTGTCCTTCCCCTGAGCTTTCAGTTCCTTGCGAGCCTCCTCCGTGGCATTGATCTCCCCCTGCGTCC
>NZ_JARJLT010000216.1 GCF_029335315.1 Pseudomonas citronellolis
GACCCAGTGACTCCGTCACGGCGTTGAACGCAGGAGCGCGTCGCGAAAATGCGGGATACGCCATTCGCTCGCGCCACGAAGACGTTACCAGCCCACGCCGATCCCCAGGGTGTAGCGCCGCTGGTTCACCCCGCCGTCTTCGGCGCTCAGGCGGTCCCACTCGCCCTTCAGGCTCAGCGCCGCCCAGGAGGTCAGCTTGTAGCGGATGCCCGCCTCGCTATCGACTTCGTAGTCGACCTTGGACGACAGCGGCTTGCCCACCTCGCCGTTGGTGAATATCTCGAACTGCTTGGCGAACAGGTAGCGGTTGTAGTCCCACTTCATGCTCGCCGAGTAGAAGTGGTCCTTCTGGTTGTCGACGAACTCGTAGTCGTTGCGGTTGATCAGCCCGGCCAGCGAGAAGGAGCCCAGCTCGTCGTCCCAGAACTGGTAGCCGGGGCCGGTACCGACGGTGCGCTTCTTCTCCAGCTCCTCGACCCAGTCGCGCTTGTACTGGGTCTTGCCCTGCCAGAACCAGTGCTCGTCGATGAAGCGGTCCAGGGCGTATTCCACCGAGTAGTTGTTGACGCTGACCGAGTCGTCCTTCTTCTCGCGGTTGTAGTCGCCCTGCAGGTTGTGCCGCCACATGCCGTGGCGGGCGTTGGTCTTGAAGTCGATGTCGTAATCCTCGACATCGTTCTCGGCCATGGTGTGGTCGACGGAGAAGTCCACCTGGCCCTTCCACACCCAGTCCTGCAACAGCGGGCGTGGCGGCACAATCTGCTCGATGCTGGCCAGCGGCACGGTTTCCTCGCTTCCGTTGACCAGGGTGACCTTGCCCGGCTCGGCGGCCTTCAGGCCCTTGGAGTGCTCGCCAGTGGCGTCCTGGTCATGCTTCACCAGCAGGTTCTGCTCGGTCTGCAGGGTGGCGATCTTGTCGCCGGTGAGGGTGACCTCGCCGGCGTAGTCGGTGGCCAGCACCAGGCGACCGCCGTCGTAGAGCTTGATCTTACCGGTCAGCCGGTCACCGTTCTTCAACCAGACGGTATCGGCCAGGGAAGACAACGGGGCGGCGGCAACGGCGAGGCACAGCAGGGTTCTGGACAGCATGAGCGGCATTCATCTTGGATGGCTGGAAAAAAAGCCGGGCATTATCCCGATACCCGGCACCAGAGCAACGACTGACCGGCCTGCATGCGCGGAGTTCAACTGGATGGATGAAGGGTTCTTCCGACATCATTGCCTCGACGAACGCGGGCGCTATGCTGCCCGACAGGCCCGCCGCCACCGGAAACCCCGCCATGCCCCCGAAAAGCAAAGCCTCGCCGCCGCCCCCCGCCGACCTCGGCCTGGAGAGCCTGCAGGTACGCCGCGAGGCCATCTACCTGGCGCTGGCCCAGGTGCCCGAGGGCCACGTGGTGAGCTACGGCGAGCTGGCCCGCATGGCCGGCCTGGGTCGCGCCGCGCGCCTGGTCGGCAAGGTGCTCAGCCAGCTGCCGGAAGGCTCGAAGCTGCCCTGGCACCGGGTGATCGCCGCCGGCGGGCGGATCAGCCTGCCGCTGGGCAGCCCCGGCGGCGACGAGCAACGGGCACGATTGCGCGCCGAGGGTGTCCGAATCCATAACGATCGGGTGGACATACGTCGGCACGGCTGGCTTCACGGCGGGCTCTGCGAGTAGAGTTCGCGTAATTTTTTGCGCGCTGGAAACCATTCATGAAGAAGCACTCCTGGCGAGAGGCACTGGTTGCCTACAAGTCTCCCGCCAGTCTCGCGCTTTTGCTGCTCGGCTTCGCCGCCGGGCTGCCGACGATGCTGGTCTTCACCACACTCTCGGTGTGGCTGCGGGAGGCCGGCGTAGCGCGGGAAACCATCGGTTTCGCCAGCTGGCTAGGGCTGGTCTACGCGTTCAAGTGGGTGTGGTCGCCGATGCTCGACCAGTGGCGCCTGCCGCTGATCGGCCGGCTCGGGCGGCGGCGCTCCTGGCTGGTGTTCTCCCAGGCGCTGATCGCCGTCGGCCTGCTCGGCATGGCGCTGTGCAACCCGCAGTCTCACCTGCCCTGGCTGATCGGCCTGGCCCTGGTGGTGGCCTTCGCCTCGGCCACCCAGGACATCGCCATCGACGCCTACCGCCTGGAGATCGCCGAGAACACCCGCCAGGCGGCGTTGGCCGCCTGCTACATGACCGGCTATCGCGGCGCCGTGCTGCTGGCCAGCGCCGGCGCGCTGTTCCTCGCCGAATGGCTGGGCTCCAGCAGCCTGCACTACAGCCAGGCGGCCTGGGGCATGACCTACGCGCTGTTCTCCCTGCTGATCCTGCCCGGCCTGCTCACCAGCCTGCTGATCCGCGAGCCGGAAGTGAACGTGCAGCCGCAGACCCTGGGCAACTCCGCCTTCCCCTTCAACCACCAGTTGCTCTCGGTGCTGCAACTGCTGGTGCTGCTGATTTCGCTGCCGGCCATGCTCACCGCGCTGACCAACCAGGCCTGGCCACGGGCGGGGCTCTACGCCCTGTTCATCGCGGTGTGCATGACCCCGCGCGGGCGCAAGCAGATCCGCCCGGTGCGCGAGCTGATCTCGCGGGTGCGCAGGCCTCTGCTGATCGCCGCCCACGGCAAGGGCGTGCCGCAATTCGACTTCGTCCACCAGGCGGTGTCGGTGATCGTGCTGATCATCCTGCTGGTGACCGGCACGGCCATGGCCAACTCGGCCAACGCCGGCAAGTGGTGGCTTGCCAGCCTCTACCTGCTGATCGCCGTGAGCTGCCTGTCGGCGCCCGGCCGCCTGCTGATGGCGCCGGTGCTGACGCCGATCACCGAATTCATCCGCCGCTACCGCTGGCAGGCGCTGTTGCTGCTCGGGCTGATCTCCACCTACCGGCTCTCGGACACGGTGATGGGGGTGATGGCCGGGGTGTTCTACATCGACATGGGCTTCTCCAAGGAAGTCATCGCCACCGTCAGCAAGCTGTTCGGGGTGATCATGACCCTGGTCGGCGCAGCGGCTGGCGGCGTCCTCATCGCCCGCTTCAACATCCTGCCGATCCTGTTCATCGCCGGCGCCGCCTCGGCCGGCACCAACCTGCTGTTCGCCATGCTCGCGCACATGGGCCCGATCACCGACCCGACGGTGCTCGGCCAGGACGTCTTCAGCCTGCTGCGCGAACTGGAACCCCACGTCAGCATGTTCGTGCTGACCATCATGCTCGACAACTTCAGCGGCGGCCTGGCCGCCTCGGCCTTCGTCGCCTACCTGTCGAGCCTGACCAACCTGAAGTTCTCCGCCACCCAGTACGCCATGCTCAGCTCCACCATGCTGCTGCTGCCGCGCTTCATCGGCGGCTACTCGGGCAAGATGGTCGAGCACATGGGCTACGAGCACTTCTTCTTCGTCACCGCCGTGCTCGGCATCCCCACCCTGCTGCTGATCGGCTGGCTGTGGCTGCGCCGCCACAACGGCATGCCCGATGGCGTGCCGAGCGAACCGGAAGAACCGAGCGCCCCTCCGCGCAGCACAAGTTCGTAGGGCGCATAACGCCTACGGCGTTATCCGCCGAATCGCGGACAAAGTCCGCTCCTACAGCGCCAGGAAGCACGAGCGTAGGAGCGGACTCCGTCCGCGATTGGACTTACCGGCCATACCGGACAGCGCGGATAGCGGCGCAGAAACGACAAAGGCCGGCATATAGCCGGCCTTTTTCATGGGCTCGCCCTCAGTCGACGAAGGCTTCCTCCTCGGAACCCCGGACCACCCGCACTACCCGGCCCGGCACGGCCAGGTCGATGCCGCGGTCGCGCAGGCACAGGCGCACCTGCTCGTTGAGCATGAAGGTCACCGCGCCGAAGTCGCCGTTGGCGGTCCACAGGCGCAGCGACAGGGTCACCGAGTTCTCGCCCAGGGCCGCGACCACCACCACCGGCGCCGGGCTCTTCAGCACGCGCGGGTCCTGCGCCAGCTCCAGGAGCATCGCGCGGGCGGCGTCCAGGTCGGCGTCGAAGGCCAGCTTGAGGTCGAAGATCACCTGGCGCGTGGCCTGGCTCGAGACGTTGGTGATGATGCCGTTGGACAGCGCGCCGTTGGGCATGATCACCGTGCGGTTGTCACCGGTGCGCAGCACGGTGTGGAAGATCTGGATGCTGTCCACGGTGCCGGAAACGCCCATCGCCTCGATGGCGTCGCCGATCTTGAACGGGCGGAACAGCAGGATCAGCACGCCGCCGGCGAAGTTCGCCAGGCTGCCCTGCAGGGCCAGGCCGATGGCCAGGCCGGCGGCGCCGATGGCGGCGACGAAACTGGTGGTCTGGATGCCGATCATCGACGCCACGCTGACCACCAGGAGAATCTTCAGGACGATGTTCACCAGGCTGCCGATGAACCCCTGCAGGGTCTTGTCCACCCGCTGGTTGGCCAGCAGGCCGCCGACCCGGCGGGTCACCAGGTTGATCAGCCACCAGCCGATGAGCAGGGTGAGCAGCGCCAGCACGGCGTTGCCCAGGTAACTGAGCACCACCGGCGTCCAGGCCTCCGCGCTCCGTACTATCTGGTCGTAATGCATATCCATGGAATGGGGCCCCCTAGGTATTCGATGCGTGGAAATGCGAACGCCATGGCGAACCATGGCGTTCGGTGTTCGCCGGGCGACACTCTATTGCGACGCCGCCCGGTCGACGAGGTTCCGCTCAATCGCGGAAGTTGTTGAACTGCAGCGGCATGCCCAGGGACTCGCCGCGCAGCAGCGCGATGGCTTCCTGCAGGTCGTCGCGCTTCTTGCCGGTGACGCGCACCTGCTCGCCCTGGATGGCGGCCTGCACCTTGAGCTTGCGCTCCTTGATCAGGGCGACGATCTTCTTCGCCAGCTCCTTGTCGATGCCCTCGCGGAACTCGACTTCCTGCTTGACCACCTTGCCCGAGGCGAAAGCGTCCTTGATTTCCATGCACTGGATGTCGATCTTGCGCTTGACCAGGTTGCCGCGCAGGATCTCGAGCATCTGTTCGAGCATGAAGTCGGCCTCGGCAGTCAGGGTCACAGCCTTGTCTTTCGACTCGAAGCTGCACTTGCCCTTCAGGTCGAAGCGGCGGTCGAGTTCCTTGTTGGCGTTGTCCAGGGCGTTGGTCAGTTCGTGCTTGTCCAGTTCGGACACCACGTCGAACGAAGGCATGTCATCTCTCCAGATGGACGGCGCGACCCGGTTCACAGTCGGGTATGCGCCTGGCTTGACGGTAAAAATGCGCGCTCATTATAACTGAGCCACAAGCACGCGACCGGTCCGGAACCGGCGACGCCCCCTCTCCCCCCTCGAGCACCATCCCATGCCTACCAACCATCTGAGCATCCTGGTGGTCGACGACGCGAAATTCTCCAGCGCCATGATCGGCCGCGCCCTGAGCCAGGCCGGTTACCAGAACGTGCGCTTCGCCAGCAGCGCCAGCGAGGCCCTGCAGCTGCTCGAGCAGGAGCCGGTGAGCGTGCTCCTGGCCGACTGGCTGATGCCGGAGATGGACGGCCTGGAGCTGACCGCACGGGTGCGCCAGCTCGACGAGAGCGGCGACCACTACACCTACATCATCCTGCTCACCGGCAAGGAAGGCGACAACGTGCTCGCCGAGGCCTTCGACCGCGGCGTCGACGACTTCGTCAGCAAGACCGCCATGAGCGAGCAACTGGTGCCGCGCGTGCTGGCCGCCGACCGCCTGTGCAACACCCTGCAGCGCCTGCTGGTGGAAAACCGCCTGCTCACCGAAAACATCAACCGCCTGGAAGAGCGCAACCTGGTGGACGCCGCCACCGGCCTGGGCAACCTGCGCTACCTGCGGCAGAAACTCGCCGACAGCATCCGCCAGGTGGAATCCCGTGGCGGCGCCATGTGCTACCTGCTGATCGGCATTCCGGCGCTGCTGGAGCGCGACGCACAGCGTTTCCCGGGTTTCCACCACGAGCTGCTGCACGGCATCGGCCGGCGCCTGCAGCAACTGGTGCGGCCGCTGGACGTGCTGACGCGCATCGACGAGCAGCATTTCGGCCTCATCACCCTGATCGAAGATCTGCAGGAGTGCTCGCCGAGCAGCTTCCGCCGCCTGCACGAAGGCCTCAACCTCAAGGCCTTCAAGACCAGCCAGGGCTTCGTCAGCCTCAAGGCCGGCATAGCCCTGGTGGGCCTGGACGCCAAATCGCTGCCGGTGCAGGTGGAAGACCTGCTGGAACAGGCCCGCACCCTGCTGCCCGACGCCTACGCCAGCGGGCGGATCAACGCCAGCCGGCTGCCCGGGGTGCGCTAGACTTCGCGGTAAGTCCCCGAACCCCGCGAAGCATCCGCCATGAACTGGACCATCCTCGGCGCCGGCAGCCTCGGCAGCCTCTGGGCCGCCCGCCTGGCCCGCGCCGGCCTCCCCGTGCAGCTGCTGCTGCGTGACCGCCAGCGCCTGGCCGCCTATCGCGCCCGCGGCGGCCTCAGCCTGTGCGAGGACGGCCGCGAAAGCCTCTACCCGATCCCGGCGGAAACCGCCGAGCACCTGAACGCCCCGATCCAGCGCCTGCTCGTGGCCTGCAAGGCCTACGACGCCGAGGAGGCCGCCGCCAGCGTGGCCGCGCACCTGGCCCCCGGCGCCGAGATCATCCTGTTGCAGAACGGCCTGGGTAGCCAGCAGGCGGTCGCCACGCACCTGCCGCGAGCGCGCTGCCTGTATGCCTCCAGCACCGAGGGAGCGTTCCGCGACGGTGATTTCCGCGTGGTCTTCGCCGGCCGTGGGCAAACCTGGATCGGCGACGAACGCGGCGGCCCCGCGCCGGCCTGGCTGGACGACCTGGCCCGCGCCGAGATTCCCGCGCAGTGGAGCACGGACATCCTCGAACGCCTGTGGCGCAAGCTGGCGCTGAACTGCGCGATCAACCCGCTGACCGTGCTGCACAATTGCCGCAACGGCGAGTTGGCCGGGCACGCCGAGGAAGTCGCCGGGCTCTGCGACGAGCTCGGCCAACTGCTCCACGCCAGCGGCCACGACAGCGCCGCCCGGGAGCTGCAAGGCGACGTCGAGCGGGTGATAGCCGCCACCGCCGCGAACTATTCATCCATGTACCAGGACGTCGCCCAGGGCCGTCGCACCGAAGTCGCCTACCTGCTCGGCCATGCCTGCGCGCAAGGCCATCGCCTGGGCCTGGCGTTGCCCGGATTGAACGCCCTGCACCTGCGCCTGCGCGCCCTGCTGCGCCTGCGCGGATTGCCCGAGGCCTGAACGGCGGGCTAACCTGCCCGCCCCGCCTTTCACCACAGAGCGTCTATGCCGTCCTTCATCAACCTGCGCCAGCGCCTGGAAAACCTGCCGGTCGGCCAGAAGATCCTCGCCGCCCTGCTGGTGCTGCTGGCCACGGTGCTGCTGGTGGCCAACCTGGCGTTCATCAGCGCCGCCTACTGGATCTCCCAGGACAGCGTGGCGCCCCAGGCCCTGCAGACCATCGGCCGGCTGATCGCCAACCCGGCGCTGAGCTTCCCGGCGCTGAGCTCGCCGGAGCAGGCCAGCGCCCTGCTCGCCCAGCTCGACGACTACCAGCCGCTGCGCGCCGCCGCGCTCTACGACGCCGACGGCACGCGCCTGGCGCAGTCCCGCGAAGGCTCGCTGCCCAAGCACCTGGAGCAACTGGAGAACTGGCGCGCCCACGAATACCGGCTCAACGCCCTGTTCGAGCTGCCGCAACCCGGCGGACGCAACGGCTACCTGTTGCTGGTGGCCAGCAGCGAACTGCCCGGCGCCTTCTACACCGGCACCCTCACCGCCAGCCTGGTGATCCTCGCGGTCAGCGTGCTGCTGTGGATGCTCATCGCCCAGCAGATCCGCCGCCTCATCACCCGGCCGATCCGCAGCCTGGAGGAGCTCTCGCGCCAGGTCACCCGCGAGGAGAACTACGCGCTGCGCGCCGAGCGCGGCAACGCCGACGAGATCGGCCGCCTGTCCGACGCCTTCAACACCATGCTGACCCGCATCGAGGCCCGCGAGCAGCAGCTCAAGCGCGCCCGCGACGACGCTCAGGACGCCATGGGCCAGGCCCAGGGCCTGGCCGAGGAAACCCGGCGTTCGAACCGCAAGCTGGAGCTGGAAGTCCAGGTGCGCAGCAAGATCGAGAAGAAGCTCACCGGCTTCCAGCACTACCTCAACAGCATCATCGACTCCATGCCCTCGGCGCTGATCGCGGTGGACGAGCAGCTCTACGTCACCCAGTGGAACCAGGAGGCCAGCAGCCTCTCCGGCACCAGCCTGGACGACGCGGTGAACCAGCCGGTGTTCCTCGCCTTCCCCTCGCTCAAGCCGTTCCTCCTGCAGCTCACCCGCGCCGCCGAGCAGCACAAGGTCGAGCGCGTCGAACGCGTCACCTGGGCGCTGACCGACTCGCCCCGCCACTACGCGCTGACCTTCTACCCGCTGATGGGTGGCACCGGCCGTGGCGCGGTGATCCGCATCGACGACATCACCGAGCGCCTGGGCATGGAAGAGCTGATGGTGCAGTCGGAGAAGATGCTCTCGGTGGGCGGCCTGGCCGCCGGCATGGCGCACGAGATCAACAACCCGCTCGGTGCCATCCTGCACAACGTGCAGAACATCCGCCGGCGCCTGTCGCCGGAGCTGCCGAAGAACCTGGAAGTCGCGGGCGAGGTCGGGATCACCCTGGAAGACCTCAACCACTACCTGGAAGCGCGGGAGATTCCCAAGCTGATGGACGGCATCCAGTACGCCGGCTCCCGCGCCGCCAAGATCGTCACCCATATGCTCGCCTTCAGCCGCCGCAGCCACCGGCAGATGGCGCCCAGCGAGCTGCCGGCGCTGATCGAGCAGGCGGTGGAGATCGCCGGCAACGACTTCGACCTCACAGGCGGCTTCGACTTCAAGTCGCTGGAGATCGTCCACGAGTTCGACCCGCGCCTGGGACCGGTGCCGGTGATCGCCAACGAATTCGAGCAGGTCCTGCTCAACCTGCTGAAGAACGCCGCCCAGGCCATCCACCAGCGCGACGACGAGGAAGAAGGCGAGCTCGGCCGCATCATCCTGCGTACGCGGCTGAACCCGCCCTGGGCGGAAATCCAGGTCGAGGACAACGGCTCGGGCATGCCGGAGACGGTGCGCAAACGCATCTTCGAGCCCTTCTTCACCACCAAGGAGGTCGGCCAGGGCACCGGCCTGGGCCTGTCGGTGTCGTATTTCATCATCACCAACAACCACAAGGGGCAGATGGAAGTGCAGTCGGAGCTTGGCCAGGGCACCTGTTTCACCCTGCGCCTGCCGCTGGGCGACGAGCCCGCGCCGCCGCCGGTGCCGCCAGCGCCCCCGCAGAACAAGGAGCTCTGAGGCATGGGCTATCGGCTGTCGAAGATCTACACCCGCACCGGCGATGCCGGCGAAACCGGCCTGGCCGATGGCAGCCGGGTGCCCAAGCACCACCCGCGCATCGAGGCGATCGGTTGCGTGGACGAATTGAACAGCCAATTGGGCCTGCTGCTGGCCGACCTGCAAGAGGCCCGCAGCGCCGCGCTGGACCAGTTGCTGACGGTGCTGGCACCGGTGCAGCATCGCCTGTTCGACCTCGGTGGCGAACTGGCGATGCCGGAATACCGCGCCCTCGACGACCTGGAGATCGCCCGCCTGGAGCAGGCCATCGATGCCTGGAACGAGGAGCTGGAGCCGCTCAAGGACTTCATCCTCCCCGGCGGCTCCCGGCTGGTGGCGCAGGTCCACGTGTGCCGCAGCCTGGCACGCAAGGCCGAGCGCCGCTGCCAGCAGCTCAACGCCGAAGAGCCGTTGCAGGGCGCGGGGCTGCGCTACCTGAACCGCCTGTCGGACCTGCTGTTCGTCGCCGCGCGCATCGCCGCCAAACGCCAGGGCGTGGCCGAGGTGCTGTGGAAGGCGGCGGAAAAACCCGCCTGATCGACCTCACCCCGTAGGAGCGGGCCATGCCCGCGAATCGCGCGCATGGCGCGCTCCTACGATGGGAGTCGGCGCCTAGGCCCCGGCCTTCGGCCAGAACGCGCGGATACCCGCCACGCCCTGGGCGCCGGCCTGCCAGGCGCGTTCCACGTCCTGCGGGCCCAGCCCGCCAAGCAGGAACACCGGCTGGTTGAAGCCTTCGATCAATCGCTGCGCCGCTTCCCAGCCCAGCGCCGGCTCGCCCGGATGGCTCTCGGTGGGCTGCACCGGCGACAGGGTGACGAAGTCCACGCCCATGGCGCTGGCCAAGGCCAGCTCCTCGGCGCCGTGGCAGGAGGCCGCGAGCAGCCGCTCCTGCGGGAACGGCCGGCCCTTTTCCGCGTACTTGCGCAGCTGCTCGGCGGTCAGGTGCCAGCCGGCCGACGGGAAGTCGCCCAACCACTCCAGCGGCCCCTTGAGCATCAGCTGCGCCTTGCCGGCGCACAGGCCCACGGCGTCGACCGCCATGTCGCGGTACTCCGGGCTGTACATGTTCGGCGCGCGCAGCTGGATCAGCCGCACACCGCCCGCCACGGCGGCGCGGATGCCCTGCAGGGTTTCCTGCGGGTCGAGGCCGTCGGGCGTGATCAGGTAGCGCTCGGGCAACCGCGCGGCGTGCACGATCGGTCGGTTGGCGGCGGGAAACTCATAGTCCGCCAGCTCCCGTGGGGCGACCCAGGCCAGTGGCTGGCCCTCGGCGCCATGGGGTTCACCGGCGAACGCCGAGACCTCCCAGACGTCCAGCAGCACCTGCTTGTCCGGGTAGTCATGGGCCACGCGGATCAGCGGCCGGGCACGCTCGACGCGGATGCCCAGCTCCTCCTGCAACTCGCGGCCCAGCGCGGCCTCGACCGGCTCGCCGTCCTCCACCTTGCCACCGGGGAACTCCCAGAGCCCGCCCTGGTGCTTGTCATCCGGCCGCCGGGCGATCAGCACGCGGCCATCGGCCCCTCGGATCACGGCAGCGGCGACATGTACTCGTTTCACGGTCTAACTCCTCGTTACAGGGCCGGCGCTCACTGGCGCTCGGCCAGGGCGGCATTGAGCCAGGGCTGGAAGGCCGCCCACTGGTAGATGGTGTCCACGTAGGCCTTGGCCAGCGGCGGCAGCTCCACGGCGTAGCTGCGCAGGCGGGTGGCCACCGGGGCGTAGAAGGCATCAGCGATGCTGGCGTGGCCGAACAGGAAGGGCCCGTCCTGGCCGAAGCGTTCACGGCACATCGTCCAGAGCTCGATGACCCGGGCGATATCGTTTTCCACCTCGGCCGGCACCTTGGCCAGCGCCTTGTGGCGCTGCAGGTCCATCGGCATGTGCGAGCGCAGCGCCATGAAGCCGCTGTGCATCTCGGCGCATACCGAACGGGCCAGGGCCCGCGCCGCCTCGCCGCGCGGCCACAGGTGCGCCTCGGGGAAGCGCTCGGCCAGGTACTCGGCGATCGCCAGGGAGTCCCAGATCGGCCCGTCCTCGCACTTGAGCAACGGCACCTTGCCGGTGGGCGAGTGCTCGCGGATGCGCCGCGCGGTGTCGACGCCGCCGAGGGGAATCAACACCTCATCGTACGCCGCGCCGGTCAGCTGCATCGCCAGCCAGGCGCGCAGCGACCAGGACGAAAGGTTCTTGCTGCCAATTACCAGGGTCAGGGACATCTCCGCACTCCTCATGGGTTCGCTCGTCATCCAGCGACCATAAGAGCAGAGCCGCGCCAGGGCAAATTCCCGATTTTCATCCAGGGATGAAAACCGGGAATGGCTCGATCAGGTGCGGTATTCCGCGTTGATCTTGACGTACTCGTGGGACAGGTCGGTGGTCCAGATGGTCTCGCTGCAATCGCCGCGGCCCAGCTCGATACGGATGGTGATTTCCTCCTGGGCCATCACCCGCGCGCCCTGGTCCTCGGTGTAGCTGGCGGCGCGGCAGCCGCGGCTGGCGATGCACACTTCGTCGAGGAAGACGTCGATCTTGCTGACATCCAGGTTGGGCACGCCGGCGTAGCCGACGGCGGCCAGGATGCGGCCCCAGTTCGGATCGGAGGCGAACAGCGCGGTCTTGATCAGCGGCGAGTGAGCCACGGCGTAGCCGACGTCCAGGCATTCCTGGTGGGTGCCGCCGCCGTTCACCTGCACGGTGACGAACTTGGTGGCGCCTTCGCCGTCGCGGACGATGGCCTGGGCCAGCTCCATGGACACTTCGATCACCGCCTGCTTCAGGGCGCTGAACAGCGCGCCGCTGGCCTGGGTGATTTCCGGCAGCGCGGCCTGGCCGGTGGCGACCAGGGTGCAGCTGTCGTTGGTGGAGGTGTCGCCGTCGATGGTGATGCGGTTGAACGACTTGTTCGCCGCGTCGCGCAGCAGGTCCTGCAGCACGCCCTGGGCGACCTTGGCGTCGGTGGCGATGTAGCCGAGCATGGTCGCCATGTTCGGCTTGATCATGCCGGCGCCCTTGCTGATGCCGGTGACGGTGACGGTCACGCCATCGTGGCTGAACTGGCGGCTGGCGCCCTTGGGCAGGGTGTCGGTGGTCATGATACCGGCGGCGGCTTCAGCCCAGTTGTCGGCGCCAAGGGCGGCCAGCGCAGCCGGCAGCGCGGCTTCGATCTTGGCTACCGGCAGCGGCTCGCCGATCACCCCGGTGGAGTACGGCAGCACCTGGCTCTCGTCGCCCCCGACCAGCTCGGCCAGCTTGGCGCACACCGCCGAAGCGTTGGCCAGGCCCGGCTCGCCGGTGCCGGCGTTGGCGTTGCCGGTGTTGGTCACCAGGTAGCGCACCGGGCCCAGGAAGCGCTGTTTGCACAGCAGCACCGGCGCGGCGCAGAAGGCGTTGGTGGTGAACACCCCGGCCACGGTGGAGCCTTCGGCGCAGCGCATCACCACGACGTCCTTGCGACCGGGGCGCTTGATGCCGGCGGAAGCGATGCCGAGTTCGAAACCGGGCACCGGGTGCAGGGTGGAGATGGGGCCGAGACCGACAGCCATGGATGTACTCCTCAGGAAAAAGGGTGGATCGAATGAGAAAAACGCCGCGAGCGGCAGAGCCGGTCGCGGCGTTGGTAGTCAGGGCAGGTGGATCAGTTCACCTGGCCATGGCAATGCTTGTACTTCTTGCCGGAGCCACAGGGGCACAGCTCGTTGCGGCCAATCTTGGGCTCGCTGCGTACCGGCTCCAGGGGCACGACTTCGCCGGGGCCGACCGGCTCCTCGCCTTCCTCGACGGCGTCGGCCTGGTCGATGGAGGGCGCCTCGGCATGCTGGAACTGCATGCGCTTGGCCATTTCCTCGGCCTCGCGGCGCAGGCGGGCTTCTTCCTCGGCCGGGTCTTCGCGGCGAACCTGGACGAAGGACAGTACGCGGATGGTGTCGCGCTTGATCGAATCCAGCAGTTCCTGGAACAGGTTGAAGGACTCGCGCTTGTATTCCTGCTTCGGGTTCTTCTGCGCGTAGCCGCGCAGGTGGATGCCGTGGCGCAGGTGGTCCATGGTGGACAGGTGGTCCTTCCACAGGTCGTCCAGCACGCGCAGCAGCATCTGTTTCTCGAAGGTGCGCAGGGCCTCGGCGCCGGCCATGTCTTCCTTCTCGTTATAGGCGCTGACCAGCTCGGCGAGGAGCTTCTCGCGCAGGGTTTCCTCGTAGAGCTTCTCGTCGTCGTCCAGCCACTGCTGGACCGGCAGCTTCAGGCCGAAGTCGCTGTACAGCGAGGCTTCCAGGCCGGAAATGTCCCACTGCTCGGGCAGCGACTGCGGCGGGATGTGCTGGCTGACGGTGGCGTTGAGCACTTCCTCGCGGAACTCGGCGATGGTGTCGCCGATGTTCTCCGCGGCCAGCAGGCTGTTGCGCATGTGGTAGATCACCTTGCGCTGTTCGTTGGCCACGTCGTCGAACTCGAGCAGCTGCTTGCGGATGTCGAAGTTGCGGCCTTCGACCTTGCGCTGCGCCTTCTCGATGGCGTTGCTGACCATGCGGTGCTCGATGGCCTCGCCCGGCTGCATGCCCAGGGCCTTCATGAAGTTCTTCACCCGGTCGGAGGCGAAGATGCGCATCAGGTTGTCTTCCAGCGACAGGTAGAAACGGCTGGAACCCGGGTCGCCCTGGCGGCCGGCACGGCCACGCAGCTGGTTGTCGATACGGCGGGATTCGTGGCGCTCGGAGGCGATCACGTGCAGGCCGCCGGCCTCGATCACCTGCTGGTGGCGCTTCTGCCACTCGGCCTTGATCTGCGCGACCTGCTCGTCGCTCGGGCTTTCCAGCCCGGCGATCTCGGCTTCCCAGTTGCCGCCCAGGAGGATGTCGGTACCACGGCCGGCCATGTTGGTGGCGATGGTCACCGAGCCCGGCGCACCGGCTTGCGCGATGATCTCGGCTTCCTTCTCGTGGTACTTGGCGTTGAGCACCTTGTGCTCGATACCGGCCTGCTGCAGCAGCTGCGAGACGTACTCGGAAGTCTCGATGGAGGCGGTGCCGACCAGGATCGGACGGCCCAGCGCCTTGCTCTGCTGGATGTCGGTGATGATCGCCGCGTACTTCTCTTCCTGGGTCAGGTAGACCAGGTCGTTGAAGTCCTTACGGGCGACCGGGCGGTGGGTCGGGATCACCACCACGTCGAGGCCGTAGATCTGGCGGAACTCGAAGGCCTCGGTGTCGGCGGTGCCGGTCATGCCGGACAGCTTGGCGTAGAGGCGGAAGTAGTTCTGGAAGGTGGTCGAGGCCAGGGTCTGGCTCTCGGCCTGGATCGGCAGGTTTTCCTTCGCCTCGATGGCCTGGTGCAGGCCCTCGGAGAGGCGGCGGCCGGGCATGGTGCGGCCGGTGTGCTCGTCGATCAGCAGGACCTGGTCGCCCTGGACGATGTACTCGACGTTGCGGTGGAACAGGGTGTGGGCGCGCAGCGCGGCGTAGACGTGGGTCAGCAGGCTGAGGTTGTGCGCCGAGTAGAGGCTCTCGCCCTCGCCGAGCAGGCCGGCCTGGGTCAGCAGTTCCTCGACGTAGGCGTGGCCCTGTTCGTTGAGTTCGACCTGGCGGGTCTTCTCGTCGATGCTGTAGTGGCCCTGCTGGGTCACCTGGCCTTCGACTTCCTCGATGTGGCGCTTCAGGCGCGGGATCAGCTTGTTGATCTTGATGTACAGCTCGGAGCTGTCTTCGGCCTGGCCGGAGATGATCAGCGGAGTCCGCGCTTCGTCGATGAGGATCGAGTCCACTTCGTCGACCACGGCGAAGTTCAGCTCACGCTGGAACTTGTCGTCCAGGCTGAACGCCATGTTGTCGCGCAGGTAGTCGAAACCGAATTCGTTGTTGGTGCCGTAGGTGATGTCCGAGGCGTAGGCAGCGCGTTTTTCCTCCGGCGGCTGGAACGGCGTGACCACGCCGACCGACAGGCCGAGGAATTCGTACAGTGGACGCATCCAGTTGGCGTCGCGGCGGGCCAGGTAGTCGTTCACGGTGACCACGTGCACGCCCTTGCCGGACAGCGCGTTCAGGTACACCGCCAGGGTGCCCACCAGGGTCTTGCCCTCACCGGTGCGCATCTCGGCGATCTTGCCTTCGTGCAGCGACATGCCGCCGATCAGCTGGACGTCGAAGTGGCGCATGCCCATGACCCGCTTGCCCGCCTCGCGAGCCACGGCGAAGGCTTCGGGCAGCAGTTGGTCGAGGCTCTCGCCCTTGGCCACGCGTGCCTTGAACTCTTCGGTCTTGGCCTTCAGTTGCTCATCGGAAAGCGCCACCATCTGCGGCTCGAGCGCATTGATGGCCTGGATCTGCTTGGCCATGCGCTTAACTTCACGCTCGTTCTTGCTTCCAAAGAGTTTTTTCAACAAAGGCGCAAACATATCGACTGGGTCATCCGAACTTGGGGAATGGAGGGCTGCCCGACTGGCTGGCCGCGGCTTGCATCGACGGCAAAGGGGGCATTCTACTCGGAAACGTGAACGAAAGAAGTGCCCAGGTCATGCCGGGGAACTTCGCCGCCGGCACGTTGCCCGGCAGAAACTCGGGGAGGACTGGCAGTCCGACTGCTTTATATTGTGTCGTACGGGGAAAGTTCAAGGTTTGCCTGTTGCATCCGTCACGTCCACGCCCGGCGAAAGGGCGCATCTGCTACCATCGGCCCTCATCTCCCCGGGATTTTCCACCATGGCGTTCCGCCCGCTGCCGGCCCAGGCCACTACCAAGCTGCTGCGCGAAGCCAAGCCGTTGCAAGGCCTGTTCAACGAGGCCCAGCGCCTGGCCCAGCTGCAGCAACTGCTCGACAGCCAGCTGCAGCCAGCGGCCCGCCCGCATTGCCGGGTCGCCTCGTGGCGCGGCGGCAGCCTGCTGCTGGTGCTCACCGACGCGCACTGGGCCACCCGCCTGCGCTATCAGCAGAAGCGCCTGCTGCGCCAGCTGCAGATGTTCGAGGAATTCGCCGGCCTGCAGCACATCCTGTTCAAGGTCCAGCCGCAGGTCGAACGCCAGGCGCCGAAGCGCACCCACCACCTTTCCCCCGCCGCCGCCGAGACCCTGCAAGAAGCCGCCGAAGGCATTGCCAACCCGCGACTGCGCGCGGCGCTGGAACGCCTGGCCAGCCGCAGCCGCCAGCAAGACGACTGAGCCGCACCCTACCGCCGGTCCCTTCTCGCCCTTCACCGGAGCGGGCCGATGAACTCGTGAGAACTTTCCCTTTCCAAACTCCAGCCCAGTTGCCTGCCGCGTTTCGCACGCATAAAAAAAGGCCACCCGAGGGTGGCCTTCAATATGTACAGCTTGAAAGGAGGAGGTTTCCTCACACGGCCGCAGCGGGCCGCATGTAGGAGATCGGCGCGGTACTCGCGTCTTCGAAGGTCACCACTTCCCAAGCCTCCTTGTCCGCGATGAGCGTGCGGAGCAGGCGGTTGTTCAGGGCGTGGCCGGACTTGAAGCCGCGGAATTCGCCGATAAGGCTGTTACCAAGCAGGTACAGGTCACCGATGGCGTCCAGGATCTTGTGCTTGACGAACTCGTCCTCGTAACGAAGACCGTCTTCGTTGAGCACGCGATACTCGTCGACCACGATGGCGTTCTCCACGCTGCCGCCGAGTGCCAGGTTCTGCGAACGCAGGTACTCGATGTCGCGCATGAACCCGAAGGTCCGTGCACGGCTGACTTCCTTGACGAAGGAAGTGCTGGAGAAATCCACCGTCGCCTTCTGGGTACGACCACGGAAGACCGGGTGATCGAAATCGATCTCGAAGCTCACCTTGAAGCCGTCGAAGGGAACGAAAGTGGCGCTCTTGTCGCCCTCTTCCACGGTCACTTCGCGTTTGATGCGGATGAACTTCTTGGCCGCGTCCTGCTCTTGCAGGCCTGCGGACTGGATCAGGAATACGAAGGGACCCGCGCTGCCGTCCATGATCGGGACTTCCGATGCGGACAGCTCGACATAGGCGTTGTCGATCCCCAGGCCTGCCATGGCCGAGAGCAGATGCTCCACCGTATCCACTTTGACGTCACCCTTTACCAGGGTGGTCGACATGGTGGTCTCGCCGACGTTCGAGGCGCGGGCAGGAATTTCCACCGCGGGATCAAGGTCGGTACGGACGAACACGATACCGCTGTCCACCGGTGCCGGCTTCAGGGTGAGGTAAACCTTCTCCCCCGAGTGCAGACCGACGCCGGTAGCCCGGATGATGTTCTTCAAGGTGCGTTGTCTGATCATGGCTTTGGCCGCTTTCGCGCAAGTTGCGAACTGTTGTCAACAATGGGCGGCGATGATAGCAGAACCGCCCTTTGCTGAACACCAATCACATTCATACTCCTGATAAATTGCCTCAATCGGCCTGGCGACGCAGGAATGCCGGGATATCCAGGTAGTCCAGGTCGTCCTGCGGGTTGAGCTTGGCCGCGGTGGCAGCGCCGGCGTGAGCCTGGTTGCGCATCACGGTCGGACGGTCGAGGTCACGGTAGTTCACCGACTGCTGCTCGCGCTGTACCGGAGCCTGGCTGCTGACCGACTGGGTCTGCACGGTGTTGTCGACGACCTTGACCGGCTTCTCCAGGCGCGCGCCCAGACCGGTGGCGACCACGGTGACGTGCAGCTCGTCGCGCATGTCCGGATCGATCACGGTGCCCACCTTGACGGTGGCGTGCTCGGAAGCGAACTGCTCGATGATGTTGCCGACGTCGGAGTACTCGCCCAGGGACAGGTCCGGACCGGCGGTGATGTTCACCAGGATGCCGCGCGCGCCCTGCAGGTTGACGTCTTCCAGCAGCGGGTTGCGGATGGCGGCCTCGGTGGCCTCGCGAGCGCGGTTCGGGCCGCTGGCGGCGCCGGTGCCCATCATGGCCATGCCCATTTCGCTCATCACGGTCTTCACGTCGGCGAAGTCGACGTTGATCATGCCCGGACGCTTGATGATGTCGGAGATGCCACGCACGGCGCCGGCCAGCACGTCGTCCGCCTTGGCGAAGGCAGCCAGCAGGCTGGCGTCCTTGCCGAGAATGGTCAGCAGCTTCTCGTTGGGGATGGTGATCAGCGAGTCGACGCTTTCGGCGAGCGAGCGGATGCCTTCATCGGCGATCTGCATGCGCTTGCGGCCCTCGAACGGGAACGGACGGGTGACCACTGCAACGGTCAGGATGCCCATTTCTTTCGCCACTTCGGCGATGATCGGCGCAGCACCGGTACCGGTACCGCCACCCATGCCGGTGGTGATGAAGACCATGTCGGCGCCTTCCAGCACCTCGGCGATGCGCTCGCGGTCCTCGATCGCGGCCTGACGGCCGACTTCGGGGTTGGCGCCAGCGCCCAGGCCCTTGGTCACGCCCGGACCGAGCTGCAGTACGGTGCGCGCCGCGATGTTCTTCAGCGCCTGGGCGTCGGTGTTGGCGCAGATGAATTCCACGCCATCGACGTTGTTCTTGGCCATGTGGTTCACGGCGTTGCCGCCGCCACCACCGACACCGATGACTTTGATTACTGCTGTTTGTGGGACGTTATCGACGAGTTCGAACATTTTCCCCTCTCCTTCCTTTCTAGTTGTGTCGCCTACGTTTTACCGCGCCGGTAAATCAGAAGTTGCCCTGGACCCAGCGTTTCAGCCGTTCCAGCACAGGTGTCTTGGGTTCATCGCTAAAGCTGCCGCCAGCGGACATGGAGACGCCGTCGGACTGTTTCTGCAGCCCGTACATGAGCAGGCCCACGCCCGTGGAATAGATAGGATTGCGCACGACATCGGTCAGTCCCTTGACCCCGTGCGGTACGCCCAGGCGCACCGGCATGTGAAAGATCTCTTCGGCCAGCTCGACAGCGCCTTCCATCTTGGCGGTGCCGCCGGTCAGGACGATCCCCGCGGGGATCAGATCCTCATAGCCGCTGCGCCGCAGCTCGGCCTGGACCAGGGTGAAGAGCTCGTCGTAACGCGGCTCGACGACCTCGGCCAGGGCCTGGCGCGACAACTCGCGAGGCGGCCGGTCGCCGACGCTGGGCACCTTGATGGTTTCCCCCGCGCCGGCCAGTTTGGCTAGCGCGCAAGCATATCGAATCTTGATCTCCTCGGCATACTGGGTCGGGGTGCGCAGGGCCATGGCGATGTCGTTGGTGACCTGATCGCCGGCGATCGGGATCACCGCCGTATGGCGGATCGCGCCTTCGGTGAAGATGGCGATGTCGGTGGTGCCGCCGCCGATGTCCACCAGGCACACGCCCAGTTCCTTCTCGTCCTCGGTGATCACCGAGTAGGCCGAGGCCAGTTGCTCGAGGATGATGTCGTCCACTTCCAGGCCGCAGCGACGCACGCACTTCTCGATGTTCTGCGCGGCGTTCACCGCGCAGGTCACCACGTGCACCTTGGCTTCCAGGCGTACGCCGGACATGCCCAGGGGTTCGCGGACGCCTTCCTGGTTATCGATCACGTAGTCCTGCGCCAGGGTGTGCAGCACCCGCTGGTCGGCCGGGATCGCCACCGCCTGGGCGGCGTCGAGCACGCGGTCGATGTCGGCCGGGCTGACCTCACGGTCGCGGATCGCCACGATGCCGTGGGAATTCAGGCTGCGGATATGGTTGCCGGCGATGCCGACGAACGCCGAGTGGATACGGCACCCGGCCATCTGCTGGGCCTCGTCGATGGCGCGCTGGATGGACTGCACGGTGGACTCGATGTTCACCACCACGCCCTTCTTCAGGCCGCGCGACGGATGGGTACCGATTCCGACGATCTCCAGCTTGCCGTCGGCCGCGACCTCTCCCACCAGTGCCACCACCTTGGAGGTACCGATGTCCAGGCCGACCACCATCTTGCCGCTCTGCACGCTTGCCATGGTTATTGCTGTCTCCTCAAATCACTGCGCGGGCGTGGCCTGGGCCACGTCCGTCTGCGGCAGCGGGTCGCGCCACGCCACGGACAAGCCGTTGGGGTAGCGCATGTCGATGCGCGCGATCTTGGCTATCTGTTCTTTCAACGCCTTCTCGTAGATGGTCACGAAACGGCGGATCTGTTCGACCGTGTGGTCGCGGCCCAGGACGATTTCCACGCCCTGGGCGGTGTTCAGGGTCCAGGCGCCACGCGAGCTCATCTCCAGGCTGGCGATGGTGAAGCCCAGCGGCCGCAGCAATTGGCTGAGGATCTGGTACTGCTGCATCACCTTCTGCTGGGCGAACTGCGGGCCGGACAGGCGCGGCAGGTGCTCGTAGTGCGACACCTCGTGCGGGGCGAAGGCCTGGCCCTGGTTGTTCAGCAGCGCCTCGTCGCCCCAGCGGGCCACCGGCAGCTGTTCTTCCAGGTGGATCACCACCTGGTCCGGCCAGACACGGCGGACTTCGGCGTGGGCGATCCAGGGCATCTGCTCCAGCTCCTGGCGCATGCCGGCCAGGTCGATGGTGAAGAAGCTGGCCGAGACGAACGGCGCGATGCGCTGTTGCACCGCCTGCTGGCTGATGTAGCTGAGGTCGCCCTCGACGTTGATCTTGGCGATCGGGCGGTCGGCGTAGGGCAGCACGTACTGCGCCCCCTGGTAGGCGCCGAAGCCCAGCACGGCCAGCAGCAACGGCCACATCAGGATGCGCAGGAAGCCGAAGCTGGGCCTCGGCAGGCGAGCGCTGATCGGCTCCTTCGCCACCAGGCGGCTGGCGCCGCGCGGCACCGGCTTGCGCGCAGGCACGCGGCCGATTCCGGGTTGCGAGTGGCGGAGCATCGCGCCGTTCATGGTCTTACCCCCTTGCCTCGACGCTGTCGGCGAGGATCGCCAGCACCAGTTGCTGGAAATCCAGGCCGGCCGCGCGCGCGGCCATGGGCACCAGGCTGTGGTCGGTCATGCCCGGTGCGGTGTTGACTTCAAGCAGCCAGAAACGCCCCTCGGCGTCCTGCATCACGTCGGTCCGCCCCCAGCCCTGGATGCCCAGCGCCTCGCAGGCGCGCGCGGTCAGGTCTTGCAGCTCGCGCTCCTTCTCGGGGCTGAGGCCGCAGGGGATGCGGTACTGGGTGTCGTTGGCCAGGTACTTGGCGTCGTAGTCGTAGAAGCTGTGCGGAGTGCCCAGACCGATCACCGGCAGCACCTGGCCGCGCAGGCTGGCCACGGTGAACTCGGGGCCGCTGATCCACTGTTCGACGAGCACTTGCGAGTCGTATTCGGCGGCGCTGCGCCAGGCTTCGATCAGCGCTTCCACGCCGTCCACCTTGGCCATGCCGATGCTGGAACCTTCATGGGCAGGTTTGACGATCAGCGGGAAGCCCAGTTCCGTGGCGGCGCGACGGCAATCGTCTTCGCTGGCCAGGACCGCGTAGGCCGGGGTCGGCAGGCCGAGGCTCAGCCACACGCGCTTGGTGCGCAGCTTGTCCATGGCCAGGGCCGAGGCCAGTACGCCACTGCCGGTGTAGGGAATGCCGGCGACTTCCAGCAGGCCCTGCATGCTGCCGTCTTCACCGCCACGACCGTGGAGGATGATGAAGGCGCGGTCGATCTTCTCGCTCACCAGGCGTTGCAGCAGGTCGTCACCCACGTCGATGCCGAAGGCGTCCACACCGGCGTCCTGCAGGGCCTTGAGGACCATGCCGCCGGATTTCAGCGACACCTCGCGCTCGGCGCTCTTGCCGCCGAACAGCACGGCGACGCGGCCAAAGGCGCGGGGGTCGAGAGTGGATTCGAGTGTGTCGCTCATTACGCCTTCCTCGGGGCGTCGCCGCCGAACATCGGGTTCTTGATCAGGGCCGGAGCCAGGCCGCCGATGTCACCGGCCCCCTGGCAGAGCAGGATGTCGCCGGCGCGCAGCAACGGCTTGAGCAGCGCGGCGAGGTCGCCATCGCGCTCCAGGTAAATGGGATCGAGCTGGCCGCGCTGACGGATGCTACGGCACAGCTGGCGGCTGTCGGCGCCGGGAATCGCTTCCTCGCCGGCCGGGTAGACCTCCATCAGCAGCAGCACGTTGGCCTCGCCGAGCACCTGCACGAAGTCCTCGTAGAGGTCGCGGGTGCGGGTGTAGCGGTGCGGCTGGTAGACCATCACCAGGCGCCGCTCCGGCCAGCCGCCGCGCACGGCCTTGATCACCGCCGCGACTTCGCGCGGGTGGTGGCCGTAGTCGTCGACCAGCATCACGCTGCCGCCGTCGACCTGCAGTTCGCCGTAGACCTGGAAGCGCCGGCCGACGCCCTGGAAGCCGGACAGGCCCTGGACGATGGCTTCGTCGGAGATGCCTTCGTCGGTGGCGATGACGATGGTCGCCAGAGAGTTCAGCACGTTGTGCAGGCCGGGCATGTTCACCGAGACGTCGAGCGGCTCGCGCTCCGGACGCAGCACGGTGAAGAAGGTGCGCATGCCTTCCTGGCGGATGTTGATGGCGCGGACGTCGGCGTCCTCGCTCAGGCCGTAGGTCACGGCCGGGCGCGCCACCTGCGGGAGGATCTCGCGGACCACCGGGTCGTCCACGCACATCACCGCCAGGCCATAGAACGGCAGGTTGTGCAGGAAGTCGACGAAGGTCTTTTTCAGCTTGTTGAAGTCGCCGCCGTAGGTATCCATGTGGTCGGCGTCGATGTTGGTGACCACGGCGACCATCGGCTGCAGGTGCAGGAAGCTGGCGTCGCTCTCGTCGGCCTCGGCCACCAGGTAGCGGCTGGTGCCCAGCTGCGCGTTGGTGCCGGCGGCGTTCAGGCGACCGCCGATGACGAAGGTCGGGTCCAGTCCACCGGCGGCGAACACCGAGGCGATCAGGCTGGTGGTGGTGGTCTTGCCATGGGTACCGGCCACCGCGATGCCGTGGCGGTAGCGCATCAGCTCGGCGAGCATTTCCGCGCGCGGCACCACCGGCACGCGGCGCTCGAGGGCGGCGGCGACTTCCGGGTTGGCCTTGTTCACGGCGCTGGAAACGACCAGCACGTCGGCGCCATCGGCGTTCTCGGCGCGGTGGCCGATGAAGATCTGCGCGCCGAATTTCTCCAGGCGCTCGGTAACGGCCGAGGCCTTGAGGTCGGAACCGGAGACTTCGTAACCGAGGTTCAGCAGCACTTCGGCGATACCGCACATGCCCACGCCGCCGATGCCGACGAAGTGGATGCGACGGATGCGACGCATGGTGCGGGTGATGCCGTTGGGTTCCTTAACCACGGGCCACCTCCAGGCAGGCGTCGACCACCGTGCGGGTAGCCTCGGGCATGGCCAGGCGCCGGGCGCTGGCGGCCATCTGCTTCAGGGATTCGGGATGCATCGATACCTCGGACAGCTGCGCGGCCAGGTCGGCGGCGCCGGTAGACTTTTGCGGCAGCAGGCGGGCGGCGCCCTCCCGTACCAGGAATTCGGCATTGCGGGTCTGGTGATCGTCGATCGCGTGGGGCAGCGGCACCAGGAAGGACGGCAGGCCGGCGGCGGTCAGCTCGCTGACGGTCAGGGCGCCGGCGCGGCAGATCACCAGGTCGGCCCAGGCGTAGGCCGCGGCCATGTCGCCGATGAACGGAGCGACCTCGGCTTCGACACCCGCTTGCGCGTAACGCTCCGCGGTCACCCCGTCATGCTGACGACCGGCCTGGTGGCGGATCGCCGGGCGCTGCTCGGCGGGAATCAGCGCCAGCGCTTCGGGCAACAGCTTGTTCAGCGGCTCGGCGCCCAGGCTGCCGCCCAGCACCAGCAGGTTGACCTTGCGCCCGCCCAGCTCGGCGCGGGCGTTTGCGTCGAGGAACAGCTCGGCGCGTACCGGGTTGCCGGTGGTCAGGCGCTTGGCGCTGGCCGGGAAGGTGTCCGGGAAGGCTTCGCAGACGCGCTTGGCCAGCGGCGCCAGGCCACGGTTGGCGGTGCCGGCGACGGCGTTCTGTTCGTGGATCACCAGCGGCGCGCCGCTCAGCTTCGCCGCCAGGCCGCCGGGGCCGGTGACATAGCCACCCAGGCCGAGCACGCACACCGGCTTCAGCTGGCGCATCAGGCCCAGGGCCTGGAACAGCGACTTGAGCAGGTCGAAGGGCGCGCGCAGCAGCGCCTTGCGGCCCTTGCCGCGCAGCCCGCTGACGTTGATCAGGTGCAGCGGCAGGCCGGCCTTGGGCACCAGCTCGTTCTCGATGCCGCGCGGGGTGCCCAGCCAGTGCACGGCGTAGCCGCGCGCCTGGAACTCGCGGGCGCAGGCCAGCGCCGGGAACACGTGGCCGCCGGTACCGCCGGCCATGATGAGGACGTTACCTTTCATCGGCGAAGTCCTCCTCGGTGAATTCGAATTCTTCGCTGCCCACCGTGGTGCGCCGCTCCCATTCGATGCGCAGGAGCATGCCCAGGGAGCCGCAGCAGATGACCAGCGACGAGCCACCGTAGCTGAGGAACGGCAGGGTCAGGCCCTTGGTCGGCAACAGGCCGACGTTCACGCCGACGTTGATGAGGAACTGGCCGATCCACAGGAAGGCCAGGCCGTAGGCCACGTAGGCGGAGAAATACTGCTTGGCCTGCTCGGCCCAGATGCCGATGTAGAGCGCGCGCAGACCAACGAAGACGAACAGGCAGACGGTGGCCAGGGCGCCGACGATGCCCAGCTCCTCGGCCAGCACGGCGAATACGAAGTCGGTGTGTGCCTCGGGCAGGTAGAACTGCTTCTGGATGCTATTGCCCAGGCCCATGCCCATCCAGCCGCCACGGCCGAAGGCGATCAGCGCCTGGCTGAGCTGGTAGCCGGCGCCGAACTGGTCGGCCCAGGGGTCGCTGAAGTTGGTCAGGCGCGCCATCCGGTAGGGCTGGGTCCAGATCAGCAGCGCCACCGCGCCCACCGCCAGGGCCACCATCAGGCCGAAGCGGAACAGGCCGACGCCGCCCAGGAACAGCATGGCCGCCGCGGCGCCCATCATCACCACGGTGGCGCCGAAGTCCGGCTCGCGCAGCAGCAGGCCGGCGAAGGGCAGCAGCACGGCGAACGGCTTGAAGAAGCCCAGCCAGCTTTCGCGCACCTCGTGCTGGCGTCGCACCAGGTAGCCCGCCATGAACACCACCACGAAGACCTTGGCGATCTCCGAGGGCTGGATGTTGAACAGGCCGAAACCGATCCAGCGCATGGAACCGTTGACCTCGCGGCCGACGCCGGGAGTGATCACCGCCACCAGCAGCACGAAGGCCACGCCGAGCAGCTTCCAGCTGTGGCGCTGCCAGGTCTCCATCGGCGTCATCATGGTCACGCCGCAGGCGACGAAGCCGATGGCCAGGTAGATCAGGTGGCGCACCGAGAAGTACAGCGGGTTGCCGGACTGCGCCGCCGCCACTTCCGAAGACGCCGAGGTCACCATCACCAGACCCAGGCCGAGCAGCGCCAGGCAACCGGCGAGCAGCGGGAAGTCCAGATCGATGCCGTTGCGGCTGATCAGCGGGGACGGATAGGGGCGCAGGAAGGAGAACATCAGGCGAGTTCCCCCACGGCCTTGGCGAAGAGGCGGCCGCGCTCTTCGAAGTTCTTGAACATGTCCAGGCTGGCGCAGGCCGGCGACAGCAGCACGGCGTCGCCCGCCTCGGCCAGCTCGGCGGCCTGGCGCACCGCGTCTTCCAGGGTTTTCACGCGGACCTGCGGCACGCCGTCGCCGAGGGCGGCACCTACCAGCTCGGCGTCGCGGCCGAGCAGCACCACGGCGCGGCAGAACTTCGCCACCGGCTCGCGCAGGGCGCTGAAGTCCGCGCCCTTGCCATCGCCGCCGGCGAGCAGCACCAGCTTGCCATCGATATCGGCGCCCAGGCCCTCGATGGCGGCCAGCGCGGCGCCGACGTTGGTGGCCTTGGAATCGTCGTAGTAGCTCACCCCGGCGCGCTCGCCGACCCACTGGCAACGGTGGGCCAGGCCAGCGAATTCACGCAGGGTCCGCAGCATCGGCTCGAACGGCAGGCCGACGGCGTGGCCCAGGGCCAGGGCGGCCAGGGCGTTGGATTGGTTGTGCGCGCCACGGATCTTCAGCTCGCGCGCCGGCATCAGCGCCTCGAACTGGAAGGCCAGCCACTTCTCACCGCCCTCCTCGACCAGGCCGAATGCCTTGAAGTCGGGCTTGTTGGTGCCGAAGGTCCAGCACGGCACGTTATCGGCGATCAACGGACGGCTCAGGGCGTCGGCGCGGTTCACCACCACCTGGCGGGCGCCGCGGAAGATGCGGTGCTTGGCCAGGTGATAGTCGGCCATGCCGTCGTAGCGGTCCATGTGGTCTTCGCTGACGTTCAGGCAGGTGGCGACTTCGGCGCCCAGGCGCTCGCAGGTCTCCAACTGGAAGCTCGACAGCTCCAGTACGTACAGCTCGACATCATCGGCCAGCAGGTCCAGCGCCGGGGTGCCGAGGTTGCCGCCGACGGCGACGCGCTTGCCGGCCGCCACCGCCATGTCGCCGACCAGGGTGGTCACGGTGCTCTTGGCGTTGGAGCCGGTGATGGCGACGATCGGCGCCTTGGCGTGGCGGGCGAACAGGTCGACGTCACCGGACAGGCGCACGCCACGGGCGGCGGCCTCGATCAGCGCCGGAACCCGCAGCGACAAGCCGGGGCTGACGTACAGCTCGCTGGCGCGGCAGAGGAACTCGGCGTCGAGCTCGCCGCAACGCACTTCCACGCTCGGGTACTCGGCGCGCAGGGTGGCCAGCTCCGGCGGATTCGCGCGGGTGTCGGCGACGGCGAAAGGCACGCCCTGGCGCGCCAGGAAGCGCACCAGCGACATGCCGCTCTTGCCGAGGCCGACAACGATGCGGAAATTGTCCGAAGCGATCAGGCTCATGCTCGCTCTGCCCTCAACGCAGTTTCAACGTGGCCAGGCCGATCAGCACGAGAATCACCGTGATGATCCAGAAGCGCACGATCACGCGCGGCTCCGGCCAGCCTTTGAGTTCGAAGTGGTGGTGGATGGGCGCCATGCGGAACACCCGTTTTCCGGTCAGCTTGAAGGAGGCGACCTGGATGACCACCGACAGGGTCTCCATGACGAACACCCCGCCCATGATGAACAGCACGATTTCCTGGCGGACGATCACCGCGATGGTGCCCAGCGCGGCGCCCAGGGCCAGCGCGCCGACGTCACCCATGAAAACCTGCGCCGGGTAGGTGTTGAACCACAGGAAGCCCAGCCCCGCGCCGACGATGGCCGCGCAGAAGATGATCAGCTCGCCGGCCCCCGGAACGCTGGGGATCAGCAGGTATTCGGCGAATTTGATGTTGCCCGACAGGTAGCAGAAGATGCCCAGGGCGCCGCCGACCATCACCGTCGGCATGATCGCCAGGCCGTCGAGGCCGTCGGTCAGGTTCACCGCGTTGCTCGAACCGACGATGACGAAGTAGGTCAGCACCACGAAGCCGATGCCCAGCGGGATCTCGACGTTCTTCAGCATCGGCACGATCAGAGTGGTTTCCACCGGAGTCTCGGCGGTCAGGAACAGGAAGATTGCCGCGCCCAGGCCGAACACCGACTGCCAGAAATACTTCCAGCGGCTCGGCAGGCCGCGGGAGTTCTTCTCGATCACCTTGCGGTAGTCATCGACCCAGCCGACGGCGCCGAACAGCAGGGTCACGGCCAGCACAACCCAGACGTAGCGGTTCGACCAGTCAGCCCAGAGCAGGGTGCTGATGGCGATGGCGGTGAGAATCAGGGCGCCGCCCATGGTCGGGGTGCCCTTCTTCGACAGGTGCGACTGCGGGCCGTCGTTGCGCACGGCCTGACCGATCTGGCGGATCTGCAGGGTGCGGATCATCCACGGGCCCAGCCACAGCGACAGGGCGAGCGCGGTCAGCACGCTGAGGATGCCGCGCAGGGTCAGGTACTGGAAGACGCCGAAGCCCTTGTAGAACTGTTGCAGGTACTCGGCGAGCAGCAGCAGCATTAATGTTTCTCCTCGGTGGAAGCGCACAGCGCCGCGACGACCTTGTCCATCGCCGCGCTGCGGGAACCCTTGATCAGAATGGTGGTAGTCGATGGTTCGCCGGCCAGGGCCTGGATCAGCCCGGCCTGGTCGGCGAAGTGCCGGCCCGCGGCGCCGAACGCCTCGACGGCGTTGCGCATCAGCGGACCGACGGCATAGAGCGCGGCGACCTTGCCCACGGCGTAGGCGCCCACCTCACGGTGCGCGGCCTCGGCCCAGGCGCCCAGTTCACCCATGTCCCCGAGGACCAGGACGGTCCGGCCGGAAAAGCCGGCGAGTATATCAATGGCCGCGCAGATTGACGCCGGATTGGCGTTGTAGCTGTCGTCGATCACCCGCATGCCGTTGCTCGCCAACTGGGCTACCGCGCGCCCCTTGACCGGCTGCAGTTGTTCCAGGCCCTGGACGATCCCGACCAGCGGCACGCCGAGGGCGTGGGCGGCGGCGGCGGCGGCCAGGGCGTTGGCGACGTTGTGCTCGCCCAGCAGGTTGAGCTGGATGCGGGCTTCGCCGGCCAGCCCTTGCAGGCTGAAGCCGACGCAGCCACGGGCGTCGCGCTGCAGATCGGCGGCGCGGAAGTCGGCGCCGCCGTCGCGCAGGGCGAAGCTCAGCACGCGGCGGCCGGCGGCGCGGGTTTTCCAGGTGTCGAAGGCGCGGTCGTCGAGATTGAGCACGGCGGTGCCGTCGGCATCCAGGCCCTCGAGGATTTCGCCCTTGGCCAGGACGATCTTGTCCTGGCCGCCGAACTCGCCAACGTGGGCGGTGCCGGCGTTGGTAATGATGGCCACCTGCGGCCGGGTCAGGCCGACGGTGTAGGCGATCTCGCCGACCCGCGAGGCGCCCAGTTCGATCACCGCGCTGCGGTGCTGCGCGCCGATCTGCAGCAGAGTCAGGGGCGCGCCCAGGTCGTTGTTCAGGTTGCCACGGGTGGCCAGGACTTCGCCCTGGGTCCGCAGGATGCTGGCGAGCATTTCCTTGACCGTGGTCTTGCCGCTGGAACCGGTCACCGCCGCCACCTTGCCGGTGAAGGCCGCGCGGTTCAGCGCACCCAGGCGGCCCAGGGCCTCGCGGGTGTCGGCCACCAGCAGCTGGGCCAGCGGCGCGCCTGCGACTTCGCGTTGCACCAGGGCGGCGACGGCGCCCTTGGCGGCGACATCGGCCAGGTAGTCGTGACCGTCGAAGCGCGGCCCGCTCAGGGCGACGAACAACTGGCCGGCCTCGATGGCGCGGCTGTCGGTGCTCACCGCGTCGAACCCGACATCGGCACCCAGCACGCGGCCTTCCAGGGCCCCGGCGACTTCACTGAGCAGCAGCGGCTTAAGCATCTTTCTTCACCTCCCAGGCAGCCAGCGCCTTGGCGGCTTCTTGCAGATCGGAGAACGGATGGCGGACGCCGGCGATCTCCTGGTAATCCTCGTGGCCCTTGCCGGCCAGCAGCACCACGTCGTCGACGCCGGCACCGGCGATCAGCTCGGCGATGGCCGCGCCGCGGCCGGAAACGAAACGCACGTCCTGCGGGTTGGCGAAACCGGCGCGGATGTCTTCGATGATCCGCGCGCTGTCTTCGCTACGCGGGTTGTCGTCGGTCACCAGCACGCCGTCGGCGTGCTGCTCGGCCACCTGGGCCATGATCGGGCGCTTGCCGCGGTCGCGGTCGCCGCCACAGCCGAACAGGCACAGCAGCCGGCCGTGGACGTGCGGGCGCAAAGCCAGCAGGACCTTCTCCAGGGCGTCCGGAGTGTGCGCGTAATCGACCACCACCAGTGGCTTGTCGCCGCCGCCCAGGCGCTGCACGCGGCCCACCGGGCCTTCGAGTTGCGGCAACACCTTGAGGATGTCGCCCAGCGGGTAGTCCAGCCCGAGCAAGCCACCGACCACCGCCAGCAGGTTGCTCAGGTTGAAGCGGCCGAGCAGCGAGCTGCGCAGCACGCCTTCGCCCTTGGGGGTGACCAGCAGGGCTTCGACGCCGGCGTCGCTGAAACGCGCTTCGCGGCAATGGATGAAGGCGCTGGGGTCTTCCAGGCTGTAGCCCATCAGCCGCGATTCGTGGGTTTCGGCGGCCAACTGGCGGCCAAAGGCGTCGTCCAGGTTGATCACCCGGCACTTCAGGTTCGGCCAGGCGAACAGGCGGGCCTTGGCGGCGCCGTAGGCCTCCATGGTGCCGTGGTAGTCGAGGTGGTCGCGGGACAGGTTGGTGAACACCGCGACATCGAATTCGAGGGCGGCCACGCGACCCTGCTCCAAGCCATGGGAAGAGACTTCCATGGCCACGGCGCGGGCGCCGGCCTGCTTCAGGCGCGCCAGGGTACCCTGCAGGGCCAGGGCGTCCGGGGTGGTGTGCTTGCCGCTTTCCAGGGCGCCGTGGAAACCGCAGCCCAGGGTGCCGACGATGCCGCAGCGCTCGCCGAGCAGGTCCAGGGCCTGGGCCAGCAGCTGGCTAACGCTGGTCTTGCCGTTGGTGCCGGTCACGCCGATCAGTTCGATGCCACGGCTGGGCTCGCCATAGAAGCGCCCGGCGATGGCCGACAGCTGGCCGGCCAGGCCGCGAATGGCGACCAGCGGCGTATCGCCGGCGGGAGCCACGCTGGCGCCCTCGGCTTCGTAGGCCACGGCGGCGGCGCCCCGCGCGACGGCGTCGGCGATGTGCGCACGACCGTCATGCAAGGCGCCGGGGATGGCCAGGAACAGGTCGCCGGGCTTGACCGCGCGGCTGTCCAGGGTCAGCTCGCGGATCAGCACGCCGGTTTCGGCCTGCGGCAGCAGTTGGTTCAGGCTCATCGGCATCAGCCACGCCCTCCTTTGACGGGCGCAGCAGTGGCGGTTTGCTGCGGGGTAGTCTGCAGGTTGTCCGGCGGAATGTTCATCAGTCGCAGCGTGCCGGACATCACCTTGCTGAACACCGGTGCCGATACCAGGCCGCCGAAATAGCCGGCCTTGCTCGGTTCATCGATGACCACGACCACAACGAAACGCGGGTTGCTCATCGGCCCGAAGCCGGCGAACAGTGAGCGGTAGGAGTTCTCGGCGTAGCCCTTGGTGCCAACCTGGGCCTTGCGCGCGGTACCGGATTTGCCGGCCACATGGTAACCGGGGACCTGGGCCCGGTAGACGCCGTTCGGCGCCTCGACCACCTGTTGCAGCATGCCCTGCATGGTCTTGGCGACCTGCTCCGGGATCACCTGGGTGGCGGTCGGCTGACGGTCGGCGCGAACCATGGTCAGCGGCACGGTCTGGCCATTGTTGGCCAGCGCCGCGTAGGCGTGGGCCAGCTGGATGGCGGTCACCGACAAGCCGTAGCCGTAGGACAGGGTGGCGGTCTCGGCCTTGCGCCACTCGCGGTAGTTGGGCAGGTTGCCGACGCGCTCGCCGGGGAAGCCGAGGCCGGTATCCTGGCCCAGGCCGACCTTCTGCATCACACCGTAGATGGCCTCGCCGCCGATATCGAAGGCGACCTTGCTCATGCCCACGTTACTGGAGCGGATCAGGATGCCGGTCAGGTCCAGCACCGGGCCTTCGGTCCTGGACACGTCGCGAATGGTGTAGCGGCCGATCTGCAGGGTGCCCGGGTAGACCTCGACGGTGTCGCTGGGCTTCCAGCGCCCGGTTTCCAGCGCCGCGCTCATGGAGAACGGCTTCATGGTCGAGCCCGGCTCGAAGACGTCGATCATGGCGCGGTTGCGCATCATCTCCGGCTGCATGTCGCGGCGGTTGTTCGGGTTGTAGGTCGGCTGGTTGGCCATGGCCAGCACTTCGCCAGTCTTCACGTCGAGGATCACCAGGCTGCCGGCCTTGGCGCCGTTCTCGACGATGGCGTTGCGCAGTTCGCGGTTGGCCAGATATTGCAGGCGCAAGTCGACGGACAGCGCCAGGGTCTTGCCGGCCTTGGCGTTGCGGGTCACCTGCAGGTCGCGGATCAGGTGGCCGCGACGGTCCTTGAGCACCTGGCGCTTGCCCGGCACGCCGGCCAGCCAGCTGTCGTAGGACAGCTCGACGCCTTCGCGGCCGCGGTCGTCCACGTCGGTGAAGCCGACCACCTGGGCGGCGACGTCGCCGGCCGGGTAGAAACGACGAAACTCCTCGATGGAGTAGACGCCCGGAATCCTGTTGGCCTTGACCTCGGCCATCACCGCCTCGCCCTGCTCGGGCGTGAGGCCGCGCACCAGGTAGATGAATTCCTTGTCGGCCATCTGCTCCAGGCGCTGGCTCAACGCCTCACGCGTCACCCCCAGGGCGTGGGCCAGGATCGGCCACTTGTCGCGTTCGAGGACGAGTTCCTTGGGGTTGGCCCAGAGGGTCGCGACTGGCGTACTCACCGCCAGCGGCTCGCCGTTGCGGTCGGTGATCTGCCCGCGGTGGGCGGGAATCGAGATGTGCCGCACGCTGCGCGCGTCGCCCTGCTCCTGGAGGAAGTCATGGTCGATCACGTGCAGGTCGACGATGCGCCAGACGATCGCGCTCACCATCACCAGCAGCAGGCCGATGGCGACGCGGAAACGCCAGGGGTAGAGGGCGCCGTCGAGGTGCTTCATGGCGCCACCATGATGATTTCCGACGGATCCGGCACGCGCATCTTCAGTTGCCCGGTGGCCAGGGTCTCGATGCGGCTGTAGGCGGTCCAGGTGCTCTGCTCCAGCACCAGCCGGCCGTACTCGGCCTGCGCCTTGTCGCGTACGTTGAGTTCGGTGTACAGGCTGTTCAGCAACTGGCGGTTCCAGTAGGCGCTGTAGGCCACCGAAATCGAGGACAGCAGCACGCCGATGAACAGCAGCAGCATGAAGAAGCTGCCGGTGGGCAGGCGCTTCGAGAACAGCCTGCTCACTTGAGCTTCTCCGCCACGCGCATCACCGCGCTGCGCGAGCGCGGGTTGGCCTTGAGCTCGGCTTCCGAGGCGTACTGCGGCTTGCCCAGCAGCTTCAGGCTCGGCTCGAAGACCTTGGCGCGGATCGGCAGGTCGCGCGGCAGGTTGTCCGCCTCGCCCTTGGCGTGCTTGCGCATGAACTGCTTGACGATGCGGTCTTCCAGGGAATGGAAGCTGATCACCACCAGGCGACCGCCGACGGCCAGCGCCGCCATGGCGGCGTCCAGGCCGCGCTCGAGGTCACCCAGTTCGTTGTTCACGTGGATACGCAGGCCCTGGAAGGCCCGGGTAGCCGGGTTCTTGCCCTTTTCCCAGGCCGGGTTGGCCTCGGTGATCACGGCGGCCAGGTCGGCGGTGCGCTCGAAGGGCTTCTCCGCGCGACGGTTGACGATGGCGCGGGCCATGCGCTTGGCGAAACGCTCTTCGCCATAATCCTTGAACACCCGGGCGATTTCTTCTTCGCTGGCGCTGGCGATCCACGCGGCGGCGCTGACGCCACGGCTCGGATCCATGCGCATGTCCAGCGGGCCGTCGTTGAGGAAACTGAAGCCGCGTTCCGGGTCATCGAGCTGCGGCGAGGACACGCCGAGGTCCAGCAGCACACCGTCGACCTGCCCGGTCAGACCGCGCGCGGCCAGCTCTTCGCCCATCTCGGCGAACGACCGTTGTACAACGACGAAGCGGCCGTCTTCGGCCGCCAGTGCTTGCCCCGCTGCGATCGCCAGGGGGTCCTTGTCGAACCCGAGCAACCGCCCGCCCGGGTCCAGCCTGCCAAGCAAGGCCCGACTGTGCCCTCCCCTGCCGAAGGTACCGTCCACATAGCAGCGGCCCGACTCCGGGGCCAGCGCTTCGACGGCCTCCTCGAGCAGAACGGTGATGTGTTGGTAGGTGGCGTTCACAGGCAGGCTCACAAAATAAGGTCGCGTAGTTCATCCGGCAGTCCGCCGGGTTGCTTGATGGCGGCCAGGTCAGCCTCGGCCACCGCATTCCACTTGTCTTCGTCCCACAGCTGGAACTTGTTCAGCTGGCCAACGAGCATCGCCCGCTTGTCCAGCCCGGCGTACTCGCGCAAGCGCGGCGGCACCAGGAAACGGCCACTGCCGTCGAGCTCCAGATCCACCGCGTTGCCGATCAGCAGGCGCTGCAGACGCCGCGTCTCTTCACGCAGCGAGGGCAGTTCGCGCAGCTTGGTTTCAATGAGTTCCCATTCGGGCAAGGGGTAGACGGTCAGGCAGGGATCGACGGCATCGATGGTGACGATGAGCTGGCCATTGCAACGCGAAACGAGCTCGTCACGATACCGACTCGGCATCGCGAGGCGCCCTTTGGCGTCGAGACTGATGGCGTTAGCTCCGCGAAACACGTCTGCGTTTCCCCCCGTGGTTGGCTATCCGTGCCAGTTGATCCCACTTTTACCCACTTCGTACCACTTGCGCACACTATAGAAATGCGCACTCCCCACCGTCAAGGCGAGGCCAGAGGGAAAAATCCTTACAGGACCGAGATTTAGCGAGCTTTCAGGAGGGATTTCAGGGTTTTTGACACTGTCTGAGAAAGCAAAAAGCCCAGTGTTTTCAAAACACTGGGCTTTCTTACTTAAAGCAGTTTCTTAAGATTTACACTTCATCCATCGCGCGACAAATGGTCGTTGTGGGATGAAGTGGGGAATTTGAGGAGAGTCGATCTGTAAGCCGGGTTCTGTCGAGGACAGCCATTCCTCTGGGACGTCCATCACTGAACGCCTCAAGCGACCTACCCGAATCCAGCGCGGGCCACGCAACGGATTCCTATTTGGTCTTGCTCCGAGTGGGGTTTACCTAGCCACGAACTGTTGCCAGCCGTGCGGTGCGCTCTTACCGCACCTTTTCACCCTTACCGGCGCTATTGCGCTTAGGCGGTTATTTTCTGTGGCACTTTCCGTAGGCTCGCGCCTCCCAGGCGTTACCTGGCACTCTGCCCTATGGAGCCCGGACTTTCCTCCCCCATGTGGAAACCACACAGCAGCGACTGTCCAATCGACTCTCCGCCGCCAAGGGTAGCGACAGCGGCAGCCAGCCGCAAGGGCAATCCGCCAGCGCGCACCCCGACCTCAGTCGGCCTTGCGCTCCAGCGCCGCCTGGTACAGCAGGTTCTTGCGCACGCCGGTGATCTCCGCCGCCAGCGCCGCGGCGCGCTTGACCGGCAACTCCGCCAGCAGCAGATCGAGCACCCGCAGTGATTCGGAATCGATGCCCTCCTCCTCCGGCGCCTCCCAGCCGGCCAGCAGCAGAACGCACTCGCCGCGCTGCTGATTGGCGTCGGCCGCGACCCAGTCGCGCAACTCGCCCACCGGCAGCCCCTTGAGGGTCTCGAAGGTCTTGGTCAGCTCGCGAGCCAGCACCGCCTGACGTGCCTCGCCGAACACCTCGGCCATGTCCTGCAGGCATTCCAGCAGGCGATGCGGCGCTTCATAGAAGATCAGCGTGCGCGGTTCTTCGCGCAGCGCTTCCAGGCGCGACTTGCGCCCGGCGGTCTTGGCCGGCAGGAAGCCCTCGAAGACGAAGCGGTCGGACGCGAGCCCCGCCGCCGAAAGCCCGGCGATCAACGCGCAGGCGCCGGGCACGGGCACCACCCGCACACCCGCCGCGCGCGCCTGGCGCACCAGGTGGTAGCCGGGGTCGGAGATCAGCGGCGTGCCGGCGTCGGACACCAGGGCCACATCGTCGCCCGCCAGCAGGCGGGTGATGAAGCGTCCACCCTGGTCGCGCTCGTTGTGCTCGTGGCAGGCCGCCAGCGGCGTCTCGATGCCGAAATGCTGCAGCAGGCGCAGCGAGTGCCGGGTGTCCTCGGCGGCGATCAGCGCCACCTCGCGCAGGGTACGCAGGGCCCGGGCGCTGATGTCGTCGAGGTTGCCGATGGGCGTGGCCACCACGTACAGGGTTCCGAGGGTCACTGACCACTCCTTATCGCGGGTCGGAAATACCGCATTGTATCCCGTTTCCGGCGCCCGCCATCGCCTAGCCCAGCCGCCTTGGGTACAATTGCCGACTCTTTGAATGCGTCACGAGAAGCCCGATGATGATCGCTCGACTGCGTCCGCTTTCCGCACTGTGCCTGGCCACCCTGCTGGCCGCCTGCGCCAGCTCGCCCTCTTCCAACCTCGGCGAACTGCCGCGCACGCCGAACGCCAGCATCGAGCAACTGCTGCAGCAGGCCGCCACCGCCAAGCCCGACGAAGCCGTGCTGCTGAAGCTCTCGGCCGCCGACCTGGCCTACCAGCAGAAGGACCTGGCCCGCGCCGCGCAGATCCTCGAGCAGGTGCCGATGGACAGCCTGAAGCCCGCGCAGCAGATCTTCGCCAGCACCCTGGACGCACAGATCGCCCTGGGCCGCAACAAGCCCAAGGCCGCGCTCAAGGCCTTCGAGCACCCGAGCTTCAGCCACCTGGGCGAACTGCCGGTGGAACAGCAGGCGCGCAGCGGCCTGGTCAAGGCCCAGGCCCTGGCCGCCGATGGCCAGGCCCTGGCCGCCGCCCGCGAACGCGTGTTCGTCGACCCGCTGCTCAACGCCGACGCCAGCAAGGCCAACCACGAGGCGATCTGGGGCCTGGTCTCCAGCCTGCCGGTCGAGCAACTGCAGCCCACCCCGAACGAAGGCGACCTGAACGGCTGGCTGGAGCTGGCCAGCGTAGTGAAGAGCGCCTCCACCCTGCAGGAACAGCAGGCCAACATCGACAACTGGCGCAAGCAGAACCCGCAGCACCCGGCGGCCAAGCAACTGCCCGACGCCCTGGAAAAACTCAAGTCGCTGGCTGCCCAGCCGCTGAACAAGATCGGCCTGCTGCTGCCCCAGCAGGGCCAACTGGCCGGCGTCGCCCGCGCCCTGCAGGACGGCTTCATGGCCGCCTACTACCAGGCCCAGCAGAGCGGCGGCCAGCAGCCGGCGATCCAGCTCTACGACAGCAGCCAGGTGCGCTCGCTGGACGACTTCTACCGCCAGGCCCAGGCCGACGGCGTGCAACTGGTGGTCGGCCCGCTGGAGAAACCGCTGGTCAAGCAGCTCGGCGACCGCCCGCAACTGCCCATCACCACCCTGGCGCTGAACTACACCGACGCCGCCCAGGCCGGCCCGGCACAGCTGTTCCAGTTCGGCCTGTCGGCCGAGGACGAAGCCCGCGAAGTGGCGCGCAAGGCCTGGGACGACGGCATGCGCCGCGCCGTGGCCCTGGTGCCGCGCGGCGACTGGGGCGACCGCGTGCTCGCGGCCTTCAGCCGTGACTGGCAGGCCCGCGGCGGCACCCTGATCGCCGCCGAGCACGTCGACCAGCCGGTGGAGCTGGCCCAGCAGATCGCCGATCTGCTCCAGCTGCGCCAGAGCGAAGGCCGCGCCAAGAAGCTGCAGGGCGTGCTCGACAGCAACGTCGACACCCAGCCGTCGCGCCGCCAGGACATCGACTTCATCTTCCTCGCCTCGACTCCGCAGCAGGCGCGCCAGATCAAGCCGACCCTGGCCTTCCAGTACGCCGGCGACCTGCCGGTCTACGCCACCTCCAACCTCTACACCGGGCAGAGCAACCCGGCGCAGGACCAGGATCTCAACGGCATCCGCTTCTGCGAGACGCCCTGGCTGCTGCAGACCGGCAACCCGCTGCGCCAGCAGGTCGTGGCCCAGTGGCCACAGGCCGCCAGCAGCCTCGGCCGCCTCTACGCCATGGGTGCCGACGCCTACCGCCTGGCCCCGCGCCTGCCGGAACTCAAGGCGCTGCCGGGCATGCAACTCGACGGCCTGACCGGCAACCTCAGCCTGGCGCCCAACCAACGCATCCAGCGCCAGCTGCCCTGGGCGGAATTCCGCAACGGCCAGGTGCAACCGCTGGAGAACGGCGGCAATTGATCGATAGGCGCGGCGATGCCCAGGCACTCGGGCGCCGCGCCGAGGAGCTCGCCCGCGAGCACCTGCAAAGCCATGGCCTGCGCCTGCTGGCGCAGAACTGGCGATGCCGGCGCGGCGAGCTTGATCTGGTCATGCTGGACGGCGATACAGTAGTATTCGTCGAAGTTCGCTGCCGCCGAAACCCGGCCTTTGGCGGCGCCCTGGAAAGCGTGGATGCGCGCAAGCGCCAACGCCTGGTCGCCGCCGCCGAACATTTTCTGCAACAGGAAGCCCGCTGGTCCCGGCACCCCTGCCGGTTCGACGTAGTGGCGGTGCAGCCCACCGCGGGAACCCCCGCGCAACCGAACTGGATCACCAACGCCTTTGACACCTGATCAGACGCCCGACGAAAGGTCACACCTGATGGACATGCAATCCCGTATCCGCCAGCTCTTCCATGCCAGCATCGAGACCAAGCAGCAGGCCACCGAGGTGCTGATTCCGCATATCGAACAGGCCAGCATGGTGATGGTCAACGCCCTGCTCAACGAAGGCAAGATTCTCAGCTGCGGCAACGGCGGCTCGGCCGGCGACGCCCAGCACTTCTCCTCGGAGCTGCTCAACCGCTTCGAGCGCGAGCGCCCGAGCCTGCCCGCCGTGGCCCTGACCACCGACAGCTCGACCATCACCTCGATCGCCAACGACTACAGCTACAACGAAGTCTTCTCCAAGCAGATCCGCGCGCTCGGCCAGCCCGGCGACGTGCTGCTGGCGATCTCCACCAGCGGCAACTCGGCCAACGTCATCCAGGCCATCCAGGCCGCCCACGACCGCGAGATGCTGGTGGTGGCCCTGACCGGCCGCGACGGCGGCGGCATGGCCTCGCTGCTGCTGCCCGAGGACGTCGAGATCCGCGTTCCGGCCAAGGTCACCGCGCGCATCCAGGAAGTGCACCTGCTGGTGATCCACTGCCTGTGCGACCTCATCGATCGCCAACTGTTCGGGAGTGAAGAATGACTCGTAGTCCGCTGAAGCTCGCCGGCCTCCTTGCCCTGACCCTGGTCATGGGCGGCTGCAGCAGCTTCCTGAGCGCCACCCGCGAGGAGCCCATCGACGACAACCGCGGCACCCGCACCATCGGCAGCACCATCGACGATTCGCTGATCGAGACCAAGGTGGCGGTCAACGTCGCCAAGGCCGATCCGGACCTCGACCGCAACTCCCACATCGTGGTGATCAGCTACAACGGCGTGGTCCTGCTGGCCGGCCAGACGCCGCGTGCCGATCTGAAGAACAAGGCCGAGCAGGCTGCGCGCAGCGTGCAGAAGGTCAAGACCGTGCACAACGAGCTGCAGGTCATCCAGCCCTCGTCGCTGCTGGCCCGCAACAACGACACCTGGCTGACCACCAAGATCAAGACGCAGATGCTCACCGACGCCAACGTGCCCTCCTCGCGCATCAAGGTGGTCACCGAGAACGGCATCGTCTACATGCTCGGCCTGGTAACCAAGCGCGAAGGCGACCTGGCCACCCAGGTGGTGCAGAACGTCAACGGCGTACAGAAGATCGTCCGCCTGTTCGAATACATCGACTGAGGTTTTCGCAGTCGATAAAAAAGGCGATCCTCGGATCGCCTTTTTCTTTGCCTGAACGCCTGAGGGGTTACTTGACCACCTTCAGGCTGGGCCGGCCGCTGGGGCGCGGCGGCTCGTCGGTCGGGCCACCGTCATCCTGCAGCTCTTCGTCGTCCGCCGGCACCGGCGGCTCCAGGTCGAAGACCATGCCCTGGCCATTCTCCCGCGCGTAGACCGCCATCACCGCCTGGGACGGGATGTACAGGTTCTGCGCGACACCACCGAAGCGCCCTTCGAAGCTCACCGCCTCGTTGTCCATCTGCAGGTGGCGCACCGCGGTGGGCGACACGTTGAGGACGATCTGGCCGTCGCTGGCGTAGCCCGGCGGCACCCTCACCCCGGGGAACTCGGCGTTCACCAGGATATGCGGCGTACAGCCGTTGTCGACGATCCACTCATAGAGGGCTCGCACGAGGTAGGGTCGACTGGAGTTCATCATCAATTTCCTTAACGCACATCACGTTCGATGGTGGACAGACTAGCCTGGAAGCTGTCGCGGGCGAACTGCCGCTCCATGTAGTCGAGCAGCGGCTTGGCCTGGCGCGGCAGCTCTATGCCCAGTTGGGGCAGGCGCCAGAGGATCGGCAGCAGGCAGCAGTCGACCAGGCTCAGTTCGTCGCTGAGGAAGTACGGCTTCTCGGCGAACAACGGCGACACCCCCGTTAGACTCTCACGCAACTCCTTGCGCGCCAAGGCGCGAGCGGCATCCTTCTGACGATCGTCGAGGATACGGTCGACCAGGCTGCACCAGTCGCGCTGGATACGGTGCATCAGCAGGCGGGTGTTGGCCCGCGCCACCGGATAGACCGGCATCAGCGGCGGGTGCGGATAGCGCTCGTCGAGGTACTCCATGATCACCGTCGACTCGTACAGCGCCAGGTCGCGGTCGACCAGGGTCGGCACGCTGGCGTAGGGGTTCACTTCGGCCAGTTTCGGCGGGTAGTGCCCGGCCTTCACCTCGACCACGTCGACCTGGACGTTCTTCTCCGCCAGCACCAGGCGCACGCGATGGCAGTAGTGATCGGCAGGGTCGGAGTAGCAGGTGAGTTTATTGACTGCGGCCATGCCGGGCCTCCTCGCAACAGCATTTTCG
>NZ_JARJLT010000217.1 GCF_029335315.1 Pseudomonas citronellolis
GACCTCCCGCCCGCGCCGAACCGCTCCCTTCCCGCGCCCCTGATCGCCGGTGGCCGGCAGCCCTCGGCAGACGCTATACTCAGCGGTTTTCCGTCTAGCCGCTTACAGGGTCCCGCCGCGCTCATGGACAAGACCTACCAGCCCCACGCCATCGAATCCCACTGGTACCCCACCTGGGAGCAGAACAACTACTTCGCCCCGCAGGGTTCCGGCGAGCCTTACACCATCATGATCCCGCCGCCGAACGTCACCGGCAGCCTGCACATGGGTCACGGCTTCAACAACGCCATCATGGACGCGCTGATCCGCTACCGCCGCATGCAGGGCCGCAACACCCTGTGGCAGCCGGGCACCGACCACGCCGGCATCGCCACCCAGATGGTGGTGGAGCGCCAGCTGGCCGCCGAGGGTATCGCCCGTCACGACCTCGGCCGCGAGAAGTTCCTGGAGAAGGTCTGGGAGTGGAAGGAGCAGTCCGGCGGCACCATCACCCGGCAGATTCGCCGCCTGGGTTCCTCGGTGGACTGGTCGCGCGAGCGCTTCACCATGGACGACGGCCTCTCCGAAGCGGTCAAGGAAGCCTTCGTGCGCCTGCACGAGGATGGCCTGATCTACCGTGGCAAGCGCCTGGTCAACTGGGACACCAAGTTCCACACCGCCATTTCCGACCTGGAAGTGGAGAACCACGACGAGAAGGGCCACCTGTGGCACCTGCGCTATCCGCTGGCCGACGGCCACAAGACCGCGGACGGCAAGGACCACCTGGTGGTCGCCACCACCCGTCCGGAAACCGTGCTGGGTGACAGCGCGGTCGCCGTGCACCCGGAAGACGAGCGCTACCAGGCCCTGATCGGCACCTTCATCGAGCTGCCGCTGGTAGGCCGGCGCATCCCGATCATCGCCGACGACTACGTCGACCGCGAGTTCGGCACCGGCTGCGTGAAGATCACCCCGGCCCACGACTTCAACGACTACGAAGTCGGCAAGCGCCACGGCCTGCCGCTGATCAACATCTTCGACAAGGATGCCGCGGTCCTCGGCACCGCCCAGGTGTTCAAGCTCGACGGCAGCGTCAACCCGGATGTCGACGCCAGCCTGCCGGCCGCCTACGCCGGCCTGGACCGCTTCGTCGCGCGCAAGCAGATCGTCGCCGACTTCGAGGCCAAGGGCCTGCTGGAGAAAATCGACGACCACGCGCTGAAAGTGCCCAAGGGCGACCGCTCCGGCACCGTCATCGAGCCGTGGCTGACCGACCAGTGGTACGTCTCCACCAAGCCGCTGGCAGAACCGGCCATCGCCGCCGTGGAAGACGGCCGCATCCAGTTCGTGCCCAAGCAGTACGAGAACATGTACTTCAGCTGGATGCGCGACATCCAGGACTGGTGCATCAGCCGCCAGCTGTGGTGGGGCCACCGCATCCCGGCCTGGTACGACGAGGCCGGCAACGTCTACGTCGGCCGCAACGAGGCCGAAGTGCGCGCCAAGCACAACCTCGGCGACGCCGCGCTGCGCCAGGACGAGGACGTGCTGGACACCTGGTTCAGCTCGGGCCTGTGGACCTTCTCCACCCTCGGCTGGCCGGAACAGACCGAGTACCTGAAGACCTTCCACCCCACCGACGTGCTGGTCACCGGCTTCGACATCATCTTCTTCTGGGTCGCCCGGATGATCATGCTGACGATGCACCTGATCAAGAACGCGGACGGCACCGCCCAGGTTCCGTTCAAGACCGTGTACGTCCACGGCCTGGTGCGCGACGGCCAGGGCCAGAAGATGTCCAAGTCCAAGGGCAACGTGCTCGACCCGCTGGACATCGTCGACGGCATCACCCTCGACGCCCTGCTGGAAAAACGCACCAGCGGCATGATGCAGCCCAAGCTGGCCGAAAAGATCGCCAAGCAGACCCGCGCCGAGTTCCCCGAAGGCATCGCCAGCTTCGGCACCGACGCCCTGCGCTTCACCTTCTGCTCGCTGGCTTCCACCGGTCGCGACATCAAGTTCGACATGGGTCGCGTCGAGGGTTACCGCAACTTCTGCAACAAGCTGTGGAACGCCGCCAACTTCGTCATCGAGAACACCGATGGCCAGGACACCGGCGTCAACGGCGAGCCGGTCGAGCTGTCCGCGGTGGACCGCTGGATCATCTCCGCCCTGCAGCGCACCGAGATCGAAGTCGCCCGCCAGCTCGACGCCTTCCGCTTCGACCTGGCCACCCAGGCCCTCTACGAGTTCATCTGGGACGAGTACTGCGCCTGGTACCTGGAGCTGGTCAAGCCGGTGCTGTGGGACGAGAACGCGCCCATCGAGCGCCAGCGCGGCACCCGCCGCACCCTGGTGCGCGTGCTGGAGACCGCGCTGCGCCTGGCGCATCCGTTCATGCCGTTCATCACCGAGGAAATCTGGCAGCGCATCAAGGCTTCCGCCGGCAAGAGCGGCGAGACACTGATGCTGCAGCCCTGGCCGGTCGCCGACGAGGCGAAGATCGACGCCGCCGCCGAAGGCGACATCGAGTGGGTCAAGCAGCTGATGCTGGGCATCCGCCAGATTCGCGGCGAGATGAACATCTCCATGGCCAAGCGCATCGACCTGGTGCTGAACAACGCCTCCCCCGAGGACCATCGCCGCCTGGCCGACAACGAACCGCTGCTGATGAAGCTGGCCAAACTGGAGACCGTCCGCGTGCTCGACGAAGGCGAAGAGCCGCCGATGTCGGCCACCGCGCTGGTGGGCGAGCTGCAGGTGCTGGTGCCGATGGCCGGGCTGATCGACAAGGCCGCCGAAATGGCCCGCCTGGACAAGGAAATCCAGCGCCTGGAAGGCGAGGTCAAGCGTGTGGGCGGCAAGCTGTCCAACGAAGGCTTCGTCGCCAAGGCGCCGCCGGAAGTGATCGAGAAGGAACGCGCCAAGCTGGCCGAGGCCGAGCAGGCGGTGACCAACCTGGTCCAGCAGCGCGAGAAGATCGCCAGCCTGTAACAGGCGTCATCCACAAGGCCCGCGAATGCGGGCCTTGTGCTTTCTGGCACAGAGGTATTCCTGACTACGGCGATCCGCCCCTCCGTAGGGCGCATAACGCCCACGGCGTTATCCGCCGTTGCCCGGCGGCGGATAACCGCGAACGGTTATGCGCCCTACGGTTTGCGGTCGCAGGAGCGGATTCATCCGCGATTGCGCCGACAGGGCCAGTGCTTGGGCCATCGCGGACGGAGTCCTACAGAGGCCCGGCGCCTCAGCCGTGGCGATGGGTATCGCTTCGTCGACCCATCCTACAAACGCACATAACCGATCCCGTCGTCCCCGCGAACGCGGGGATCCAGAGTCTCTGGGCTCCCGCGTTCGCGAGAGTGACGGGTGGGGGTCGTACGCAAGTGCGTTGCCCCTGCCCCTCAGAACACCGCGCCCACCGGGTAGACGTAGGCGTTGACGTCGTAGAACGGCGTACGCCGGTAGAACCACTCCAGCCGCGCGTGCGGGTCCTTGGCGAAGGCCTTGTCGTCCTTGAGCTTCTTCGCGAACTCGGCCGCCAGCTTCGGGTCCTCGGCGAGCATCTTGCGCGCCATCGGCTCCATCACGTACTCCTCCGGCTCCTCGGCGACCACCAGGGTGGAGTTGAAGAAGCCCCAGGACCAGAAGGAGTCCGGGCTCTCCGCCGTCAGCAGGTTGACCGCCAGCACGCCCAGCGGCTGGTCGGTGTCGATCACCACCGAGCCGGCCGGGAAGGTCTGCAGGCGCTGGAACGGCTTGGCGGTGCCGCTGACCAGCAGGTGCCCCTCGTAGCCGGGAATCTCGTTGGCGGCGGCGCGGTCCGGTTCGAAGCCGCCGGCCAGCTTGATGTCGTCCATGCGCTGCAGGGTGACTTCGATGGCGGTGGCCTGCTCCAGGGTCTTCATCCGGATGCCATGGGCCTTGAGGCGTGCGATCACCTCGCTCCATTGCGCGGGCACCACGTATTGCTTCGGCCGCTTGACCACCAGGTCGGGCACCGAGTTGTCGCTGATCGGCACCTCCAGTTTCTTCGGCTTGTTGCTCCAGACGATGGTCTTGGCCCCGGTGATCGGCGACTGCTCATAGTGGTAGTCACCGACGATGAAGGGCGTGTGCTGCTCCTTGCCCGGCTTCCAGGTAAGGGTGACCTCCTTCTGCGCCAGCAGGCGCTCGCGGTCCTTGGCGATGGCGGCCTTGAGCGAGTCGGCGTGGTCGCCGATCACCTGGAACATCGCCTTGAGCATCACGTAGTTGCCCAGCACCTGGGTCTCGTAGGGGTGCAGCGCGTGCTGCTCGATGAGGATCGAGGGCACGTTGCGGATGTCGCCGTACTGGTTGGAGAAGCGCGCCAGGTCCGTGCGGTAGGGGTAGTAGCCCTTGGCCGGGTCCTGGTTGTCGTTGAGGCTGATGCACTCGTGGACCACGTGGCCGTCGCCCTCCAGTTCCTTGTACACCGGGCCGCGCATGACCTCCTCCATCCACTGGCTGGACGCCGGCGACCAGCCGTTGCCGTTGTGGCAGTAGGAGCTGTCGTAGGGGTACATGGCGCCATCGGTGGAGTGGGTGTCGGCGAAGAAGCTCAGGTCGTACTGGTTGAACACCCAGGCGACGTTGCGGATTTCCGCGCTGTCGAGCTTGGTGAAGTCGCGGTTGAGGTTGTAGTTCAGGCCGTTGACCCGCCAGCCGGTGACCTCCGGGCCGTTCTGGTTGATCCGCCCGTAGGGGCTGCGGCGCAGGTCGCCGTCGACGTTCACGGTGGGGATGAAGAGGATGTTGACCTTCTCCAGCAACCCGGCCAGCGGCTTGGCGCCGGCGGTCATGTCGCGCAGCAGCATGAACATGGCGTCCTTGCCGTTGGCTTCGCCGGGGTGGATCTCGGCTTCGATGAAGAGGGTCGGCTTGCCCGACTTGTTCAGCCCCGCCGGGGACTTGTCGGCCTCCCCGGAGGCGGTCACCAGCAGCATCGGCTCGCCGGTGGCGCTCTTCTCCGGCAGCTCGCTCAGTTGCAGCTTGCCGGCGGAGGCGTCGGCGAGCTTCTTCAGGTAGTCGCGGGTCTGGTGGTAGTCGCTGGTCTGCTTGAAGCCGCTGGACTCGGCCAGGGTGATCAGCGGGTCGTCGGGCTTGGCCAGGTAGCGGGTGCTGGCGAGCTTCTGTTCGAACATCGCCGGCAGGATGCGCTGCTTGGCCGCAGCCGGGTAAGCGCTATCGTCGATGTAGCCGGGCGCCTGCGGCAACGCGGCGAGGGCCGGCAGGCCGGCGCCGAGCAGCAGGGCGGCGGACAGCGGGCGGAATCCTGGATGACGCATGGGGTGCCTCCTTTCGCGGTGAGCCATGGCCCGGAAACCTTAGACCATGGCCCGCGCGCCCGAGCGGACCGGTTGTCGCAGGCGTCATTCCGGCGTGGAATGACCTTGCGAAGAAAGCTCGCTTGGCGCGACCCCGGCTTTGCGCCGAAGATCGACCCGCCGGCACGGCGTCGAGGGCGCCGGCCGCTTTCCACAGGAGCCCGAATTCCATGTCCGACCTCCCCGTCCGCAACGGCGGCCAGATTCTCGTCGAAGCCCTGCTGCGCAACGCGGTGGACACCGTCTACTGCATCCCCGGTGAAAGCTACCTGCCGGTGCTCGACGCGCTGCACGACGCCCGCTCGATCCAGACCATCGTCACCCGCCACGAAGGCGCCGCCTCGAACATGGCCGACGCCTACGGCAAGCTCACCGGGCGCCCGGGCATCTGCTTCGTCACCCGCGGGCCGGGCGCCACCCACGCGGCCAACGGCGTGCACACGGCGAAGCAGGACTCGACGCCGATGATCCTCTTCGTCGGCCAGGTGGAAAGCGCCTTCAAGGGCCGCGAGGCGTTCCAGGAGGTGGACTACCGGCAGATGTTCGGCGGCCTGGCCAAGTGGGCCACCGAGATCGACGACATCCGGCGCATTCCCGAGGTGGTCGCCGAGGCCTTCGCCGTGGCCCTGTCCGGGCGCCCGGGGCCGGTGGTGATCGGCCTGCCGGAGGAAGTGCTGTTCGGCTCGGCGCAGGTCGCCGACGCCCCGCCGCCACGGATTCCCCAGGCGGCGCCGACGCTGGTGGCCATGGAAGAACTGCGCAGCCTGCTGGGCCGCGCGCGCAAGCCGCTGCTGGTGCTCGGCGGCACCGGCTGGGACGCCTCGGCGCGCCAGGCCGTGCAGCGCTTCGCCCAGGCCAACGCGCTGCCGGTGGTGGCCTCGTTCCGCCGCCAGGACCTGTACGACAACCGCGACGCCCAGTACGTCGGCCAGCTCGGCTTCGGCGCCTCGCCCAGGCTCACCGCGCGGGTGCAGGAGGCCGACCTGCTGCTGGTGCTGGGCTCGCGCCTGAGCGAGACGCCCAGCGCCGGCTACACCCTGGTGCAGAGTCCGAAGCCCACACAGACACTGATCCACGTGCACCCCGACGCCGCCGAACTGGGCCGCGTCTACCAGGCCGACCTGCCGATCCAGGCGGGCATGCCGGCCATCGCCGCCGCCCTCGCCGCCCTGCCGCCGCTGGAGCAGCAGCCTTGGGCGCAATGGACGGCCGAGGCCCGCGCCGACTACCTGGCCTACTCGACGCCGCCGGCCAGCCCCGCCGAACTGCGCGGGGTGGACCTCGCCACGGTGGTCGGCTACCTGGACGAGACCCTCGGCGAAGACGCGGCGATCAGCAACGGCGCCGGCAACTACGCGGTCTGGGTCCACCGCTTCTACCGCTACCGCGCCGCCCGCAGCCAGCTGGCGCCCACCAACGGCGCCATGGGCTACGGCTTCCCCGCCGCCATCGCCGCCAAGCTGCGCGACCCGCAACGCGAGGTGGTGTGCTTCGCTGGCGACGGCTGCTTCATGATGTACCCGCAGGAGCTGGCCACCGCCGTGCAGTTCGGCGCCGCGCTGATCGTCATCGTGGTCAACAACGGCATGCTCGGCACCATCCGCATGCACCAGGAACGCGAGTATCCGGGGCGGATCAGCGCGACCGAGCTGCGCAACCCGGACTTCGTCGCCCTGGCCCACGCCTTCGGCGCCCACGGCGAGCGGGTGGAGCGCACCGAGGACTTCGCCGCCGCCTTCCAGCGCGCCCGCGCCAGCGGCAAGCCGGCGCTGATCGAACTGCGCACCGACCCACGGCAGATCACCCCGGTGGCGCGGCTTTCCTGAAAACTGCGGGAGGCTTCGCTAAGCTGCATCGGATCAAGGCATTGCGCCCGTCGGCTGGGCACAATACCCGCCGATTCGCCGGCTAAGGAAGCGCATGAATCCGCAACTGCTCTGGGTCCTGATCCTGCTCGCCACCGCCGTGGCGCTGTTCGTCCTCAACCGCCCGCGCATGGATGTGGTGGCCCTGCTGGCCATGGTCGCGCTGCCGCTGACCGGCATTCTCACGCCCCAGGAAGCCCTGGCCGGCTTCGCCGACCCCAGCGTGGTGCTGATCGCCGCGCTCTTCGTCATCGGCGAGGGCCTGGTGCGCACCGGCGTGGCCTACCGCATCGGCGAGTGGCTGACGCACAAGGCCGGCAGCGACGAGACGCGCCTGCTGGTGCTGCTGATGCTGGCGGTGGCCGGCCTCGGCTCGGTGATGAGTTCCACCGGCGTGGTGGCCATCTTCATTCCGGTGGTGCTCAGCGTCGCCGGACGCCTGAACGTGTCGCCGGCGCGGCTGATGATGCCGCTGAGCTTCGCCGGGCTGATCAGCGGCATGCTGACCCTGGTCGCCACGCCGCCGAACATGGTGGTGCACAGCGAGCTGGTGCGCGAAGGCGAACCGGGCTTCGGCTTTTTCAGCTTCACCCCCATCGGCCTGGTGATCCT
>NZ_JARJLT010000218.1 GCF_029335315.1 Pseudomonas citronellolis
GACGAATCGACGAGGATTTCCGGCATGAGCCAATTGCCGAACTGCGAAACCCTGCTGCTGGAACGTGACGGTGGCGTGCTGCACGTCACCCTGAACCGCCCGGACAGCCGCAACGCCATGAGCCTGGCGATGGTCGGCGAACTGCGCGCGGTGCTCGCCGCCGTGCGCGACCGGCGCGAGGTGCGCGCCATCGTCCTGCGTGGCGCCGGCGGGCACTTCTGCGCCGGCGGCGACATCAAGGACATGGCCGGCGCCCGCGCCGCCGGCCCCGAGGCTTACGCCGCACTGAACCGCGCCTTCGGCGCGCTGCTGGAAGAAGCCCAGGCACAGCCACAGGTGCTGGTCGCGGTACTGGAAGGCGCCGTGCTCGGCGGCGGCTTCGGCCTGGCCTGCGTCAGCGACATCGCCCTGGCCGCCGACGGCGCCCAGTTCGGCCTGCCGGAAACCAGCCTGGGCATCCTGCCGGCGCAGATCGCGCCCTTCGTGGTCAAGCGCGTCGGCCTGACCCAGGCCCGCCGCCTGGCGCTCAGCGCCGCCCGCTTCGATGGCCGCGAGGCGCTGCGCCTGGGCCTGGTGCACTTCAGCGAGGCCGACGCCGACACCCTCGGCCAGCGCCTGGAAGAAACCCTGGAGCAGGTGCGCCGCTGCGCCCCCGGCGCCAACGCCGCGACCAAGGCGCTGCTGCTGGCCACCGAGAGCGAGCCCCTGGGCCCGCTGCTGGACGACGCCGCACGCCAGTTCGCCGCCGCGGTGACCGGCGCAGAAGGCGCCGAGGGCACGATGGCCTTCGTGCAGAAACGCAAACCGAACTGGGCGCAGTAACTCAGCGCGCGCAGCAGACAGCCCCCTCTCCCTGACGGGAGAGGGTTGGGGAGAGGGAAACCAGCATGCCCAGCTTCGACAAGATCCTCATCGCCAACCGCGGCGAGATCGCCTGCCGGGTGATCCGCACCGCCCACGACCTGGGCTACCGTACCGTGGCCGTGTACAGCGAGGCCGACGCCGAGGCGCGCCATGTGCAGCTGGCCGACGAGGCCGTGTGCATCGGCCCGGCGCCGGTCGGCCAGTCCTACCTCAAGCCTGCGGCGATTCTCGACGCCGCGTGGCGCACCGGCGCCAACGCCGTGCACCCCGGCTACGGCTTCCTCTCGGAGAACGCCGAGTTCGCCCGCGCCTGCGAGACGGCCGGCATCGTGTTCATCGGCCCCGGCGTGGACGCCATCCACCTGATGGGCAGCAAGCGCCTGTCGAAGATCGCCATGCTCGAAGCCGGCGTGCCCTGCATTCCCGGCTACGAAGGCGCGGCCCAGGACGACGCGACCCTGGCCCGCGAGGCCGAGCGCATCGGCTACCCGCTGATGATCAAGGCCAGCGCCGGCGGCGGCGGGCGCGGCATGCGCCTGGTGCAGGCGGCCGACGAACTGGCTGCGCAGTTGCGCACCGCGCGCTCGGAAGCGCTGAACGCCTTCGGCAGCGACGAACTGATCCTGGAAAAGGCGGTGATCCGTCCGCGTCACGTGGAAATCCAGGTATTCGGCGACCACCACGGCAACCTCGTCTACCTCGGCGAACGCGACTGCTCGGTGCAGCGCCGGCACCAGAAGGTGGTCGAGGAAGCGCCCTGCCCGGTGCTTTCGGCCGAGCTGCGCCAGGCCATGGGCGAAGCCGCGGTGAAGGCCGCCGCGCGGGTGAACTACGTCGGCGCCGGCACCGTGGAATTCCTGCTGGACGCCAGCGGCGCCTTCTACTTCCTGGAAATGAACACCCGCCTGCAGGTCGAGCACCCGGTCACCGAACTGGTCACCGGGCAGGACCTGGTGGCCTGGCAACTGCGCGTCGCCCAGGGCGAAGCGCTGCCGCTGCGGCAGGACGAGATCCAGCTGCGCGGCCACGCCATCGAAGTGCGCCTGTACGCCGAGGACGCCGGCAATGGTTTCCTGCCGCAGACCGGCGAGGTGCTGCGCTGGGAACCGCAGCTGCTCGACGGCGTACGCATCGATCACGGCCTGGTCGAAGGCCAGGCCGTGACGCCCTTCTACGACCCCATGCTGGCCAAGGTGATCGCCTACGGCGCCACCCGCGACGAGGCCCGGCGCAAGCTGGTGCGCGCCGTGGAGGACTGCGTGCTGCTCGGGGTCAAGGCCAACCAGCGCTTCCTCGCCAACCTGCTGGCGCACCCGGAATTCGCCGCCGGCAACGCCACCACTGCGTTCATCGCCGAGCACTTCGCCGACGACCCGAGCCTGCGCCCGCAGAACTCGCAGTTCACCGACCTGGCCCTGGCCGCCGCGCTGCTCTACCGCGCCTCGGCCAACGCCCGTGCGCACCAGGGCGGCCTGGCCGGCTGGCGCAACGGGCGCGGCGCGCCCTGGAGCTTCGTCCTGCACGACGGCGAGCGCCAGCACAGGCTGGAACTGGATGTACTGGAGCCCGGCGAACAGCCGAAACTGCTGGCCTATCTCGGCGAGTCGGTCATCGCCCTGCAACTGATCGCCAGCGATGGCCGCTGGCTGGTGGCCGAGGTCAACGGCGTGCGCCGGCGCATCGCCTACCACCAGCGTGACGGACGGCTGTGGCTGTACCGCGCCAACGGCAACCTGGAACTGCGCGACGTCACCCACGAGCCGGCCGGCGCCCAGGGCGGCGCGGGTTCCGGCACGGTCAAGGCACCGATGGACGGTGCCATCGTCGACGTGCTGGTAACCGAGGGCGCGCGGGTCAGCAAGGGCCAGCTGCTGCTGGTGCTGGAGGCGATGAAGATGGAGCACCCGCTCAAGGCCGGGGTCGACGGCATCATCCGCCGCGTCCAGGTGAGCAAGGGCGAACAGGTGAAGAGCCGCCAGCTGCTGGTGGAGGTAGAGTCCGAAGAAATCTGAGCATC
>NZ_JARJLT010000219.1 GCF_029335315.1 Pseudomonas citronellolis
GACTCCGTCCGCGATTGAGTCCTCCCGTTACGCCGGCGCCGCCTCGGCGATCCGCTCCAGCAGCCACTGGAGTGCCACGTCGCGCTCGCGCTGGGCCAGGTAGACCACCTCCAGGTGGAACTGGCCGACGTCGAACGGCAGCTCCAGCACCTGCAGCGGCAGCAACTGCGCGAAGTGCTCGGCCAGGCGCGTCGGCAGCACCGTGAGCAGCTCGGTGCTGGCCACCAGCTGCGCGGCTTGCAGGTAGTTGGGGGTGACGTAGGCGATCTGCCGCTTCAGGCCCTGGCTGGCCAGCCACTGGTCGACCATGCCCTTGGTCTGCCCGCCGGATACCCACAGGTGGCGTTCGCCGAGGAAGCCCTCGAGGTCGAGCGCGCCCCGCACCCGGGGATGCTCGCGGCGCGCCAGCAGGCGCAGGGTCTCTTGGGCCCAGGGGCGGCGCTGGAAACGCGCCGGCAGTTCCTCGAAGCGGCCCAGCACCAGGTCCAGGTTGCCCTTGTCCAGGGCTTCGGCCGGCAGGCTCGGGGCCAGGTGGCGCACGTCCAGCGCCACGCCCGGCGCCTCCTCGCCCAGGCGTTGCAGCAGCGGCGGCATGCACAGCAGCTCGGCGTAGTCGGTCAGCGCCAGGGTGAAGCGCTGGCGGCTGCGCGCCGGCTCGAAGCGCTCGGCGCCGCTCAGGCTCTGCAGGATGCGTTGCAGCGAATCGCGGATCGGCCCTTCCAGCTCCAGCGCCCGCGGCGTGGGCTGCATGCTGCGGCCGATGCGCACCAGCAGCGGGTCGTCGAGCAGCTCGCGCAGGCGGCCCAGGGCGTTGCTCACTGCCGGCTGGCTCAGCGCCAGGCGCTCGGCGGCGCGGGAAACGCTGCGCTCGCGCAGAAGGGCGTCGAAGACCCGCAGCAGGTTCAGATCGAAGGTATTTATATTCATTAGCTAAATACTGCGCATCACAAGACTAAATTTCAAAAATAATCCGAACTTGCCTATGGTGACTGTCGCTTTTTTGCTCAAACGCCCGTTTGCACAACAAGAGGAAGACCATGAGCCAGATCCCCCCGATTCGCACTGCCGCCGTAATCGGCGCCGGCACCATGGGCCGCGGCATCGTCATGTGCCTGGCCAACGCCGGGGTGCAGGTGCGCTGGCTGGACAACAACCCGCAGATGCTCCTGCAGGCCCAGGGCGCGGTGGCCGATACCTACGCCCACAACGTACGCCAGGGGCGCATCGACGAGGCTGAGGCGGCCGCGCGGCGCGCACGCATCTCGCCGGCGGACAACTACGCGGCGATCCGCGAGGTGGACCTGGTGATCGAGGCGGTGTACGAGAACCTCGAGCTCAAGCAGTCGATCTTCCGCGAGCTGGACGCGGCGCTGAAGCCCTCGGCGATCCTCGCCAGCAACACCTCCTACCTCGACGTCGACGCCATCGCCGCCGTGACCCGGCGTCCGTCGCAGGTGCTCGGCCTGCACTTCTTCAGCCCGGCGCACATCATGAAGCTGCTGGAGATCGTGCGCGGCGCCAAGACCGCGCCCGCCGTGCTCGACGCGGCCCTGGAACTGGGCCAGCGCATGGGCAAGGTCAGCGTGGTGGCCGGCAACTGCCACGGCTTCATCGGCAACCGCATGCTGGAGAAGTACGTGCAGGAGTCGCGCCGGCTGATCCTCGAAGGCGCGCTGCCGTTCCAGGTGGACGCCGCGCTGCAGGGCTTCGGCTTCGCCATGGGCCCGTTCCGCATGTTCGACGTGGTCGGCATCGACCTCGAATGGCGCGCCCGCGAGCTGGCCGGCAAGGGCCAGGACGCGCCGACCGTGCAGGTCGACAACCGCCTCTGCGAGATGGGCCGCTTCGGCCAGAAGAGCGGCAACGGCTTCTACCACTACGAGCCCGGCAGCCGCCAGGCCGAGCACGACCCGGACGTCGACGCGCTGGTGCTGCGCGAGTCCGAACGCCTGGGTTACGCCCGCCGCGACATCGGCCCGGAGGAAATCCTCGAACGCTGCCTGCTGGCGCTGGTCAACGAAGGCGCGAAGATCCTCGACGAGGGCATCGCCAGCCGCAGCGCCGACATCGACACCGTCTACCTCAACGGCTACGGCTTCCCCGCCGCCCAGGGCGGCCCCATGGCCTGGGCCGACGCCCAGGGCCTGGCCGGCATCCTCGCGCGCCTGCGCGACCTCGCCGGGCAGCACGGCGCGCACTGGCAGCCGGCGGCGCTGATCGAACGCCTGGCCGCCCGCGGCGGGCGTTTCGCCGACATCCAGCAGGAGCACCAGGCATGAGCTACCAGGCACCCCTGCGCGACATGCGCTTCGTCCTCCACGAACTGTTCGACGTCGCCGGCCACTGCGAGCTGCTCGGCAACGGCCTGGACCGCGAGCTGATCGACGGCGTGCTGGAGGAGGGCGCGCGCTACACCGGCGAAGTGGTCGCGCCACTGAACCGCAACAGCGACGAGCAGGGCGCGACCCTGCGCGACGGCGCGGTGACCACCCCGGATGGCTTCCGCGAAGCCTACAAGCAGTACTGCGACAACGGCTGGGCGAGCATGACCGGCCCGCTCGAGTTCGGCGGCCAGGGCTTCCCGCAGCTGGTGGCGGCGAACTTCCACGAGATGCTGATGGCCGCCTCGCTGTCCTTCCGCGTCTATTCCGGGCTCACCGAGGGCGCCGTGCTGGCGCTGTACAAGCACGGCAGCGCCGAGCTTCAGCGCGACTACCTGGCGAAGATGGTCAGCGGCGTGTGGACCGGCACCATGTGCCTCACCGAGCCCCAGGCCGGCACCGACCTGGCGTTGCTGCGCACCCGCGCCGAGCCGCGCGCGGACGGCAGTTACGCGGTCAGCGGCAGCAAGATCTTCATCAGCGGCGGCGAGCAGGACCTGTCCGAGAACATCGTCCACCTGGTGCTGGCGCGCCTGCCGGACGCCCCCGCCGGGGTGAAGGGCATCAGCCTGTTCCTGGTGCCCAAGTTCATCGCCAACCCCGACGGCACGCCCGGCGCGCGCAACGCGCTGAGCTGCGGCGCCATCGAGCACAAGATGGGCATCAAGGGCGCCTCCACCTGCGTGATGAACTTCGACGGCGCCAGCGGCTGGCTGCTCGGCGAGGCCAACCAGGGCCTGGCGTGCATGTTCACCATGATGAACGACGCGCGCTTCCAGGTCGGCCTGCAGGGCCTGGGCATCGCCGAGCGCAGCTTCCAGGGCGCCCTGGGCTACGCCCGCGAGCGTCTGCAATCGCGCGCCCTGACCGGCCCCGCGCAGCCGCAGAAGGCCGCCGACCCGATCATCAATCATCCCGACGTGCGGCGCATGCTGCTGACCCAGAAGACCCTCACCGAGGGCAGCCGCATGCTCGCCGCGCTCTGCGCCCGCGAGCTGGACCTGGAACACGGCCACCCCGAGGCCGAGGGCCGCAAGGCGGCGGCGAAACGCGCCGCGCTGCTGATCCCGCTGGTGAAGTCCTTCCTCACCGACATGGGCCAGGAAGTCGCCAGCCTCGGTGTGCAGGTCTACGGCGGCCACGGCTTCATCCGCGAATGGGGCATGGAGCAGTTGATGCGCGACAGCCGCATCACGCAGATCTACGAAGGCACCAACGGCATCCAGGCGCTCGACCTGATCCGCCGCAAGCTGCTGGGCGACGGTGGCGCCGAGATGGCCGCGCTGCAGGCCGACCTGGCGGAAACCTGCACGGCGCTGGCCGCCCACGCCGAGCTGGAGCCGATGGCTGCAGTGGTTCGCGAACGCATCCAGGAATGGCGCGGGCTGACCGCCGACGTGCTGGCCGCGACCCGCCGCGACGTGCAGGAGATCGGCGCGATGTCGGTGGACTACCTGCAGTACTGCGCCTACGCGCTGCTCGCCGGCCTCTGGCTGCGCGCGGCCGGCGCGGCCCAGGCGGCGCTGGACGCGGGCACCGGCGAAGGCGACTTCTACCGCGCCAAGCTGGCCAGCGCCGACTTCTACCTGCGGCGCATCCTGCCGCGCGCCAGCATGCACCGCGAGGCCCTGCTGGGCGGCGCCGGCTGCCTGATGGCGCTGGACGAGGCGCACTTCGCCTTCTGACGGCAGGCGGCCGCCCCGGATCGTCCGGGGCGGCCCACGCCCGCCGCCGCGCCGGGTTAAACTTGCATCGATTCAGCCCGATGACGAGAAACCACCCATGTACGAATGGCTCAATGCCCTGCCCAAGGCCGAACTGCACCTGCACCTGGAAGGGACCCTGGAGCCCGAACTGCTGTTCGCCCTGGCCGAACGCAACCAGGTGAAGCTGCCCTGGGGCGACGTCGAGACCCTGCGCAAGGCCTACGCCTTCAACAACCTGCAGGAATTCCTCGACCTCTACTACGCCGGCGCCGACGTGCTGCGCAGCGAGCAGGACTTCTACGACCTGACCTGGGCCTACCTGCAGCGCTGCAAGGCGCAGAACGTCATCCACGTCGAACCCTTCTTCGACCCGCAGACCCACACCGACCGCGGCATTCCCTTCGAAGTGGTGCTGCGCGGCATCCAGGGCGCGCTCAAGGACGCCGAGAAGCAACTGGGCATCAGCCACGGCCTGATCCTCAGCTTCCTCCGTCACCTGTCCGAGGAAGAAGCCTTCAAGACCCTGGAGCAGGCCCTGCCGTTCCGCGACGCCTTCGTCGCCGTCGGCCTCGACAGCTCCGAAGTCGGCCACCCGCCGCGCAAGTTCCAGCGGGTGTTCGACCGCGCCCGCGCCGAAGGCTTCCTGACCGTCGCCCACGCCGGCGAGGAAGGCCCGCCGGAGTACATCTGGGAAGCCCTCGACCTGCTCAAGATCGAGCGCATCGACCACGGCGTGCGCGCCATCGAGGACGAGCGGCTGATGCAGCGCATCATCGACGAGCAGATCCCGCTGACCGTCTGCCCGCTGTCCAACACCAAGCTCTGCGTGTTCGACCACATGCGCGAGCACAACATCCTCGAGATGCTCGAGCGCGGCGTGAAGGTGACGGTGAACTCGGACGACCCGGCGTACTTCGGCGGCTACGTCACCGAGAACTTCCACGCCCTGCACGAGCACCTGGGGATGACCCGGGAACAGGCGCAGCGCCTGGCGCAGAACAGCCTGGATGCGCGCCTGGTGAAATGAGCGGGCGGCGGATAACGCCAGAGGCGTTATGCGCCCTACGCTTTTCGTAGGAGCGGATTTATCCGCGATTGGCGCGGTGGATCGGCCATCGCGGACGGAGTCCGCTCCTACCTCCGTGCTTTCCTGGAACCGTTCGCGGTTATCCGCCTTCGGCCACCGGCACCCCCGCGCAGCGCAGGAAGGCCGCCAGGCACGGGTTGTCGTTGTGCGGGCTCCAGGCCACGCCGTAGTCCACCAGCGGCGAGCCTTCCAGGCTGCGGAAGGCGGCGCCGGGCAGTTGCATCTTGCGCATCGAGTCTGGCACCAGGGCCACGCCCAGGCCCTCGGCCACCAGATTGACGATGGTCTGCTGCAGGTGCGGCTCCAGCTGGATGCGCGGTTCGAAGCCGCTGTCCCGGCAGCACTGCATCACCGCCTCGTGCAGCGCCGGCGCGGTGCTGTGGGGGAAGCTGATGAAGGATTCCCCGGCCAGCGCGGCCACCGCCACGCGTTGGTTCGCCGCCTGCGCATGGGTGGCCGGCAGCACCGCGCAGAGCGGTTCGCGCAGCAGCGTGCGGTAGCGCAGGCGGCCGCCTTGCGCGGGGAAGGTCAGGGCGACGTCGGCCTCGCCGGCTTCCAGGGCCGGACCGAGGTCGCGCGGCAGCACTTCGTTGAGCACCACCTTCACCTGTGGATAAGCGTCGCTGTAGCGCTTGAGCAGGGTCGGCAGCAAGGTCCAGGCGGCGACCATGGTGAAGCTCAGGCGCAGTTCGCCGCGCTCGCCTCGGGCGCTGGCCCGGGCCGAGCGCACCGCGAGGTCGAGGCCGGCCAGCAGGCCCTTGCAGTGCTGCTGGAACTCGCGGCCGGCGGCGGTCAGCTCCACCGCGCGGGAGTGGCGGGCGAACAGCGGTGTGCCCAGCTCGGCTTCCAGCGCGGCGATCTGCCGGCTCAGCGGCGGCTGGGTCAGGTGCAGGGCCTCGGCGGCGCGGCCGAAATGCAGGTGCTCGGCGAGGGCCAGAAAGTAGCGCAGTTGGCGCAGTTCGATCATTGATGCGTTTCCGGTATCGATCTGGCTTGCAAACGGCATTGGACGGTATCGATGGCCCGATCCTATGCTCGCCGGCCCACCCTGACAACGCCTTGCCGAGCCTGCCATGCATACCGTGATCGCCGTCGTCCTGCCCATCTTCGCGCTGATCCTGGCCGGCTGGCTGGCGCGCCGGAGCAACCGCCTGGGCGAAGGCGCGGCCTCGGAGATCAACAAGCTGGTGGTGTGGCTGTGCCTGCCGGCGCTGCTGTTCAAGGTCACCGCCACTTCGACCTGGGCGCAGATCTGGCAGCCGGGTTTCCTCGCCGCCTTCACCGCCGGCTGCCTGCTGGTGTTCGGCGCCACCCTGGCCTGGCGCCTGTGCCAGGGCCGCGCGCTGCCGGCGGCGAGCATCGACGGGCTCAGCGCGTCCTACGCCAACACCGGCTACATGGGCATTCCGCTGTGCCTGCTGGTGTTCGGCCAGGACGGCCTGGAGCCGGCGTTGATCGCTTCGCTGCTGGTGGTCTGCGTGCTCTTCGCGGTGTCGGTGGTGTGCATCGAGGTCGGCCTGCAGAGCGAGAAGCACGTCGGCCGCGCGGTGCTGGTAGTGAGCCGCGCGCTGCTGAAGAACCCGCTGGTGGTGTCGCCGATCCTCGGTGGCCTGTGGGCCGCGAGCGGCATCGGCCTGGCCGCGCCGGTGGTGCATTTCCTCGACCTGCTGGCGGCCGCCACCACGCCCTGCGCGCTGATCTCGCTGGGCCTGTTCCTGGCGCAGAAGCAGGAAGGGCCGCAGGTCGGCGCCTGGCCGCTGGTGCTGATCAAACTGGTGGGCCAGCCGCTGCTGACCGGGGTGCTCGCCTACAAGGTGTTCGCGCTGCCGCCGCTGTGGGCCGATTCGGCGCTGCTGCTCAGCGCGCTGCCGACCGGCACCGGGCCGTACATGCTCGCCGAGTACTACAAGCGCGAGGCGCCCGTGGTGTCGCGCAGCATCCTGCTGTCGACGCTGGGGTCGCTGCTGACCTTGTCGCTGTGCCTGCTGTGGATTGCGCGCTGAGCCGGGGCTGCGGCGGATAACGCCGTAGGCGTTATGCGCCCTACGGGGCGATGGCGCTCGTAGGGCGAATAAAGCGGAACGCTTTATCCGCCGCCACGACGGGAATAAAAGACGGGCCTGCCAAGCGGGGACTGGCAGGCCCGTTCGCAAACCAGGTGGCGCCGCCCGCGAGCGAGGCTCGGCGGGTGGCGCCTGACGCGGCCCCTCAGGCGTATGGCCCGAATTGCGTCAGGGTTGCGATCAAGCCGGTTCGGTAAGCGCGCCCGTAGCGCGCACGGATCGTTGGCGGCCCGAGATCCGGTGGGCGTCGCCCGCCGGCGCGGTGCCCTTGTCGTAGGGCTTGGCCAGGAGCATGTAGAGCACGCCCGCGCCGAGCACCACGGCGGTGGTGAGGATCATCGAGTAGTTGATGTACCAGGGCGCGTCGGGGCTGCGCGGCCAGACCATGTTGGCGATGGCGCCGAGGCCGTAGAGCAGCGCGCCGACGTTCACCAGCAGGCCCCACTTGCCGAGGCTGAACTGGCCGCCGGGCACCCAGCCGCGGAAGCGGGCGAAGAGCGCGGCGATGACGATCAGCTGGAAGGCGACGTAGATGCCGATGGCGGCGAAGCCGACGATGGTGGCGGTGGCGTCGGCCATGAACAGGCCCAGGCAGACGATCGCCGCCGGCACCACGCCGCTGACGATCAGCGCGCTGGACGGCACATGGTTGGACGACAGGCGTTGCAGCACGCGGCTGCCGACGATCATCTCGTCACGGGCGTAGGCGAACAGCAGGCGGCTGGCGGCGGCCTGCAGGCTGAGCACGCAGGACACGAACGACACCAGCACCACCGCCATCACCAGGCGCGAGCCGACCGGGCCGAAGGCGTTGGCGAGGATGGTCGAGACCGGGTCGGTGTCTTCGCCGGCGAGGACCTTGTGCATGTCCGGTACCGAGAGGATCAGCGCCAGGCAGGCGAACATCGCGGCGGCGCCGCCGATGTAGATGGTCATGCGCATGGCCTTGGGGATGCGCTTGCCGGGGTTCGGGGTTTCCTCGGCGACGTCGCCGCAGGCCTCGAAGCCGTAGTACTGGAACAGGCCGGCCAGGGAGGCGGCGAGGAACGCCGGCAGGTAGGAACCGTTCGCCGCGCCGAGGCCGAAGGTGTCGAACAGCACGCTGAACGGCTGGTGGCGCTCGAAGATCAGCAGGTAGCCGCCGACCAGGATGGCGCCGACCAGCTCGCAGAGGAAGCCGAACATGGCCACGCGCGCGAGCAGCTTGGTGCCCACCAGGTTGAGGGCGGTGGAGACCAGGATCAGCACCAGGGCGATGTAGATGCTCACCTCGGCGCTCGGCGCGAAGCCCAGCAGCGCGGCGAGGTAGGGGCCCGCGCCGACCGAGACGCCGGCGATGGTGGTGCACAGCGCCCAGGCGTAGACCCAGCCGACCATCCACGCCCAGCGCTTGCCGACCAGGCGGCGCGCCCAGGGGTAGACGCCGCCGGAAATCGGGAATTGCGAGACGATCTCGCCGAAGATCAGGCACACCAGCAGTTGGCCAAGGCCGATCAGCAGGTACGACCAGAACATCGGCGGGCCGCCGGCGGCCAGGCACAGGCCGAACAGGGTATAGACGCCGACGACCGGCGACAGGTAGGTGAAGCCGAGGGAGAAGTTCTCCCACAGGCTCATGCTGCGCTCGAAGTTCGAGCTGTAGCCGAGCGCGGCGAGCTGCTCGGCATCGGAATCGGTTACGCCAGCGGCACGCTTGGCAGGGGACCCACTCATCGTTGTTTCCTCTCAGGGGGTAATGGGCAGTGCATGTTGTAACCGGCGGACCTCACGCATCCGCCGGTGCCCGCTTCGGGCTATTTGTTCTTGTTGAAGTCGCGCGGCTTATTTGCCGTCGTCGTACTTCGAGAGCCACTCCACCGCCGCGTCGCGGTAGCGGGTGAAGCCCTTGTAGTCCACCAGGTCCTGGTTGAGGGTCTTGAGCACGCGGTGCATGCGCTTGGCCCAGGCCGGGTTGGTGGCGATGTCTTCCAGGTTCAGCAGGTAGGTGCGGATCGGGAACACGATGGCGTTGCTGCGCGGCAGGCGGTGCAGCGGTTGCAGCTCGATGCGCAGGTAGACCAGCTTGCCGGCGTTCTCGGCGGTCACCTGGGTGCGGTCCGGGGCCCACTCGGGCAGGCTTTCGGCGGACACGTCCAGGCGCGGGTTGACGGTCAGCGACCAGTTCAGGCGGCGCACCGGGTGGCCGTTGCGCAGGCGCAGGAGGAACTTCAGCGCGCGGTCGAGCATGCCGGTTTCCTTCACCAGCGGCACCGGGCCGTGGAACTCGTGCCAGGCCATGCCCAGGTTGAAGCGCAGCGAGTAGTCGGCGCGCTGGGTGGCGATGCCGGCGCCCCAGTACAGGGTGCCGTCGCGTTCTTCCTGCAGCACCCAGTCGCCCTGGGCCTGGCGGGTGATGTATTCCATCGGCTCGTAGGGCAGGGTGGCCGGGTCGCCGAAGGTGAAGGTGTCGTCGATGTTCAGCAGCTTGTTGGTCCAGTGCCAGCGGGTGCCGTCGCGCTCCAGGCTGAAGTACTCCGGGTAGTCCTTGGCGTAGGCTTCCATGATCAGCTCGAGCAGGTCCCACTGCGCTTCCATCATGTGCGGCGCCGAGACGTAGTGCATGCCCGGGTCTTTCTCCAGGGTGATGGCACGGTCGCGGCACTCGCTGATGTAGTGCTCGTCGATGTCGAACACCGCGCGGAAGGCGCCGTCGCCCACGGAAACGTGGGGCTCCAGGTTCATCGAGTACATGTACTCGTCGTCCGGGAACGGGAAGGGCGCGCGGGCGATGCACTCGGGGCTGTTCGCGTAGGTGTAGTCGTCGCGGTAGGTTTCGTCGGGGCGGAATTGGATGGTCATGGTCGTTCTCCGGCTCAGCAGTCGATGACCAGCCGCGAGCACTTGGCGCGCGACACGCAGGGCATGATCTTGGTGTTGGCGGCCTTGTCCTCGTCGGACAGCCAGTCGTCGGTGTGGAGGATCTCGCCGTCCAGTTCCAGGACGTTGGTCTCGCACATGCCGCAGGCGCCGCCACGGCACAGGTAGGGAATCTCGTGGCCGGCGGCCTCGGCGGCCTCCAGCAGGCTCTGGTCGGGCGACACCTCGATGGTCGCGCCGCTGCGCGCCAGGGTGACCTTGAACGGCTCGCCGCTGCTGCCCTGTTCGAGGAAGCGCTCGTAGTGGATGTGGCTGTCGGTCCAGCCGTGGGCGCGGGCGGCGTCGATGGTGCCCTGGATCATGCCCTCGGGGCCGCAGACGTAGACGTCGCTGCCCAGCGGGCGGTCGGCCAGCACGGCGGCGATGTCCAGGCGCTCGCCACGGTCGTCGCGGTACAGGCGCACGGCGTCGCCGTATTCGCGGACCAGTTCCTCGCCGAGGTGGGCGTGGGCGTCGCCGCGCACCGCCAGGTGCACTTCGAAGGGCGTGCCGCGCAGGCGCAGTTCGGCCAGCTGCGAGCACACCGGGGTGATGCCCACGCCGCCGGCGATGAACAGGTGCAGGCGCGCGTGCTTGCTCAGCGGGAACAGGTTGACCGGGCGGAGGATCTCCAGCTCGTCGCCTTCGTTGACCGCGTCGTGCATGCGCTTGGAACCGCCACGGCCGTCTTCCACGCGGCGCACCGCGATCTGGTAGGCGCTGGCGTCGTAGGGCGAGCTCATCAGCGAGTAGGCGTTGCGGTAGGTGCCGCCGTCGTGGGGGATCAGCACCACCACGTTGCTGCCGCCGGAGAACGGCGTCAGCTGGCCGCCGTCACGCGGGACCAGGGTGAAGCGCTTGATTTCCGGGGTGACCTGCTCGATGCGGGCGACGCGGACGTTGAGGGTTCCGGTGGACTGGCTCATGTGTCGAGCTCCTCGGCTTCCGGCAGCTCGCCGGGGACTTCGGCGTCGGCCTTGACCGCCTGGAAGGCGGCGAGGCGGCGGGAGTAGTGGTCGCGGACGACCAGGGTGCGGGCGCAATGCGGGCAGATGAACACGCGCTGGGTGACGTTCTCGGTGTAGCCGTCGCAATGCACGCACCAGACGCGGCGCACGAAGGAGCCGCAGTGCTCGCGGAGCACTTCGTCCTTGTTCAGGTTGATCGCGGTGGCGGCCTGCATGGCGGTACCGATGAAGCTTTCCGAGCCGGCCAGGTACAGGCGGGTGCCCATGCGCGATTCGCCAAGCAGGGCGTGCAGGTCGTCGACCAGCGAGCGGTTGCTCGGGTAGACCTGCAGCTCCACGCCTTCGACGCCCTGCAGGGCTTCCAGGTGGTTGTGCCCGGAGAAGGTCTCGGTGGAATAGAGCACGCGGATGGGCGCGCTGCGCGGCATCTCGGCGAGCAGGCGGAGCATGGCGCTGCCACCGCTGCCTTGCCCGGCGATGATGTGGTGGTTGCCACCGGCGAGCGGGCGCAGGTCGTCATAGACCGGCCTGCTCTTGATACCTGTGATGAGCATTGTTGTTGTGCCTCCAGAACTGCCGGCATCTTCGCTTGGAGATACCTGGCGCGATTCGAGGACCCGCGCACGGTCACGGGTCGAGGGAGGCTGAGCACAGGCTGTGCCAATAATTCAAGCTATTGAAATATAACGATTTTATTTTTATATGAGACAGAGGTGTAAGCAGAAATGACAACGGCGGTAGGCAAAATCGCAGCGCATTTTCGCGAAGGTTATCCTGTGGTGGCGGTGTGTTGGTTCGGCGCCGCTCCCTCTCCCTAACCCTCTCCCTTCAGGGAGAGGGTTAGGGAGAGGGTAGGGCGGTGGGCTCAAAGCCAACGCAACCGGGGAGCACCATTCGCGAGCAAGCTCGCTCCTACGGGGAAGCGGGACGTGCGGGGGCGGCGGTCAGTCGCGCTGCAGCTTGCGAATCAGCGTGCCGACGTCGATCCCCAGATGCTGCGCGGCCTTGCGCTTGCTGCCGCACAGGCGCACGGCGTGCAGGATCACTTCGCGTTCGAAGCGCTGCACCTGGGCCTTGAGCGGTTCGTCGGCGCTGGCGTCGAAGGCCGGCGCGCGCTCCTCTTCCAGGCTGGCGCTGGGCGCCAGGCCGAGCAGTTCCGGCGGTAGGTGCTTTTCCTCGGCGACGTCGTCGGCCAGCACTGCCAGGCGCTCGAAAATGTTCACCAACTCGCGGATGTTGCCCGGGAAGTCGTAGCCCAGCAGGCGCTGGCGGCACGCCGTGGACAGCCGCAACGGCGGCTGGCGGTCGCGGTTGATGCGCGCCAGGAGGATGTCCATGAGCACCGGCAGGTCGTCGCGGTGGGCGCGCAGTGGCGGGATGTCCACCGGCAGCACGGCCAGGCGGTAGTAGAGGTCGGCGCGGAACAGCCCGGCACCGACCAGCGCCTTGAGGTCCTTGTTGGTGGCGGCGATGACCTGCACCTGGACCTTCTTCGACAACGGCGAGCCCACCGGTTGGATGGTGCCGTCGTCGAGGAACTTGAGCAGCTTGGCCTGCACCTGCAGCGGAATCTCGCCGATCTCGTCGAGGAACAGCGTACCGCCGGCGGCGCTCTCGATGTAGCCGCGCTTGCCCTGCTGCAACGCGCCGGTGAAGGCGCCGCGCTCGTAGCCGAACATCTCCGACTCGAACAGGGTCTCGGGCACGCTCGCGCAGTTCACGTCGACGAAGGGCCGGTCGCCCCAGCCGGCGGCGCGGTGGATGTGCCGGGCGATGGCGGTCTTGCCCACGCCCGGTTCGCCGAGCAGCAGCAGGCGCGCGCGGCGGCGGAAGGCGCGCACGCCCATGTCGGCGATGTCCGAGAGCAGCGGCGACATGTGCAGTGCGTTGTCCTGCGGGTCGCCCAGGCTCGGCGGGTTGTCCGCCAGGGCCGGCGCGGCGACGCGGCCGGCGCCCTCGCGCGGTTCGTATTCGCGCTGGATCAGCAGCGTGTAGGGCTTCTCGTAGGCGCCGGTGGGCACGCTCTGCAGGCTGGTGAGGAACAGCCGGCCGTCCCGCGAGCGGGTCAGCGCGCTCTTGCCGCCGCGCCGCACGCTCTGCAGGAAGTCGTCGAACTGCAGCGCCGAGCGCTGGTAGAAGTCGCTGTCGGCCAGGCCCAGCACGTCCTGGCGGGTGACGCGGTTGATGCGTTCGGCCGCCAGGTTGAGGAAGCGCACCCGCGACTCGCCGTCGCAGACCACCAGGGCCTCGCCGAAGCCGTCGAGCAGGGCGTGCAGCGCCGGGGTTTCCAGCAGCGCGGCGAGCATCTCGGCGGTGACGTTGACCGACGAGCGCATGCCCATGCGCATCGGCGCGAAGAAGCCCTCGCCACTCATGGATGCAGCTCCGCCGCGCGCCGTGCGAGGCCGTCGGGGCGCAGCACGACCACGCGCCAGGCCTCGTTCTCGCGGATCAGGATGCGCGAGCAGTGGCTGTCGAAGGTGCGGAAGCTGCCGTACTGGTCGGGCAGCTCCAGGCGCTGCCAGGTGCGCTCGGGCAGCGGCAGGCGGTCGAGGGTGGCGGCCACGCCGGCGGCGCGGGTGATGCCGAACACCTGCTCGAAGGCGGCATTGCGCCATTGCGGCTCGGCGCGCTCGTCGATCACCAGCACCGCGTCGGGCACCGCGTCGAACACCCGGCGCAGGGCCTCGATGCGCTGCTCGGCGTCGTGCTGCATGCGCAGCTCCTGGCTGACGTCGCGCAGGCTGCCCCACATGCGCAGCAGGCGGCCGTTGTGGATGCTGGCGCGCACGTCGTTCTCCACGTAGGCCGGCGAGCCGTCGTGGCGGCGGTCCACCGAAAGGGCGCCGTCGACGTGGAACTCGGCTTCCACCAGGCGTCGCACGAATTCTTCGTTGGCCGGGCTGCGCGGCCAGTACAGGCGCACCGGCTGCTGGCCGAAGTCGACGTCGGCGGGCATCTCGTAGATGGCCGCCATGGCGCGGTTGCACATGCGCCAGTAGGAGCGGTTCTCGAACACCTGGCGGACGATCTCGTCGGGGGTCTGGCGCAGGTCCACCGGCTCGGCGAACTCGATGCACCAGTAGGCCACCTTGGCGCTGTAGAGCATCTGGCTCATGACTTCGTTGGCGTTCTGCAGCTCGCCCAGGCGCCGGCTGATACCGCCCAGGGGCATCTTCACCAGGTGCAGGCGCGCGGGGGCGCCGTCGCGCCACTGCAGCACGCCGCTGGCCAGCACCGGCAGCAGGCCGCCGTTGTGGCGGATCAGGGTCAGTTCCAGGTCCTGCACCCGTTCGTCGGCTGGCGGGCTGGCGAACAGCTGCTGCAGGGCGCGCACCGAATCGGCGGTGTAGACCTGTTCGATACCCTGGCCATGCAGCGCGCTCGGCGGGTAGCCGAGCTGGTCGCTCTGCTCGGCGGAGACGTCGAGGAAGCGGCCGTCGGCGGCGATGCTGTCGGCCAGCAGCAGGCCACGGTCCAACAGCAGGCGTAGCGAATCCATCTGGGTTCTCTCCATGGGGTAGGTCGGGGCCGGCGCGTTGGCGCGAGCCATCCGGGTACCCAGGCAGGTTGCATGCCAGGCGCGCGGGCCCCTGGTGACGGGGCTCGCGGCCGGGCGTTGGCGTCGCTGTATGCAGAATTGCAGCGCCATGGGCGTTTGCGCAGCGTATGCGGCAAGGGTAGCCCTTCGCCAGCGCCGGTGTCAGCCGGGACGGCGGACGGGGCTTTGGTCGAGTACCAGACGATTAACATGGCATGTTAATGTCATGTGCATTCTTCTGCGGAGGAGCGAGCGATGATCGCCGTGCGTGAAGCCTGGAAGGCCGGATTGCTGAACCTGCGCCAGTGGCCGCGAAACCTGCTGGCCGGGGTGATCGTCGGGGTGGTGGCGCTGCCGCTGGCCATGGCCTTCGCCATCGCCTCCGGGGTCAAGCCCGAGCAGGGCCTGTACACCGCCATCGTCGCCGGCCTCGCGGTGTCGCTGTTCGGCGGCAGCCGGGTGCAGATCGCCGGGCCCACTGGCGCCTTCATCGTCATCCTCGCCGGGATCACCGCGCGCTACGGCGTCGACGGCCTGCAGCTGGCCACCCTGATGGCCGGGCTGATCCTCCTGCTGCTGGGGGTGAGCCGCCTGGGCAGCGTCATCAAGTACATCCCCGACCCGGTCATCGTCGGCTTCACCGCCGGCATCGGGGTGATCATCTGGGTCGGCCAGTGGAAGGATTTCTTCGGCCTGCCGGCGGTGGGCGGCGAGCACTTCCACCAGAAGCTCTGGCACCTGTTGCAGGCGCTGCCGCAGCTGCACCCGGCGACCACCCTGCTGGCCGTCCTGGCCCTAGCCCTGGTGCTCTACGGGCCGCGCCTGCCGTACCTGGCGCGGGTGCCCGGGCCGCTGCTGGCGATGGTGGTGGTGAGCCTGCTGCAGGCGCTGCTGCAGTTCGACGGCGTGGCCACCATCGGCAGCGCCTTCGGCGGCATCCCGCGTGGCCTGCCGACCCCGAGCCTGCCGGAGATCAGCCTGCCGCGGGTGCTGGAGCTGATCGGCCCGGCCTTCGCCATCGCCATGCTCGGCGCCATCGAGTCGCTGCTCTCGGCGGTGGTCGCCGACGGCATGGCCGGCACCCGCCACGATTCCAACCAGGAGCTGGTCGGCCAGGGCATCGCCAACCTGCTGGCGCCGCTGTTCGGCGGGTTCGCCGCCACCGGCGCCATCGCCCGCACCGCCACCAACATCCGCAACGGCGGCAGCAGCCCGATCGCCGGCGTGGCTCACGCGGCGACCCTGGTGCTGATCGTGCTGTTCCTCGCCCCGCTGGCCTCCAGCATCCCGCTGTGCGCGCTGGCGGCGATCCTCTTCGTGGTGGCCTGGAACATGAGCGAGGCGCGCCACTTCGTGCGCATGGTGCGCCGTGCGCCGAGGCCCGACGTGGCGATCCTGCTGATCACCTTCGGCCTGACGGTGTTCAGCGACCTGGTGATCGCGGTGAACATCGGGGTGATCCTCGCCATGCTGCTGTTCATGCGGCGCATGGCGTCCTCGGTGGCGGTGCTGCAGCAGGGCGATGCGGAATTGCACGGCGAGCTGCAGGCGAGCCTGCCGCCCGGCGTGCTCGTCTACACCATCGAGGGCCCGCTGTTCTTCGGCGCCGCCGAGACCTTCGAGCGCGCCCTGGCGCAGACCCGCAGCGACCCGCGGCTATTGGTGATCCGCCTGCGCCGCGTGCCCTTCATGGACATCACCGGCATGCAGACCCTGGAGGAAGTGATCCAGCAACTGCGCAAGCGCGGAGTGACGGTGAAGCTCTGCGAGGCCAGCCAGCGCGTGCGGCACAAGCTGGTGCGCGCGGGAATCATCCAGGCGGTGGGGCGGGAGAACTACCACGCGACCTTCGCCAAGGCGCTGGCGGCTTGTGGGGAAGCCACGCCCGAGACCAGCGGCGGATGACGCCTGGGGCGTCATGCGCCCTACGGGTTCGAGCGCGGGCATGGGCAGCCGCGTAGGGCGAATAACCGTTCGCGGTTATCCGCCGTCTCACTCCTTGCCGGCGGCGCCGGCCCTGGCCTGGGTGGCGTAGCTCACGCCGTGGCTTTCCAGGTACTCGCGGATCAGCTGGCGGACCACCTGCGAGGAGGTCAGGTCCTGGCTGGCGCAGAGTTCCTCGAAGGCCTTCTTCTTCACCGGGTCGATCAGCACGGTGAGGCGGGCGGTGCGGTTTTCCATGGGCGGTCTGCTTTGCGGCGCGGGTATGCGGCGAATTCTACTGCCGCCCCCGCGCCCCTGTCAGCGCGCCGGGCTCAGTGGACCACGGCGATGGCGCCCTGGGCGCGGCTGGGGTGCGGCAGCACCGCCATGGGCACGCCGTAGATGGCTTCCAGGGTGTCGCTGCTCATCAGCTCGGCCGGCGTGCCTTGCACCAGCAGGCGGCCGCCGTGCAGGGCGATCAGTTGGTCGCAGTAGCGGGCGGCCATGTTGATGTCGTGCAGCACCACCACCACGCCCAGGTCCAGGCGCTGGCTGAGGTCGTGGACCAGCGCCAGGACTTCCACCTGGTGCGCCACGTCCAGCGCCGAGGTGGGCTCGTCGAGCAGCAGGTAGCGGGTGTTCTGCGCCAGCAGCATGGCCAGCCACACGCGCTGGCGTTCGCCGCCGGAGAGCTGGTCGACCATGCGCTCGGCGAAGGCTTCGGTGTGGGTCAGGGCCAGGGCGCGCTCGACCTGCTCGCGGTCCTCGGCGCCGATGCGGCCGAGGGCGCCGTGCCAGGGGTAGCGGCCGAAGCCGACCAGCTCGCGCACGGTCAGGCCGTCCGCCGCCGGCAGCTGCTGCGGCAGGTAGGCGACCTGGCGGGCGAAGTCGCGCTCCTTCCATTGCCCGAGCGCCTTGCCGTCCAGGCGGATGGCGCCGGCGCTGGGTTGCAGTTGGCGCGCCAGCAGCTTGAGCAGGGTCGACTTGCCGGAGCCGTTGTGGCCGATCAGGCCGATCATCCGCCCGTGCTCGATGCGCAGGTTCAGCGGTTGCAGCAGGGTGCGGTCGGGCAGGCGGTAGGTGACGGCGTCCAGTTCGAACATCGCGGGCTCCGGGGCCGGAAAGGGAAGCGCCGAATCTAGAGGAACTGGGAATCGTTATCAACCGCCCCGGCGCCGGCCGGGGCGGGAAAGCGGCGTTTCGCTACTCGCCGCGGATGTACTGCTCCAGTTGCTGGATCAGCGCGGCCTGCTCGGCGATGGCCTCCTTGACCAGGTCGCCGATCGACAGCAGGCCGATCAGCTGGCCGTGCTCCACCACCGGCAGGTGGCGCAGGTGGCGCTCGGTCATGATGTTCATGCAGGCGTCGACGTTCTGCGTCGGGTCCACGGTGACCACCGGCGAGCTCATGATCGCGCTGACCGGGGTGCCCACCGAGGAGCGGCCCTGGAGCACCATCTTGCGCGCGTAGTCGCGCTCGCTGACCACCCCGATCACCTGGCCGCCGTCCACCACCGGCAGCGCGCCGACGTTCTTCGCCGCCATCACCCGCAGGGCGTCGAGCACCATTTCATGCGGGCCGATGGTGTGCACCTGCTGGCTCGCCTTGCCGTGGAGGATCTGCGCGACGGTCTTCATGCTCTCTGTCCTTCTACTGATGTGCGGGGGGCTGCGCCCCGGGATGGCCACAGGATCGGCAAGCGGAGGCGGGCGCACAACGCCGGAAAGACCATCGCCCCCATAGGAAAACCTCATGCTGCTGTCTTTGACTTATAGCCTGTGCCGGCGCAGGCTGCCCGCCCGCGACCGACGCGTCTTTGCCTGGTCGCGCCGAGGACGTAGCATTGAGGCTACCGCCGCACCCCGCCCGCCGAGACCGCCATGCACGACGACGACATCGACCTCCCCGAGCCGGAGCACGAACACCTGCTCGACCACGAGTGGGACGACGACGCGCCGGATGACGTCGAGCACGACGCCGCCGGCCTGCGCGACGAGCCGGAAGACGACGACGGCTGGGACGACGAAGACTCCGACGCCCACCTGCACGACGACTGAGCGGCGTCCCTCACTGCGCGTTGATGCGCCGGTATTCGTTCTGGTACTGGTCGAACGGCAGGTTGCTCTGTTGCAGGCGCTGCAACTGGTGCTCACGGGTTTCCACCGCCACCACCGGCTTGGCCGCGGCCACGGTGCCGGCCACCGACTGGCCGGGCGCCGGCGCCGGAGCGGCGGGCACCGGTTCGCTGGCCGGCGCGCTGCTGGGCGCCGGCGCGGCGGGCAGCGGATCGCGCTTGGCGATACGCTGGGCGGCCTGGACCTCGGTGATGATTTCCTTGGAGATTTCCTGGATCTGGCTGTCCAGTGACTGTGCCTCGCTGGCGTCGGTCTCGTAGCGCCGCGAGCCCATCAGGCGGCCGCTGGGGCCGTCGGTGAAGCGCACGTTGACGCGCAGGCTGCCGTCGCCCAGGCCGTCGCCGCCGGCCTTCTGGTGCAGGCGGTCGACTTCCACCACCAGCAGCGTCGCCGGCAGCGCGGTGGTCTGCACGCTGCCCGCCTGTTCGCCCAACTGGTAGTCCGCCGAGGCCGCGTCCTCCTGCAGCACGCGCCGCCAGGCGCCGGTCAGGCGCGTCCAGGCCGGGCTCGTGGTCACGCTGCTGTCGCCCTGGAAATTCACCAGCAAGCGGTTCTTGGTGTCGGCGTAGGTGCTGATGGGCGACAGCGAATCGTCGCGCTTGAGGTCGGCCGCGCAGCCGGTCAGGCCGGCCGCCAGCAGCAGGGCGAGGAAGGTACGCATGGTCGACTCCTTGTTGTTCTGCGCGACCGGGACTGACAAGTCTAGTCGGCACTTTGGCGCTTGCAGGGCGCGGCGATGTCTTTCCGTCGCCCTGGCTGTTGCCTGAGCAGCAACTGTTGGCTGGCGGACAGTGCTTCAACAAACAGTGTCCGGCCAGCCACTCATTCACCTTCCTGTAATCGTAATTATTTGATTTATAAGTGAAAAAATTCAGGCATGGATTGTGCTCAGTCAGGACAGGGCCCCCGTGGGGCCAGCGTTCATCACGAGGAAGACCATGTCCGTTTCAGCTGCCTACCCGATCAACCGCCCCGCCGCCCGCGTGATCCGCGACGACGCCGAGGCCCTCCGCGTCGCCCATGAGGTCGCCGCGCTGCTGCTCGCCGGCGCCGCCGAGCGCGACCTCGACCGCCGGGTGCCGGTGGAGATCGTCGACGCCTACTCCAACAGCGGCCTGTGGGGCATCACGGTGCCGCGCGCGTACGGTGGCGCCGAGGTGTCCCACGCCACCCTGGCCCAGGTCATTGCCATCGTCTCGGCGGCCGACCCGTCGCTGGGGCAGATTCCGCAGAACCACTACTGCCTGCTGGAAGACGTCCGCCTGCAAGGCACCGAGGAACAGAAGCGCTACTTCTTCGGCCTGGTGCTGGAAGGCCACCGCTTCGCCAACGCGCTGTCGGAAACCGGCGGCAAGAACGTCCAGGACATCCGCACCCGCCTGGTCGCCGACGGCGACGGCTACCGCATCGACGGCCGCAAGGGCTACTGCACCGGCTCGCTCTACGCGCACTGGCTGGGCGTGCTGGCGCTGGACGAGCAGGACCGCGCGCAGCTGGCCTTCGTCCCGCGCGAAAGCGCCGGCCTGGCGGTGATCGACGACTGGGACAGCATCGGCCAGCGCACCACCTCCAGCGGCAGCGTGCTGCTCGAAGGCCTGCGCGTGCCGGCCTTCCACCTGTTCCCCAGCTACCGCTCCTACGAGAGCCCGACCCTGGCCGGGCCCTTCGCGCAGATCACCACCGCCGCCATCGACGCCGGCATCGCCCGCGCCGCGCTGCGCGACACCATCGCCTTCGTCCGCGAACAGGCCCGCCCGTGGATCGACGCCGGGGTGGAAAAGGCCAGCGAAGACCCGCTGACGATCATCCAGGTCGGCGCCCTGGACATCCGCCTGGAGGCCGCCGAGGCTCTGCTGGAACGCGCCGGCCATGTGCTCGACGCCGGCAAGGCGGCGCCGGACGAGGACAAGGTGGCCGCCGCCTCCCTGGCCGTGGCCCGCGCCAAGGTGCTGACCACCGAAATCGCCATCGAGGCGTCGAACAAGCTGTTCGAACTCGGCGGCACCCGCTCCACCCTGCGCAAGCACAACCTCGACCGCCACTGGCGCAACGCCCGCGTGCACACCCTGCACGACCCGGTGCGCTGGAAGTACCACCTGGTCGGCAACTGGCTGCTCAACGACAAGCGCCCACCGCGCCACGACTGGAACTGAGGGCGCGCGATGAGCAAGCAGATTCGTCTCAACGCCTTCGCCATGAACACCGTCGGGCACCTGTCGCCCGGCCTCTGGCGCCACCCGCGCGACCAGGCGCGGCGCTACACCGACATCCACTACTGGATCGAGCTGGCCAAGACCCTGGAGCGCGGCAAGCTCGACGGGCTGTTCATCGCCGACGTGCTGGGCGTGTATGACGTCTACGGCGGCAACGCCGACGCCGCGCTGAGCACCGGCGCCCAGGTGCCGGTGAACGACCCGCTGCAACTGGTGCCGGCGATGGCCGCGGCCACCCGCCACCTGGGCTTCGGGGTGACCGCCTCGGTGTCCTTCGAGCACCCGTTCCCGTTCGCCCGGCGCATGTCCACCCTCGACCATCTGACCGGCGGCCGCGCCGGCTGGAACATCGTCACCTCGTACCTGTCCAGCGGCGCGCGCAACCTCGGCCAGCAGCGCCAGCTGTCCCACGACCAGCGCTACGCCCTGGCCGAGGAGTACCTGCAGGTCTGCTACAAGCTGTGGGAGACCAGCTGGGACGACGACGCCGTGGTCGCCGACCGCGAGCGCGGCGTCTACGCCGAACCGTCCAGGGTGCATGGCATCCAGCACCAGGGTGAATACTTCCAGGTGCCCGGCTTCCACCTCTGCGAGCCGTCGCCGCAGCGCACCCCGGTGCTTTACCAGGCCGGCGCCTCCAGCCGTGGCCGGGCCTTCGCCGCGGCCAACGCCGAGTGCGTGTTCGTCGCCGCGCCGAGCAAGGCGGTGCTCAAGAAACAGGTCGCCGAGTTGCGCCAGGCCGTGCGTGACGCCGGCCGCGACCCGGCGGCGGTGGTGGTGTTCGAACAGCTCACGGTGATAGTCGCGCCGACCGACGCCGAGGCCCTGGCGCGCCTGGCCGAGTACCGCGAATACGCCAGCGCCACCGGCGCGCTGACCCTGATGTCCGGCTGGACCGGCATCGACTTCGCCGAATACGCCCCCGACCAGGTGCTGCGCGAGGTCTCCAGCGACGCCATCCAGTCGGCGGTGGAAGCCTTCACCCGCGCCGACCCGACGCGCACCTGGACCACCGCCGAGATCGCCGACTACTGCGCCATCGGCGGCGACGGCCCGGTGCTGGTGGGCTCGCCCCAGACCGTGGCCGACCAGCTGCAGGAGTGGGTGGAAGAAACCGGTGTCGACGGCTTCAACCTGGCCGGCGTGGTGATGCCGGAAACCTTCGAGGCGGTGGTCGACCTGCTGGTGCCGGAACTGCAGGCGCGTGGCCTGTTCAAGCGCGACTACGCCGAGGGCACCCTGCGCCGGAAACTCTTCGGCGCCGGCGACCGGCTGGCCGCGCCGCACCCGGTGGCGACCCTGCGCGAGGAGGCCCGGCGATGAACGAATGGCTGGCCAACGTCGACTGGAGCGAGATCGCCGAGGCCTGCGTGGACACCCTGAGCATGCTCGGCGCCGCCCTCGGCGCCACCGTGCTGCTCGGGCTGCCGCTGGGCGTGCTGCTGTACCTCACCGGCCAGCGCCAGCTGCTCGCGTCGCCGCGCCTGTACCGCACGCTGTCGGTGGTGGCCAACGTGCTGCGCTCGATGCCCTTCATCATCCTGCTGATCGTGCTGATCCCGGCCACCGAGCTGATCACCGGCACCTCGCTGGGCGTGCGCGGGGCCATCCCGCCGCTGGTGGTGGGCTGCACGCCGTTCTTCGCGCGGCTGGTGGAAAGCTCGCTGCGCGAGGTCGACCGCGGGCTGGTGGAAGCGGTGCAGGCCATGGGCGCGAGCACCCGCCAGATCGTCTTCCACACCCTGCTGCCGGAAGCCCGTACCGGCCTGATCGCGGCGGTCACGGTGACCGCCATCGTCCTCGTCGACTACACGGCCATGGCCGGCGTGGTCGGCGGCGGCGGTCTCGGCGACCTGGCCATCCGCTTCGGCTACCAGCGTTTCCAGACCGACGTCATGGTGGTCACCGTGCTGCTGCTGATCCTGCTGGTGCAGGCCCTGCAGATGAGCGGCGACCGCCTGGTGCGCCACTACACCCGGCGCTGAATCCAAGACCCGCTCGCGGCGGCCGGGAAAACGTCGCCGCTGGCCCCACGTCCACACCCACGACGGCCAACCCCAACACCACTGATCGGAGCAATCGCAATGAAGAAAGTCCTGGCCGCCCTGGCTGCCGTCATCGCCCTCAACGCCCACGCCAACGAGCATCTCGTGGTCGGCGCCACCCCGGTTCCGCACGCGGAAATCCTCGAATTCGTCAAACCGGCCCTGGCCAAGCAAGGCGTGGACCTGGAAGTGAAGGTGTTCAACGACTTCATCCAGCCCAACCTGCAACTGGCGAAGAAGAACCTCGACGCCAACTACTACCAGTACCGCCCGTTCCTCGATGACTTCAACAAGACCCGCCACACCAACCTGGTGCCGGTGGTCGGCGTGCACATCGAGCCGTTCGGCGCCTACTCGACCAAGTACAAGAGCCTCGCCGAGCTGCCCGACGGCGCCAGCGTGGCGATCCCCAACGACCCGGTGAACACCGGCCGCGCCCTGGTGCTGCTGGCCGAGTCCGGGCTGATCAAGCTCAAGGACCCGAGCAACCCGCAGTCCACCGAGCGCGACATCACCGAGAACCCCAAGCACCTGAAAATCCGCGAGCTGGAAGGCGCCATGCTGGCGCGCTCGGTGAAGCAGGTCGACCTGGCCTTCGTCTTCGCCAACTACGCGCTGGAAGCCGGCATCGACATCAAGAGCGCGCTGATCGTCGAGAAGGGCAAGGACCTCTACATCGAGTTCCTGGTGGCGCGTCCGGACAACATCCAGGACCCGGGCATCCAGAAGCTCGCCAAGGCGCTCAACTCGCCGGAAGTGCGCAACTTCATCCTGACCCGCTACAAGGGCGAAATCGCCCCCGGC
>NZ_JARJLT010000021.1 GCF_029335315.1 Pseudomonas citronellolis
ACACCAGGCCGACGGTGCTCCAGAGGATCGCCTGGATGCCCAGCGACACCAGGCGGAACTGCCACAGCAGGTCGGCCGGGAAGTCCGCCGGCACTTCGCGCACCGCCGGGAACAGCGCGGCGGCGATGGCGCAGACCAGCAGGTACAGGCCGGCGCCGGCGAGCGCGCCGGTCCAGGCGCCGTGGCGGGCCATGAGGTTGCGCGCCAGCTTCACCGCGATGATCGCGGCGGCGACCGACAACGCGATCATCAGGAAGAACAGCGCGGTGCGCCGGCGGATGCTTTCCGGGTCGCCCACCGACGGCGGGTTGGCCGGGTACTTCAGGCTCGGCACCAGGTACAGCGCGACGAACGCGGCCAGCGCCAGCAGGGCGCCGAGGGCGCGCGGCCCGAGGCGGCCGGAGCGGCCCAGGGCGTAGGCGAAGACCAGCGCGAACAGCCCGCCCATGGCGGCGCTGTAGACCACCACGCCGGTGAGCAGGCCGACGCTGGCCTGGACCTCGCGGCTGACCAGCTCTTCCTCGTGGTCGTGGGCCGCCATGCCGCCGGCGGCGGCTTCCTCGGCCTCGTGCAGGGCCGAGACGTGTTCTTCGAAAGCGATCGCGCGGTCGACCTCGGGTTCACCGAAGACGCGGGCGAAACCGAAGGCGAGCAGGCCCGCCAGGACGCCGACGAGCATCCCGCGCAGCAGGAGTTTTCCAGTCATGTCGGGGGTCCCCGGTCAGTGGCAGGGGAAGCCCAGCAGGTGGCGGCCGTCGTGGACGAATTCGTGCACGTACATGCCCTTGAACATCGAGGTGGCGCCTTGCTCGGCGCCGACGAAGTACAGCGCCAGGAGCAGCAGCAGGCCGCCGAACACGGCCCAGGGCAGCAGCTCGGAAAGCGGGATGACGGGAAGCGAAAGATTGCCGGAATCGGCCTGGGTGGCTGTATGAGCCATGAAAACCTCCTAGGATTGCGCGTCCTGAGTTGAAGGGCGAGGGTGGCTGGAAGGGTCTGACTCACGGCCCAGGGGACCGAATACAGTGGCGCGACCGTGCCGGGTTTCCACCGGCTTCCTTCCAAGTAACAACGTGCTACGAGAGCGTGGGGCAGTGTAAACCCCGCTGCCTGCAAATGGGAGTGAATTCCGATGCCGACCCGCCTGAGCCTGGTCTGCCATGGCCGCACCGCGGCCCAACGCCGGGGCCGTTTCGCCAGCGCCGACGAACCGCTGGAGGACGGCCAGGAGGCCGCCCTGGCGGCCTTGCGCGCCCGCCTCAAGACGCCGACGCGGGTGCTTTGCGCGCCGGAGCTGCGCACCCGGCAGACCGCCGCCGCCTGGGACGCGCCGCTGGAGGTGCTGCCGGTGCTGCGCGATTGCGACCATGGCGCCTGGACCGGGCGCGACCTGGACCAGCTGCAGGCGGAGGCGCCGCAGGCCCTCGCCGCCTGGCTCGGCGACCCGGCCGCCGCGCCCCACGGCGGCGAGTCGCAGGTCGAACTGTGCCAGCGCCTGGGCGCCTGGCTGGACGCCTTCGACGCGGACGGTCACTTCGTCGTCGTCAGCCACCCGGCGCTGCTGCGTGCGGCCGTGTTGCACGTGCTGCGCGCCGACCCGGCGGCCTTCAACGCCGTGGACGCGGCGCCGCTGAGCGTGCTGCAGCTGACCCGCAACGGCCGCTGGCGCCTGCGCCTGTAGCCGGCGGGCGGTCTATGCTGTGCGAGCCCGCCCGAAGGAGACCGCCATGGCCAGCCACCCGCGCCTGATCCCCTGCCTGCGCTACCGCGACGCGCCGGCGGCCATCGATTGGCTCTGCGCCACCTTCGGCTTCGTCCGCCAACTGGTGGTGGACGACGGCCACGGCGGCGTCGCCCACGCCCAGCTGTGCCTGCCCGACGGCAGCGGCATGCTGATGCTCGGCTCGGCGGTGGACAACGACTACGGCCGGCTGATGCGCCGCCCCGAGGAGGTCGGCGGCTGCACCCAGAGCCTGTACCTGCTGGTGGCCGACGCCGAGGCCATGTACCGCCGCGCGGTGGACGGCGGCGCGGCCATGGTCATCGACATCCGCGACGAGGATTACGGCGGCCAGGGTTTCACCTGCCGCGACCCGGAGGGTCACCTGTGGAGCTTCGGCACCTACGATCCCTGGCATTGATCGACTCCCCGCATTGAACAAGAGGAGCTAGGCATGAACGAAGTGGTATTCGCCGATGGCGGCAAGGTCCCGGCGATCGGCCAGGGCACCTGGCGGATGGGCGAGGACAGGCGCGAGCGCAAGCGCGAAGTGGCGGCCCTGCGCGAAGGCGTGGAGCGTGGCCTGACGCTGATCGACACGGCGGAAATGTACGCCGAGGGCGGCGCCGAGGAGGTGGTCGGCGAGGCCATCGCCGGCCTGCGCGAGCGGGTCTTCCTGGTCAGCAAGCTGTACCCGCACAACGCCGGCTCGCGCGGCGTGCGCACCGCCTGCGAGCGCAGCCTGAAGCGCCTGGGCACCGACTGCCTGGACCTCTACCTGCTGCACTGGCGCGGCCAGTACCCGCTGGAGGAAACCGCCGAGGCCTTCGAGCGCCTGCGCCTGGACGGCAAGATCCGCCGCTGGGGCGTGTCCAACTTCGACCTCGACGACATGCTCGAACTGGGCCCGCTGCACTGCGCCAGCAACCAGGTGCAGTACAGCCTGGAGGAGCGCGGCGTGGAATGGGACCTGCTGCCCTGGTGCCAGGAACAGCGCATGCCGCTGATGGCCTACTGCCCGGTGGGCCAGGGCGGCAAGCTGCTGCGCCACCCGGCGCTGCGCGAGGTGGCCGAGCGCCATGCCGCCACCCCGGCGCGGGTGGCCCTGGCCTGGCTGGCGGGGAAGGGCGGGGTGATCGCGATTCCCAAGGCGGTGGAGCCGGCCCATGTGCGTGACAACGCGGCGGCCCTGGAGCTGCGCCTGGACGCGGCGGACCTGGCGAGCCTCGACGCGGCCTTCCCGCCGCCCAGGCGCAAGACTCACCTGGCGGTGGTCTGAGCTACCGCGCTCGCTCCTACCCGTCAGGCCCCGCCGACCGCGCGCCTGTAAAAATCCCCGCCGGCATGCTAAGAAGCGCCCATCGATATTCCGGAGACGGTCATGGGCAAGCTGCGTGTTGGGGTGATTTTCGGTGGGCGTTCGGCGGAGCACGAGGTGTCGCTGCAGTCGGCGAAGAATATCGTCGACGCGCTGGACCGCTCGCGCTTCGAGCCGGTGCTGATCGGCATCGACAAGGAGGGCCGCTGGCACCTCAACGACGCCTCCGACTACCTGCTCGACCAGGAAAACCCCGCGCTGATCGCCCTCAACCGCTCCAACCGCGAACTGGCCGTGGTGCCCGGCAAGGCCGAGCGGCAGCTGGTGGAAACTTCCAGCCAGCAACTGCTGGAGCATGTCGACGTGATCTTCCCCATCGTCCACGGCACCCTCGGCGAGGACGGCTGCCTGCAGGGCCTGCTGCGCATGGCCGACATTCCGTTCGTCGGCTCCGACGTGCTGGGCTCGGCCATCTGCATGGACAAGGACGTCAGCAAGCGCCTGCTGCGCGACGCCGGCATCGCGGTGACGCCCTTCGTCACCCTGACCCGCGCCAACGCCGCGCGCACGCCCTTCGCCGAGGCGCAGCGGCGCCTGGGCCTGCCGTTGTTCGTCAAGCCGGCCAACCTGGGCTCCTCGGTGGGCGTCAGCAAGGTCGAGGACGAGGCGGGCTATGACGCCGCCGTGCGCCTGGCCCTGGCCTACGACGACAAGGTGCTGGTGGAGGCGGCGGTGCGCGGCCGCGAGATCGAGTGCGCGGTGCTCGGCAACGACGCCCCGATCGCCAGCGGTTGCGGCGAGATCGTGGTGCGCGACGGCTTCTACTCCTACGACAGCAAGTACATCGACGAGGACGCCGCCCAGGTGGTGGTGCCGGCGGCCATCGACGCCGAGGCCGCCGAGCGTATCCGCCGCCTCGCCGTGGAAGCCTTCCAGGCCCTGGACTGCTACGGCCTGGCGCGGGTCGACGTGTTCCTCACCGACACCGGCGAGGTGCTGATCAACGAGCTGAACACGCTGCCCGGGTTCACCCGCATCAGCATGTACCCCAAGCTCTGGCAGGCCGCCGGGATGAGCTACAGCGAGCTGGTCAGCCGCCTCATCGACCTGGCCATCGAGCGCCACGTCGCGCGCCGCCGGCTGCAGACCAACCGCTGACGCCGGCGTGCCGCACATCGGCTGCGCCGGCGCTCGCGCGGGGCGCTGCTAACGTTGCCTGATGCCCGGCCCGCCGGGGGCCGGATCAGGGAGCAACGAACATGGCCGACACCAGCCAGGAGGCCGCCACGGCGGCCATTCGCGACGTGGTCCGGGACTATGTGGAAGGCATGGTCTTCGCCGACGAGGCGCGCCTGCGCAGCGCCTTCCATCCCGACAGCAAGATCATCGGCCACTACCAGGGCACCCTGGAGTGGCTGAGCCTCGACGATTTCGTCGGCGCCATCCTCGACACCGGCAGCGTCGAGGGCGACGGCCCGCCGTTCTGGGACATCCAGGCGCTGGACGTCACCGGCGACAGCGCCACGGTCAAGGTCCTCGACCACTACCTGGACATGCGCTTCAGCGACTACCTGGCGCTGCTGCTGATCGACGGCCGCTGGCGCATCGTCAACAAGCTCTACTACCTGCACCCCTGAACCGCATTTTCCCAGGGACTTGCGTAGGGCGCATAACGCCTATGGCGTTATCCGCCGTCGTGCACGGGCCTCGGCGTATCCGCCCTGTGTTCCTGCACCCCTGAGCAGGGGGCGCTTCACGGCGCCTCCACGGCGAACTACTGCAAATTTGACGTCCGCGCCTTTACACTCCATGAAGCTACATTGGCCACGCTAAGGAGCGAGACGATGAGTGTCTTCACCCGGACGGTATGGACGGCGGCGCTGTCGGCGCTGCTGGTAGTTGTTGTTCCGGTCGCACACAACCAGGCCTGGGCGGAAGACGCGGCGCCCCCCAGCGGCCTGGAAGCCGACGACCAGCAGGGCCCGCTGGGCGATCTCGGCCCATACGGGCAGTTGGCCGAGGAGTCGCTGAACGCCGTCGGCGCCGATGACTTCGCCACCGCGCGGGCCAAGGTCGACGCCTTGCAGGCCAAATGGCGCGCCGCCGCCGCCGAGCTCAAGCGCAAGAGCCCGGAGGACTGGAAGGCCGCCAACGCGGCGGTCGACGGCGCGGTCCGCGAACTGCACGCCAAGGCTCCGGACAAGGACCGCAGCCTGGACGCGCTGAACACCCTGCTCTCCACCTTCAACGACATCCAGGGCATCAGCGACTGATCGCCCGGCCGGCGCGCGCGGCTCTGCAATTCGTCGGCGGGAGCCGCGCCCGGCGCTTCTGAACAATTTCATCACATTCGTGTAGCGGTCTTTTCACGTTCGCCTGCGCAGGATGCCGTCCAGCATCCGGCGCCCCGCCGGTTGCCAGCGTAACCATCGAGCGCGAGGCCAGTGCGAAGTGATGCAGTCTCCTGAAGCCGGGCGAAACGAGCGAGCCTTTCCTTCCCGATCGCATGGCGTGCTGGCCATGGCCTGCGGGCTGCTCGGCCTGCTGGTGCTGGGCCTGTGCGGCGCGGTCAGCTACCCGTCGGCGCGCGAGGCGCAGCTGCTGGGCTCGACCGACCTGGCGCAGCACTGGAGCCAGGGCGACGTGGTCATGCTGGTGCGTCATGCCGAACGCTGCGACCGCACCGACGCGCCCTGCCTGGGCGCGGAGGACGGCATCACCGTGCGCGGCGGCGAGATCGCCAGCACCCTGGGCCGCGACTACCGCGACTATTTCGGCCTGGGCAACGCCGACATCTACGCCAGCCCGCTGACCCGCACCACCCAGACCGCCAGCCTGATGTTCGGCAGCGGCGCCCTGGGCGAGGCCTGGGTGGCCGACTGCAAGGGCGACCTGCTCAATCACGTGCTGGAGCACAAGGCCAGCCACCGCAACCTGATCCTGGTGACCCACAGCGAGTGCATGGAGCAGTTGGCCAAGGCGCTCGGCCAGGACAACCTCGACACCCCCGACTACACCACCTCCCTGGTGCTGTTCAGCGACGGCCGGGGCGGCCTGCAGCTGGCCGGCGAGATCGACGCCGCCGACTGGGCGCACCTCCAGGTCCGTTGAACTAGGCTTGCCGGGGAGGGCGGTGCCGCCGTCCGCCCCGGGAGTCCGCCATGCCCAGCGTCCAGCTCGGCGGGGTCAAGCAGACCCTGCTGATCACCTTCTACGCCAAGGCGATGGAAAGCCGCCTGCCCGATTCGCTGCTGCGCGACCACTTCGCCTACGCCGCGCTGCAACGCCTGGACCACGACTTCTCGCGCTTCCACTTCGGCCGCAACAGCCAGGTGGGCATCGCCCTGCGCGCCTGGAAACTCGACCGCTGGGCCGCCGAATTCCTTGCCGCGCACCCCGACGCCTGCGTGCTGCACCTGGGCTGCGGGCTGGACAGCCGGGTGTTCCGCCTCGACCCGCCGGCCAGCGTGGCCTGGTTCGACGTGGATTTCCCGGACGTGCTCGCGCTGCGCCGCCGGGTCTACCCCGAGCGCGCCGGCTGCACGCTGCTGGAGGGCGACATGGGCGACCCGTCCTGGCTCGCCGCGCTGCCGGGCGGTCGCCCGTTGCTGATCGTCGCCGAAGGCCTGGTGCCCTACCTGCGCGAGTCCGAGGTCACCGGGCTGCTGCGCGCGCTGGTGGCGCGCTTCCCCCGGGGCGAGCTGATCTTCGATGGCTACAACCACTTCGGTATCCGCCTGCTGCGCCTGATGCTGCCGCTGCTGGCACGCGGCGCCCAGGCGCACTGGGCGCTGGACGACCCGGCGGACCTGGAGGCGCTGGTGCCGGGGCTGCGGCTGCTGGACGAGCACCTGGTCTACACGCCCGAGGAATGCCGGCGCATGAGCTGGGCTTCGCGGCGTTTCGTCGACCTGATGCAGCGTTGGCCGAAGCTGGGCCGCGTCGGCCGCCTGTTGCGCTACCGTTTCTGATACTCAGGCCAGCACCCCGGCCCAGGCCGAGGCCAGCAGGAGCAGCGCCAGCACCCGGTTGAGCCGGCGCAGCGCGCGCGGCGAACGCAGCAGGCGGGCGCTGCCCACCCCGAGCCCGGCCCAGGCCGCGAGGCAGGGGATGGACACCAGGAAGAACAGCAGCGACAGCAGTTGCACGCGGGCCAGGCGGTCGTCGCCGTGGCCGGCGTACACCCCGACCACCACCAGGGCCATCATCCAGGTCTTGGGGTTGATCAGCTGCAGCCCCGCCGCGCCGCACAGGCCGACGCGGCGCACCGGGGCGGCGCGCAGTTCGGCGGGCTCGTCGTGCCAGATGTTCCAGGCCAGCCAGGTCAGCCAGAGTACCCCGGCGGCGGCCATCAGGTACTGCACCTGCGGCAGGCGCGCAAGCAGCTCGCCCAGGCCGCTGCCGACCAGCAGCACCAGCAGGGCGGCGCCGACGCAGCCGCCGAAGACGATGGGCAGCGCCGCGCCCCAGCCGTGGCGGGCGCCGTTGCTGAAGATCAGCAGGTTGGTCGGCCCCGGGGTGATGGCGGCGACGAAGGCGAACAACAGGAAGGGCAGCCATTGCTGCAGCGCGTGGATCATGGAAGCGGACTCCGCGAGTGGGGAGCGCTGAGCGTGACCGGCGCGCGCGGCGCGGTCTGGAAGCTTTGAGCAGGCGCCGGTTCGGTTCGGCTGATGTAGTGGCGTATTGCTATATGAAAAGGCAATTTGATGGCACCACGGGCCAGGCCTAGCCTCAGCTAGCGCGCACCTGGCGCCCCCTCGACGCTGCACAAGGAGAACGACAGCATGGCCACCCTCATCGAAACCCTGACCCAGTGCGTGACCGCGGCGGGCGGCCTGGGCGCCGCTTCCTTCGCCCTGGTGGACGCCACCAAGGCCGTCGGCGGCGGTATTTCCAACGCCGGCTTCGGGCATATCGAGCGGGTCCTCGAAGGTTATTTCGACGGCGTCGAGCATCGTTCGGAGCAGCTCCCCCTGGGCTGGCCGCAGATCCGCGCGACCCTGCGCGCCAACTGGCTCAACGGCACCGCCCTGAACGACCAGAAGGCCATCGCCAAGTCCCTGCTCAAGCTGCGCCTGACCCCGGCCAACGCGGCGCTGTGCGCCGAGCGCACCCAGGTCGACGCCCCGGTGCTGACCCGCGTGGCGAACAAGATCGCCAGCGGCGGGGCCATGACCGACGAAGAGAACGACGTCTGGGGCCGCTTCGACCTGATGCTCACCGCACAGCTCGACCAGGGCTACCAGCGCGCCGACCAGGCCTACCGCAACTACGCCAAGGGCCTGTCGATGGTGGTGTCGGTGGCGCTGGCGCTGATTGGCCAGGCAAGCTATCCGGACGCTTTCCACTCCTATCAGGTGGCGTTGCTGGTCGGCCTGGCGGCGACCCCGGTGGCGCCCATCGCCAAGGACCTCACCACCGCCCTGGCGGCTACCGCCAAGGTGTTCCAGTCGATGCGTCGCTAGGAGGCGCCATGACCTGGTTTCTCGATCTGCGCGCCAACCCGGTCGGCGGTGGCGTGGCCTCGCACGTCACCCTGCGCCAGGGCGGCGGGCACTACCCGTACCTGGACGGCTTCCTCGACCAGGTGCGCGGCCGCGACCTGCTGCTGGCCACCCACGGCTTCAACGTCGACCGCGCCGACGGCATCGCCAAGCTCTCGGCCTGGGAGGCGCTGCTGCAGCTGCCGGACAACTACCTGTTCGTCGGCGTGCTCTGGCCCGGCGATTCGCGCTGGGTACCGGTGCTCGACTACCCGGTGGAGGACCGCGAGGCGACCGACAGCGCGGCGCTGCTGGCGAGTTTCGTGCGGAGCAACTTCGGCGCCGCCCTCAGCCTGTCGTTCAGCTCCCACAGCCTGGGCGCGCGGGTGCTGCTGGAGACCGTGCGGCGCCTGACCGACGCCGGGGTGCCGGTGAACCAGGCGGTGGTGATGGCCGGCGCCATCGACGACGACTGCCTGGCCACGCAGTACGCGGACAGCGTGGCGAAGCTCAGGGACATCTCGCTGCTGGCCTCGCTGGAGGATGACGTGCTGAAGTGGGCCTTCCCCCTGGGCAACCCGCTCGCCGGCATCATCAGCGAAGGCCACCCCTACTGGCGCGGCGCGCTGGGGCGCTACGGCCCGAGCGGCCGGCGCCCGGCCAACCTCGGTTCGGCCTGGCAGATTCCCGACGCCTGGAACTACGGCCATGGCAACTACCTGGGCGCCAGCCCGCAGCCCAAGGCGCAGCCGGTGAGCCTGCCGGCGCCGTCCAACCCGGTGCTGCCCGATGCCGAGAAGCCCGCCTGGTCGGCCGGCTTCGTCGCCACCCGCCTGCGCCGCGTGCTGGGCCGCTGAGGCTCAGCTCGCGGCCTGGCAGCGCCCGCGGTAGTAGGCCGGGGTCACCCCGTAGGCGCGGCGGAACCAGCGGCCCAGGTGGCTCTGGTCGGCGAAGCCGAGGTCGGCGGCCACCAGCGCCGGGGCCAGGCCGCGCGCCAGCAGCTGGCGGGCGCGGGCCAGGCGCAGCTGCACCAGGTAGGCGTGCGGCGGCAGGCCGAAGGCTTCCTTGAACGCGCGGGTCAGGCGGAAGCGGTCGCAACCGGCGGCGCGGGCCAGGTCGTCGAGGTCGATGTCGGCGGCCAGGTTGGCGTGCAGGTAGTCCCGCGCGCGCAGCGCCACCAGCGGCAGGCGCGGGTCGGCGTCGATCCGCCGGCGCCACTGCAGGCGCCGGGTGAGGCCGCCGAGCAACGCGTCGAGGGCGGCCTGGCGCACGATGCGCAGCTCGCGGCCGTGCACGGCCTGGAAGGCGGCGTCGATGGCGGCGGCCATGCGCGGGTCGTCGAAGAGCACCTCGGGCACGCTCGGCAGGCAGTTCGCCGGGGCTTCTTCGAACAGCGCGCCGATCTCGCGCTCCAGCCACTGCGGGTCGAGATACAGCATGCGGTAGGTGAAGCCGCCGGCGGTGGGCGCGTCGCCGTCGTGAATATCGCCGGGTTCGAGGAAGAACACCTTGCCCGGCGTGCTGACATTGCGCGCCTGGCGGCAGCGGAATTGCTGCACGCCGGTCTCGGTGAAGCCGATCAGGTAGCTGTCGTGCCAGTGCGGGTCGTAGGCGTGGCCCTTGAAATGCGCGCGCAGGGTCTCGATGCCGGTGTCGGCGTCCTGCGCGAGATCGATCCAGTTGTCGTGGTGCATGCCGCGCCTCCGCCCGTCGCGAGTCGTTCAGGATACCGCGCCGGCGCGCGACGTCTGGAAGATTCGTGCAGGCGCGGGGACGGGCGGTGCGTTTGGCCGACGCCGCCCTGTTTCTCCCGCCGCGGCGGCATCGTATGCTTCGGCGCGATGATGTCATTCTGACAGGTGGCCTTTGTCATACCTTCTCGCCCTGCGCCGCTCGCTGGACCTGCTCCATGGCGTGCCGCCGTCGATCCGCGACGAGTTCGCCGCCTGGTACCGGCGCGCGAAGGTGCCGCAGATCCGCTATGTCGCCTTCCTGACGCTGGTGCTGTACGTCATCTATGCCGCCATCGAGCAGAATGTCGCGGCCAGCCAGCAGGGCCTGCGCCTGGTCGCCCATGGTCTGGTGGTGCCCGCCGCGCTGCTGGGTGTCGCCCTGATGAGTTACTCCAGCGCCTGGCAGTTGCCGATGCTGGCGCTGCTGCGCACCGCGCCGGTCGGCGCCGTGGCGGCGAACCTGTACTTCAACGCCGGGCACGACGACTTCGCCTACTTCGTGCCGGAAATCTACCTGAACCTCACCTGGACCTTCGCCGTCTCCGGGCTCACCGTGCGCCAGGCCATGCCCACCGCCTGCGCGTCGCTGGCGCTGCTGCTCGCGGTGACCCTGGGCGAGGCCCTGCAGCCCGGCGCGCAGCGCCTGCATTTCATCTGGGTCCTGGCGTCGTTTTCCTTCGGCCTGCTGTGCGCCGTCACCCTGGAGATGGCGCACAAGAGCATGTACCTGCAACAGAGCCGCCTGGCCCTGACCGCCAGCGTGGACAGCCTGACCGGCCTGTGGAACCGCTCGCGCATCGACCAGTTCCTCGCCGACGAGATCGCCCGCTCGGCCCGCTACGGCTCGCCGTTCGCGGTGGTGGCGGTGGACATCGACCACTTCAAGAGCGTCAACGACACCTACGGCCACGCCGTCGGCGACCGCGTGCTGGTGCAGTTCGCCGGCTTGCTGCGCGAGCACGTGCGGGTGATGGACAGGGTAGGACGGCGCGGCGGCGAGGAATTCCTCGTGGTGCTGCCGGGCACCGACGTCGAGCATGCGCGCGCGGCGGCGCTGCTGCTGCAGCGGCGCATCAACGCCTTCGCCTTCGACTGCGCCGGCCGCAAGACCGCCAGCTTCGGGGTCGCCGAGTACCGCCCCGGCGAGAGCCTGGCGGCCTTGCTGGAACGCGCCGACCAGGCGCTCTACGCGGCCAAGGC
>NZ_JARJLT010000220.1 GCF_029335315.1 Pseudomonas citronellolis
GAGAAGGAATGGTTTCAGCCGGCGACTCGGTACAAGCCGACTAACACGTAAACATCAACGCACTCCGAACGGTCCCCTCTCCCTTCAGGGCGGGGCGCGTAGCCGAGGGTTAGGGAGAGGGAGCGGCCTCGACGTGTGCAGCACAGCAACCGCGAGACACCCTTCCCCCAAAAGAGCCCCCACAAAAACAAAAAACGCGGCCTAAGCCGCGCTCGACAGTCCCACGCACCCGGAAGCGGGAATGGTGCGCAGGTCGCCCGCAGGCGCATCGAAGAAAGCCTGGCCCGGTGGAGCGCCGGGCCGTGCCGGGCGGAGCCGCGCCTGCGGATGGGGACGCAGGCGCGGTTCGGCCCCTTGCCTCAGAAGAAGCCCAGCGGGTTGACGTCGTAGCTCACCAGCAGGTTCTTGGTCTGCTGGTAGTGGTCGAGCATCATCTTGTGGGTCTCGCGGCCCACGCCGGATTTCTTGTAGCCACCGAAGGCGGCGTGCGCCGGGTACAGGTGGTAGCAGTTGGTCCACACGCGGCCGGCCTTGATGCCCCGGCCCATGCGCCAGGCGCGGTTGATGTCGCGGGTCCACACGCCGGCGCCGAGGCCGAACTCGGTGTCGTTGGCAATCGCCAGGGCCTCGGCCTCGTCCTTGAAGGTGGTGACGCCCACCACCGGGCCGAAGATTTCCTCCTGGAACACGCGCATGCCGTTGTGGCCCTTCAGCAGCGTGGGCTGGATGTAGTAGCCGCTGGCGAGGTCGCCGGACAGGCGCTCGCTCTGCCCGCCGGCGAGCAGCTGGGCGCCCTCGCCCTGGGCGATGTCGAGGTACGAGAGGATTTTCTCGTACTGCTGCTGCGAGGCCTGGGCGCCGACCATGGTCTCGGTGTCCAGCGGGTTGCCGCGCTTGATCTGGGCGATCTTCTTCTGCACCTCGACCATGAACGGCTCGAAGATCGACTCCTGCACCAGCGCGCGCGACGGGCAGGTGCACACCTCGCCCTGGTTGAAGAAGGCCAGCACCAGGCCTTCGGCGGCCTTCTCGATGAAGCTCGGCTCGGCGCGCATGATGTCGTCGAAGAACACGTTCGGGCTCTTGCCGCCCAGCTCCACGGTGGACGGGATGATGTTCTCCGCCGCGCAATGGAGGATGTGCGAGCCCACCGGGGTGGAGCCGGTGAAGGCGATCTTGGCGATGCGCTTGCTGGTGGCCAGCGCCTGCCCGGCTTCCTTGCCGAAGCCCTGGACGATGTTCAGCACGCCCGGCGGCAGCAGGTCGTTGATGATCTCGGCCAGCAGCATGATCGACAGCGGGGTCTGCTCGGCCGGCTTGAGCACCACGCAGTTGCCGGCGGCCAGGGCCGGCGCGAGTTTCCAGGCGGCCATCAGCAGCGGGAAGTTCCACGGGATGATCTGCCCGACCACGCCCAGCGGCTCGTGGATGTGATAGGCCACGGTGCTGTCGTTGATCTCGGCGGCGCCGCCTTCCTGGGCGCGGATGCAGCCGGCGAAGTAGCGGAAGTGGTCGGCGGCCAGGGGCACGTCGGCGTTGAGCGTCTCGCGCACGGCCTTGCCGTTGTCCCAGGTCTCGGCCACGGCCAGGCGTTCGAGGTTCTGCTCGATGCGGTCGGCGATCTTCAGCAGCACCAGCGAGCGCTCCTGCACCGAGGTGCGGCCCCAGCGCTCGGCCACGGCGTGGGCGGCGTCCAGCGCGCGCTCCACGTCCTCGGCGGTGGAACGGGGGAATTCGGCGATCACCTGGCCGTTCACCGGCGAGGTGTTGGTGAAGTACTGGCCGAGCACCGGCGGCACGAACTCACCGCCGATGTAGTTGCCGTAGCGCGGCTTGAGGGTGACGACGGCGCCGGGGGTTCCGGGTGGGGCGTAGATCATGGCGAAGCTCTCCTGTGGCGTCCCGGCGCACCAAGCCCGGGCCTTGCAGCGATCTTAGGCAGCGCGCCGCGCCGGCCGGAATGCGCCCATGGGCGTGGGGGCTTACTCATTTGGTAGTAGAGCGGGTGGGGCTGGCGCTCGCGCGCCAGATCGTAGGGGGATAACGCGAAGCGTTATCCGCCGCAAAGGACATGAATGCGGTGCCCATGCAAACCACGACGCACAGGCCAACGGCGGATAACCGCGAACGGTTATTCGCCCTACGGGCCTGGAGCGGCAAAAGCAAAAGGCCGGCATAAGCCGGCCCCCTGCCCCGCGCCAGTCGACTCAGCGCTTGCTCACCAGGTCCTTCGGCAGCTTGAAGGTCCAGATCATGCCGCCCTGGTCCAGGTCCTTGATGCGCTTGGCCACCTCGCCGCCCCACAGCGGCACCGCGCCGCCCCAGCCGGAGAGCACGGTGACGTACTGCTCGCCGTCCATTTCCCAGGTGATCGGCGAGGCGATCACGCCCGAGCCGGTGTTGAACTCGTAGAGCTTCTTGCCGGTCTTGGCGTCGAAGGCCATCAGGTAGCCCTCGGGGTTGCCGGTGAACACCAGGTTGCCGTGGGTGGCCAGCACGCCGCCCCACAGCGGCGCGTAGTTCTCGTAGCGCCAGACCTGCTTGCCGGTCTTCGGGTCGATGGCGCGCAGCACGCCGATGTATTTCTCGTTCAGCGGCTTGATGGTGAAGCCGGCGCCCAGGTAGGCCGCGCCCTTCTTGTAGGTGACGCCCTCGTTCCACATGTCCATGCCCCACTCGTTGGAGGGTACGTAGAACAGGCCGGTGTCCTGGCTGTAGGCCATGGGCATCCAGTTCTTGCCGCCGAGGAACGACGGCGCGACGAACACCGAGGTGCCCTTGGCGCCTTCGGCGGGCGCGCCGGGGCGGTGGGCGTCGTCGTAGATCGGCCGGCCGTCCTTGTCCAGGCCCTTGGCCCAGGTGACCTTGTCGACGAAGGGGAAGCCGCGGATGAACTTGCCGTTGGTGCGGTCCAGCACGTAGAAGAAGCCGTTGCGGTCGGCGGTGGCGGCGGCCTTCACGGTCTTGCCGGCGTCCTTGTAGTCGAACGACACCAGCTCGTTCACGCCGTCGAAGTCCCAGCCGTCGTGCGGGGTGGTCTGGAAGTGCCACTTGATCGAGCCGTCCTCCGGGTTCAGCGCCAGGCGCGAGGAGGAGAACAGGTTGTCGCCGGGGCGCAGGTGCGAGTTCCACGGCGACGGGTTGCCGGTGCCGATGAACAGCGAGTCGGTGCTCGGATCGTAGTAGCCGCCCAGCCAGGGCGCGGCGCCGCCGGTCTTCCACAGGTCGCCCGGCCAGGTCTTGCCGGCTTCGCCGCCGGAGATGCCGTTCTCGATGGCCTTGCCGTCCTTGTACACGTAGCCCATGTGGCCTTCGACGGTCGGCCGGCTCCACAGCAGGTCGCCGTTGCTGGGGTCGTAGGCCTCGATCTTGCCGACCACGCCGAACTCGCCGCCGGCCACCCCGGTGATCAGCTTGCCCTTGGCGATCAGCGGCGCGGCGGAAATCGAGTAGCCGGCCTTGTAGTCGGCCACGGTCTTCTTCCACACCACCTTGCCGGTGTCCTTGTTCAGCGCCACCAGCTTGGCGTCGAGGGTGCCGAAGATCACCAGGTCGCCGTACAGGGCCACGCCACGGTTGATCACGTCGCAACAGGGCATGATGCCGTCGGGCAGGCGCGCGTCGTACTGCCACAGCTTGCGGCCGGTGCGCGCGTCCACGGCGAACACCCGCGAGTAGGAGGCGGTCACGTACATCACGCCGTCCTTGATCAGCGGCTGGGCCTGCTGGCCGCGCTGCTTCTCGCCGCCGAACGACAGCGCCCACACCGGGCGCAGTTCCTTCACGTTGCTGCTGTTGAGGATCTTCAGCGGGCTGAAGCGCTGGCCCTGCTGGTTGATGCCGTTGACCACGATCTGGTCGGTGCGTTTGGCGCTGTCGGTGATGTCCTGATCGGTGACCCCGGCGCTGGCGCCCAGGCTGGCCAGGGCCAGCGCGGCGAAGAGCGCGCTGCGCGCGAAGGAAGGGGTGGGACCTGCATGTCTCATGGCGGCGACCTCTGCGGAATTGTTGTTGTACCCGGGAAGTTTTCCCGGTCTGCCGCAGATTCTTGGCCCGCCGCGCGGGGCCAACAATTGACCGCTTTACCGAATTCCCTACTCCCTTGGTAGCAATACCCGTGAATCGCGCGCATGGCGCGCCCGGATCACCAATGACGTAGGGCGAATAACGCGAAGCGTTATCCGCCGCAAGGGACATGAATGCCGGTGCCCATACAAACCGCGACGCACGGGCCAACGGCGGATAACCGCGAACGGTTATTCGCCCTACGCGAGCAAACCCGGTGCGCGGGGCGGATAACGCGAAGGACAGGAATGCGCTCCTACAGGGGGATCACCAATGACGTAGGGCGAATAACGCGAAGCGTTATCCGCCGCAAGGGACATGAATGCCGGCGCCCATGCAAACCACGACGCACGGACCAGCGGCGGATAACCGCGAACGGTTATTCGCCCTACGCACGAACGCATACCCCGTGGTGGGTCATTCGTCCGGGTGGTCGATACGCGGCAGCGCCCGCTGTTCGTAGCGCGGGTACAGGTGGGTGACGCTGCGGATCAGCTCGTAGCGGGTCAGGCTGATGCCGGCGAAGCGTGCGGGGATGGGGGTGCGCAGCAGGTCGTTCATGTCCGCGCCTTCGCGGGTGCCTTCGCGCATCACGCCGTCGAGCCAGCCCAGGTAATCGCGCATCTGGGCGAAGGGCCTGGCGTCAGTGGCGATGGGGCCGTGGCCGGGCACGATCAGCTTCCAGGGCAGCGCCTGCAGGGTGTCCAGGTCCGCCAGCCACACGTCCAGGCCGGGGCTGTTCGGGGTGGTCAGGGCGCGCTCGTAGAACACCAGGTCGCCGGCGAACAGCACGCCGGTGGTTTCGTCGAGTATCGCCAGGTCCGCCCCGGTGTGGCCGCGCAGGCCGAGCAGGCGGAAGCGGTGCGTGCCGACCTGCAGCTCGCCCGGTTCCACCATCTGCGTCGGCAGCACCACCTCGGTGCCGCGCATCCAGTCGCCGACCAGGCGGTACATGTTCTCCGCCATGGCGTTGCCCTGCTCTTTCAGTAGCTTGCCGGTGCCGGCCAGCGCGCCGATCGGCACGTCGGTGAAGGCCTGGTTGCCCAGCACGTGGTCGGGGTGATGGTGGGTCAGCAGCACCTGCTTCACCGGCTTGCCGGTGGTCTGCTGGATCACCGCGCGCAGCGCCTCGCCGTAGCGCCGCGAGGGGCCGGTGTCGATCACCAGGACGCCGTCGCCGGTGTCGATGAAAGCCACGTTGACGATGTTGCCGCCGTTGTCCTTGGCGAAGTTGTCGGTGCTGCCTTCCACCAGCCAGGTGCCAGCGGCGATCTGCCGGGGTTGCAGGTGGTATTCCAGGTCGGCGAAGACCTGGGTGCAGAGCAGCAGCAGGAAGGTCAGCAGGTAACGCATGGGCACCTCGCGGGCGGGCCGGCCGGCGCTCAGAGGGCGGCCTCGAATTCGTTGCCGTTGTTGTCATGGAGGAACAGCTTCGCGTGCGGATGGCCGCGCAGTTCGAAGCTGAAGCTGGGGTTCTCGCTCACCGCCGGGAACAGGTCCAGGCGCGCCAGCACCTCGCCTTCGGGCGTGCGCAGCTCGGCGTGGTCGAGGTAGAACTCGGGGATGCCGCCGACCAGGCCGTTGTCCATCGGGTGCTCCACCTGCAGGCGCAGGCGGGTGTTCGGCCCGCGCGAGAAGGCGCCGCCGCGCACCTGGCCCAGGCGCTGCTCCCAGCCGGCCTGGGCGCGCACCACGCTGGGCGCGGTGCAGCCGCCGCCGGCGGCGTCGACCCAGGCCGAGCCCACGTGCCACACGCCGTCCTCGCCGCGCAGCGCGGCGCGGATGGCGGTGGCCTGCTCGATGCGGATGCGCACCGCCAGCAGCGCCTCCAGGCCTTCGCCGGGATAGAGCGTGAGCACATGCGGGATGGGGTTCAGCTCGGCCCACAGCACCAGCCGGTCGTAGCGCCCCGGCAGCTGCCGCGCGTCCACCTCCACCGGCACCTGCCGCGAGTCCTCGGCGAACGGCGGCACGCCCAGCTTCACCCGCGCGTCGAAGACGAAGGGCTCGCCGCCCAGCAGGCGCTTGTGGTGGTAGTCCCACATCACCGAGGGCACCGGGTCGCCCTCCACCGCCCTGGCCAGCAACGGCAGGCCACACAGGCCCAACAGCAGGCTACGTCTGCGCATCCCCTCCTCCTTGTGCTATTGCACGTCCTGGTACAGCCCCGGCAACTCGTAGCGCACGCCGTAGCCGGCGTAGAGCTTGGCCAGCTCGCCGCTGCGCACCAGCTCCTCCAGCTCGCCGTCGAGGGCGTTGGAGAGTTGGCGATTGCTCTCGTGCACCGCCATGCCGATGTCCCAGTCCGGCTGGCCGAGGTTGGGGTAGGTGTTCTCGGCGTTCTTCAACTGCTCGTCGTGGGCCTGGGCGCGCAGCCAGTCCAGCTCGCCGCGCAGCGCCATCACCGCGTCCACCTTGCCGGCGCGCAGGGCGTCGAAGGCTTCCTGGGTGCTGGGGAAATGCACGGTCATGGCGCTGAGCTGGCCGCCGAGCACCGAGGTCAGGTAGAACGACGGCACGCTGTCCAGCTCGACGCCGATGCGGTGCTCGCGGAACGCCGCGATGGTGTCCACCTGCGGCAGCCGGCGGGCGTCGTTGACCACCTGCCAGCGCTCGCGCTGGTAGGGGCCGAACATCACCACCTGGTCGTTGGCCAGCTCGCCGACGTCGTTGCGCTTGTTCGCGTAGTCGCGGTCGTAGGGCACCCGCAGCATCACGTCGGCGACCACCCCCGGGCGCAGGTAATGGCCCTTCCAGATGAAGTTGCGCAGGTCGTCGTCCAGGCGCTCGCCGGGGATCACCCAGAGGAACTCCGTGCGCAGCCCCAGGCCCTGGGCCAGGCGCGTGGCCAGGTCGATGTCAATGCCGTGAGGCTGGCCGTCCCGCATGAAGCTGTAGGGCGGGAAGTTCTGGTAGACCGCCACCCGCAGCACGCCGGAAGCGACCATGTCTTCATACGGCCGGACCTTGGCCTGGGCCTGCCCCAGCATCAGGAGCAGGCCGCACAACAGGCTGAGCAGGCGCATGGCGGCGTCACTCGTCCACGTGGACGCTTTCCAGGTAGCTGCGAATCGCCCACAGCCCTTCCTGGCTGATGTAGTCGGCCATCTTCGGCATGTACACGGCGCCATCGCGCACCGCGCCGTTGATCACCCGCTCCTTGAACCACTCGTCACCCTCGGCGCCCAGGTCGAGCTTGCGCAGGTCGGGGGCGATGCCGCCGGACTTGGCCTCCAGGCCATGGCAGCGCGCGCAGTTCTGGTTGTACGCGGAGGAACCGATCTCCACCGCCAGCTTGTTGTTCGCGTAGGGCGCGCGGTACGGGTTGGTGTCGCGCCATTCCTTGCCCAGGGCGTCGAGGCCCTTGGTATCCACCGCCTGCGGGGTCACGTCGCCGTGGGCCAGGGCCAGGGCCGACACGCTGAAGCCGGCCAGCAACAACAGGCCGCGCAGGGAGCTTTTCTTGTTCATCACTTCATTCCTCAGTGGGGACGGGGCAAGGCACGGGCGCACTGCGGCGCCTCGCTGCCCATGTTAGGAAGCCGCGCCCCCGCCTCGAATGCTGCTTTGGATGCCCCCACCTACTCCCTTCGTACTAGGGCGCCGGGAGGCCACGCCGTGGCCTTCGGCAGCAAGCCCAATTCATGCCCGGTGCGGGAACTTGTCCCGGCCGACGCGGGAGCTTTTCCGTATCCGCCGGCGCCCCCGGCTCCCACCATGGAACCGCCGCGGCCCGAGCAGCGGCCCGCCCCTCCATGAACGGGAACCCGAAGATGACAACAACAACCTCACCCGCCGCTTCCGCCACCCCTGCCCGCCCCCTGCGCCTGGCGCTGCACGGCCTGGCCCTCGCCGTCGCCCTGGGCGCCGGCGGCGCCGCGCAGGCCAAGGACGTGACCTGGGACGACATCGCCAACGACCACACCACCGCCAGCGACGTGCTGCAGTACGGCATGGGCACCAACGCCCAGCGCTGGAGCCCGCTCAAGCAGGTGAACGCCGACAACGTGTTCAAGCTGACCCCGGCCTGGTCCTACTCCTTCGGCGACGAGAAGCAGCGCGGCCAGGAATCCCAGGCCATCGTCAGCGACGGGGTGATCTACGTCACCGCCTCCTACTCGCGGCTGTTCGCCCTCGACGCCAAGACCGGCAAGCGCCTGTGGACCTACAACCACCGCCTGCCCGACGACATCCGCCCGTGCTGCGACGTGGTCAACCGCGGCGCCGCCATCTACGGCGACAAGATCTTCTTCGGCACCCTCGACGCCTCGGTGGTGGCGCTGAACAAGAACACCGGCAAGGTGGTGTGGAAGAAGAAATTCGCCGACCACGGCGCCGGCTACACCATGACCGGCGCCCCGACCATCGTGAAGGACGGCAAGACCGGCAAGGTGCTGCTCATCCACGGCAGCTCCGGCGACGAGTTCGGCGTGGTCGGCCGCCTGTTCGCCCGCGACCCGGACACCGGGGAGGAAGTCTGGATGCGGCCCTTCGTCGAAGGCCACATGGGCCGCCTGAACGGCAAGGACAGCACCGTCACCGGCAACGTCAAGGCGCCCTCCTGGCCGGACGACCCCAGCTCCGCCACCGGCAAGGTCGAAGCCTGGAACCACGGCGGCGGCGCGCCCTGGCAGAGCGCCAGCTTCGACGCCGAAACCAACACCCTCATCGTCGGCGCCGGCAACCCCGGCCCATGGAACACCTGGGCGCGCACCGCCAAGGGCGGCAACCCGCACGACTACGACAGCCTCTACACCTCAGGGCAAGTGGGCGTGGACCCGAGCACCGGCGAAGTGAAGTGGTTCTACCAGCACACCCCGAACGACGCCTGGGACTTCTCCGGCAACAACGAACTGGTGCTGTTCGACTACAAGGCCAAGGACGGCAAGATCGTCAAGGCCACCGCCCACGCCGACCGCAACGGCTTCTTCTACGTGGTGGACCGCAACGACGGCAAGCTGCAGAACGCCTTCCCCTTCGTCGACAACATCACCTGGGCCAGCCACATCGACCTGAAGACCGGCCGCCCGGTGGAACGCGAAGGCCAGCGCCCGCCGCTGCCGGAACCGGGGCAGAAGCACGGCAAGCCGGTGGAAGTCTCGCCGCCGTTCCTCGGCGGCAAGAACTGGAACCCCATGGCCTACAGCCAGGACACCGGCCTGTTCTACGTGCCGGCCAACCACTGGAAGGAGGACTACTGGACCGAAGAGGTCAACTACACCAAGGGCAGCGCCTACCTGGGCATGGGCTTCCGCATCAAGCGCATGTACGACGACCACGTCGGCAGCCTGCGCGCCATGGACCCCACCAGCGGCAAGGTGGTGTGGGAACACAAGGAGCACCTGCCGCTGTGGGCCGGCGTGCTGGCCACCGCCGGCAACCTGGTGTTCACCGGCACCGGCGACGGCTTCCTCAAGGCCTTCGACGCCAAGAACGGCAAGGAACTGTGGAAGTTCCAGACCGGCAGCGGCATCGTCTCGCCGCCCATCACCTGGGAACAGGACGGCGAGCAATACATCGGCGTGACCGTCGGCTACGGCGGCGCCGTGCCGCTGTGGGGCGGCGACATGGCCGACCTGACCCGCCCGGTGGCCCAGGGCGGCTCCTTCTGGGTGTTCAAGCTGCCCAGCTGGGACAAC
>NZ_JARJLT010000221.1 GCF_029335315.1 Pseudomonas citronellolis
GAGCAGCAGCTTCGTAGGATGGGTTTCCCCCTCCCCGTAGGAGCGGACTCCGTCCGCGATAAGACCCGCCGCATACACCGAACTTTTCGCTCGCGCGCGCCGCTTCCCCCCTACAGCCGGCGCCGTTCCCGGCATATGCTGGAGGCCTGCCCACAAGAAACCGAGCCACCACCATGTCCACCCCTGCCAAACCCACCAGCAAGGTCGACCAGCTTCTCGCCGAGGCCCAGCAACGCCGCGAAAGCAGCTACCGGGAAAAGGCCCTGAAGATGTACCCGTGGATCTGCGGCCGCTGCGGCCGGGAATTCGCCGGCAAGCGCCTGAGCGAGCTGACCGTGCACCACCGCGACCACAACCACGACAACAACCCCGAGGACGGCTCCAACTGGGAGCTGCTGTGCCTCTACTGCCACGACAACGAGCACCAGCGCCAGGTCGACGCCCACTACCAGGGCAATGACGCCGGCGCCAGCGGGCCGAAGGTCACGCACAAGGCCCTCGCCGGCCTGGCCGCGCTGCTCAACAAGGATTCCTGAAGCCCGGCGGTTGCCTTGGCCGGCGTTTCCTGCGAAAAAGCCGCCCCCGCAATCGAGAGAGACAGCCATGAGCGAAGAACTGCGCATCGAGGACATCCGCCCCGGCGACGGCAAGGCGGTGGTCAAGGGCGCCCTGATCACCACCCATTACCAGGGCACCCTGGAAGACGGCACCGTCTTCGATTCCTCCTACGCCAAGGGCCGGCCGTTCCAGTGCGTGATCGGCACCGGCCGCGTGATCAAGGGCTGGGACCTCGGCCTGATGGGCATGCAGGTCGGCGGCAAGCGCAAGCTCTACGTTCCCGCGCAGCTGGCCTACGGCGAGCGGCAGATCGGCGCGCACATCAAGCCGAACTCGAACCTGGTGTTCGAGATCGAGCTGCTGGAAGTGCTGACCCGCGACGATTGAGCCCGATCCTACCGAGCCCCCCTTCCCGTACCGTCGTCCCCGCGAACGGTGCGAATGCAAGACGGTTGCGCCTACCGTAGGGACTTTCGCGTAGGGCGGATAACCGTTCGCGGTTATCCGCCGCTGGCCAGGGCGCCGGTATCCGCCCTACTCGCTGATCCGCGACGATTGAGACGGTGCGCCCACCCGCGCTCAACGGAAGTCGGCGTAGGGCTTGAGCGGGTTGACCGGCAGCGGCAGGTTGCCCTGCCAGGGGTCGAAGCTGTAGCGCAGGTAGAGCAGCACGCGGTTCGGCGCGTAGTCCTTGCTGCGTTGCGCGGTGAAGCCGCCGCCGAGCACCCAGTGGTCGTCCAGGCGGCGCTCGGCCAGGGCCTGGGCCAGGTAGCCGACGCCCTTGTTGTCGTCGCCGCCGCGCAGCTCCCCGATGTTGCTGGAGACCAGCGGCGGGTACTGGGCGAGGATGTCGTCGTTCACCGAATTCACCGGGAAGGCGCGCTCGGCGTCGCTGTGGGCCCAGGAATAGCCCAGCGAGCCTTCCAGGTAGATCGACCAGTCGGGGTTGCGCCAGGCGTAGCTCACCGGCACGCCGAACGAGTAGTAGCGCTGCGGGCTGTAGTAGCCGCCCTGGCCGAGGGTGTAGCCGCCGAGGTTGCGCTCGTAGGTCCAGTACATGGCCGTGGTGCCGACCCGCAGTTCCTCGTCCACCCGCTGGATCAGCCGGTAGTAGTAGCCGCCCATGGCGCGGAAGCGGCTGTTGTCCTTGACGTTGTCGCCGCGCAGCAGGTGGTAGCCCAGGCTCGCCCAGGTGCCGTCGACGCCGCCCTGGTCGCGGCTCAGGCCGAGGGTCGCGCCGGTGGCGGTGACCCCGCCCCAGCTGACCCCGGTGCGCGGGTCCTTGGCCCCGGCGTAGGACAGCAGCGAGTTGTTCAGCGGCCGCCGCGAGGCGCTCAGCGACCAGCCGGTGCCCCAGGTCTTGCCACTGTAGGTGACGCCGCCAAGGATGTTCTGCTCCTCGAAGCCCAGCGGCGAGGTGCCGATGTCGGCGCTCAGCCGGTCGTTCTGCCAGCCCAGCGCCAGGGTGGTGCCGTCGGCGCTTTCCGAGCCGCCGGGGCAGCCGGTGGCCACCGGCCCGGACGCCGTGTTGCCACGGAACGAGCAGCTGCCGTAGGCCTCGCGGTGCAGGCCGTCGGCGTCGGTATCGAAGCTGGAGGCGCGCAAGGCCACCTGCTCGACGCGGGCGAAGCCCCTGCCCTCGCCCACCGGCATCTCGGCGTGGACCATGGTGGTGGAGGTGGTCAGGTCGGAAATCCCCGAGGCGCCATCGTTGTCGCGCCAGCCGTAGTCCTGGTGGATGGTCACGGTCGGACTCTGCCACTGGTACAGGCGATCGACCTCGCTGCGCAGGCTGCGCTTGAGCCAGTCGTCATCGTCCTTGGCGCGGCTGGCGGTGGTCAGGGCGATGTCGTCGCGCGGGCTGGCCTGCGCGGCGCTGAGCAGCCCGGCATCGCGCATGCCCAGGGCGTAGTAGTCCAGCGCCTGTTCGGCGTTGCTGTGCGGCTGCAGTTGCGCGAGGTCGCGGTACAGCAGCGGGTCGGGCTCGCTGTGTTCCTTGGCCAGCGCCGCCAGCAGGGTCGCGGCGCGCTGCTTCTCGCCCACCGCTGCCCAGGCGTTGGCCAGGCGCCGGCGCGCGTCGTAGCTGCCCTGTTCCAGGCGCGGCGGGTCGCTGAGCAGCGCCTGGCGCGCGGCGTCGCTGTCGCCACGGGCGATCTGCGCCTCGATGCGGCCCAGGCGCGCGTCGCCGTCAGCCGGTTGCAGGGCGAGGATGCGTACGTAGTAGCCGTCGGCGGCCTCCAAGTCCTGGCGCTGGCGGGCCCAGCCGGCGAGCTGGCGCAAGTCGTCGAGCTTCTGCCTGGGATCGTCGGTGCTGGCGATGCGTTGCTCCAGCAGCGCCATCGCCGCCTTGCTGTCGCCGCTGGCGTAGAGGCTGCGGGCGCGCTCCAGGCTGGCCTGGCGTTGCAGGCGCTGGTCGAGCTGGCGCATGCCGTCGTTCCATGAGGACTGTGGCACGCGTTGCAGGTTGTCCAGCGCGGCCTGGTAGCGCCCCGTGGACTCCAGGTACAGGCCATAGGCGAAGCGCGCCTGGGGGTTGTCGCCCTGGCGCGCGATGAGCTCGGCGAACACCGCGTCGGCCTCGGCCTGGCGCCCCTGTTCACGCAGGGCGCGGGCCAGGTCGGCGGCCAGCCAGGGGTCGTTCGGCGCGCGCTCGCGGGCCTGGCGCAGCAGCGCGGTGGCGGCCGGCCAGTCGCGGCGTTCGAGGGCCACGGCGGACTCCTTGCGCAGGCGCTCCAACTGCGGGTCGCCGCCCCCGCCCCCGCCGCCTTGCGGCCGCGCGTAGGCCTGGCGCTGCTTGGCCGGCAGCGTGGCGAGGAACTGCGCGTAGCGCTGCGCCGACTGGCCCTGGTAGAGCCTGGCCAGGCCGCGCGTGGCGCCGTCGTTGCCCGGGTCCATGCGCAGCGCCTGCTGGTAGTAGCCCTCGGCCTGGGCGCGTTGGCCACGGGCCAGGGCCACGTTGCCCAGGCCGATCACCGCCATGACTTCCTTCGGGTCCTGTTGCGCGGCCTGCTGGTAGGCCTGTTGCGCGGCATCGTAGTTGCGCGCGGCCAGGGCCTGCTTGCCCCGTTGCAGGCCCAGCCAGTATTCGGTGGAGGCCAGCAGGTCGTGCCACTTGCTGAGGATGTAGGTGTTCTGTTCCTCGGCCACCGCCTGCTTCAGCCAGTCCAGCGCCTCTTGGCGGCGACCCTGGCGGACCAGGGCCAGGCCCAGGTAGCCCTTGAGGGTGGCGTCCTTCGGGTAGGCGGCCAAGGCCTGGCGCAGCTTGCGCTCGGCCTCGGCCGGGGCGCGTTTCTCGGTGAGCAGCGCGATGCCCTGCTGGCCGGCGCGCCAGGCCGGGTCGCCGGTCAGCTTGAGCTGGCCGTCCAGGGTTTCCTGCACCTGCGCCGCGTGGCTGTCGCCGGGGTAGCGGGCGAGGAAGGCCTGCCAGGCCTTGACGCTGGCGTCGCTGACCGGCTGCTTGCTCAGGTAGGCGTACTCCAGCTCGGCGGCCAGGCCGCGCGACTGGCTCTCTCCGGCCATCCTGTGCAGCAGCGCCAGGGCCTCGTCGTTGCGTTTGGCGCGGAACAGCTGTTCGGCGAGGAACTGTTGCAGCTCGGGGCTGCCGGGGTACTGCTTGTCCAGCGCCCGCAGGTGTTCGATGGTGGTCGGCAGCTGGTCCGGCAGGCGGCTGCGGATGCGCCAGTACTCCATGGCCAGCTCCAGCGACGGCGGCTCGTCCTTGCCGAAGGCCGCCTCGTAGCGCGCCAGCGCCTCGTCGAAGCGCCCGGCGGTGGCCAGCAGGCGGATCTGCTGCAGGGCCTGCTCGCCGTCGCCGCTGTGCATTTCCAGCAGGCGCGCCATCTGCCGTTCCTGCGGGCTGCCGGGGGCGATGCGTTGCAGGTCGCCGTAGAGCTGGCGCGCGCGGTCGATCTCGTGGGTGCGCAGGGCCTGGCGGATCGACGCGGTGATGGCGTCGAGGTTGTTCGGTTCCAGCAGCCGCAGGCGCGCCAGGGAGTCTTCCACCAGCGACTCGCGGTGGGTCACCTCGCCCAGGCGGATCTGTTGCAGCAGCCACTCGCGCTGCTGCTCGCGGTCGGTCGGCTGCGCCAACAGGGTCGCCGGCATGGCGCCCAGCAGCACTAGCAGGGTCAGTCTGCGCATGGCGCGTCCCAGCGGATCATCAGTCGTCCCTTGTCGTCGAAGCGGTAGCGGTCCTGGTCCCAGCCCTGGCCGAACAGCGCCAGCACGCGGCCGTAGTAGCCGCTGGGCGGGCTCTGCGCCAGGCGCTCGCGCTGGGCCTGCAGGCCGGCCTTCTCGTCCAGCGCGGCGAGCAGCGGCAGCAGCGCGGCGGAGAACCCCGCCGGGCCCTTGCCCTGGCCCTTGCCGGTGGCGATGTCGACCTTCTCCGGCGGCGCGCCCTGGGCCAGGGTCAGCGCCAGCATCGGCCGGTACAGCGCGAGCAGTTCGGCGCGCTGGGCGGAGCCTGGGTCGAGCATGCCCAGCCAGAGGTAGACGCGGATGGCGTCGTAGCTGCCACGGGTGCCGCTGTCCGGGTCGCTGGCGACCTTGCCGTCGTCCTTCCACAGCAGCCAGTCCGGCGCCAGGCCGTGGGGGGCGCTGCGTTGCAGCAGGGTGCGGCTGTTGCGGGCGAGGTCCGCCCACACCGGCGCCAGCGCGGCGAAGCGGTCGAGAATCTGCGGCGGCAGGTAGCTGGGGTTGAGCCGCGTGCCGCGCGCGCTGACGAAGCCACGGTCGCCCGGCAGCAGCATCAGGCCCAGGCCCGGCAGCGGGCGCAGGGTCTGCGCGGCGACGCGCCAGAGGATCTGCTCGGCCAGCACGCGGTACTCGGTGACCGCCCACAGGCGCCCGGCTTCCAGCAGCGCGTAGGCCATCCACAGGTCGGCGTCGCTGGCGTTGTTGTCGTCCAGCGCGCGCCAGGCGCCCTTCGCGTCCTGGCCCCACTTCCACGCCGGCAGGCGCTTGCGCAGGTCGCCGCCGGCGAGGTTGTTCTCGGCCCAGCCGAGCGCGTGCTGGAAGCTCTCGCGGTCGTTCGCCACCAGGGCGAAGAACATCGCGTAGGCCTGGCCCTCGGAGGTGCTGATGCCGCCCTGGGACGGGTCGAGCACGCGCCCGTCGGGCTTCATCAGCTCGCCGCGGAAGCTCTCCCACTCCGGCCAGCAGGCCGCCGACGCCAGGGGCGCCAGCAGCCACAGCGCGAGGACCAGCGCCAGCCCGCGCATGCTCAGGGCTGCAGGCGCCGACGCGCCACCCAGGCCAGCAGGCGCCAGACCACGATGCCCAGCAGCAGCATGCTCAACACCGCGCCCAGGGCCAGCAGCACCGGGTGATGCGAGAGGTGGAACCAGAGCAGCATCCACCACGGCAGGTGGCCGACGTAGTAGGTGTCGCCGACGTAGTGACTGCTCACGCCGCTGCTGCGGATCAGGCTCACCGCGCCGAACACGAAGTCGTTGAGGCGGCCGGGGTCGGTCAGGGTCTGGCGCAGCAGCTGGTAGTCGGCGTCGTCGCTGGCGAGCAGCGCGACTATGCTGCGCTGCCCGTGGAACGGCGACTGCAGCCCGGTGATCGCGGCGATCGGCGCGCGCGCGCGGACGTCCACCTGGCTCACCGGCTCGGCGCGGTCGCCTTCGCGCAGGCGCTGCGAGCTGGGCACGCTGGCGCTCCATGGCGAGCGCGCCTGGCGCAGCCAGTCGCTGGAGCGGCTGAGCAGCAGGTTGAGGTCGCGGCCGCTGCGCAGCTCTTCCGGCAGCGGGCCGAGCAGCAGCAGGTCGGCGTCGGCCTTGGTGGCGCTGGCCCAGTCGTCGGAGAGGGTCAGGCCCAGCGCCGGGTAGCCGATCCGCGAGGCCATGCCGCCGACCAGGTCGAGCAGCGTGCCCACCTGCATCTCGTCGGGCTTCTGCGGCACCAGCAGCAGGGTCTGCGAGAGGTCGGCCAGGCGGCTGAAGGGGAAGGCGCTGCGGGCGAAGGCCGCGAGGTCGGGCATGGCGATGTAGTGGTAGTAGCCCGACAGGTCGATGGTGGAGTTCTCGTCGATGGCCGCGCGCACGTCGGCCGGCAGGTAGGTCTGGCACTGGCCGTTCTGCGCGTTGCCGATGCGGCTGGCGAAGCTGAAGTCGTAGCGCAGGCGGTTGCGGTCGCCGACCTTCAGCGCCGGCACCAGGGTCTTCTCTTCCAGGGTCGAGTTGTCGCCGGGCAGCAGGTTCGCGCGCAGGTTCTGCAGGGTGCTGCCGAAGCCGTCGGAACCCGGCAGCGGAATGCTGCCGATGAAGTGGTCGTTGAGGCTGATGCTCAGCCGCGACTCGTCGGTGACCACCGGCGGCGTGTAGCGGTACAGGGTGCGCAGCGGCACGCCCTGGTTGCGCCAGACGAACAGGTCCGGCGGCAGGTTGATCGACAGCTCGATGGGCGCCGGGCGGAAGCCGGTCACCTGCAACTGGCCGGGGTAGTCGAGCAGCTCGGCGAGGCGTACCGGGCGGTCGGTGCGCACCCAGTTCGGCGCGTCATAGGGCTGGCGCGGCTTGAGTTCCTTGACCTGCTCCACCGCCACCCGCGAGCCACGGAACAGGTCGGTGCCCACCGCCAACGCGGAGGCGGCCTTGACCAGGTCGTCGTCGTTGCGCCCGAGCACCAGCAGGACCTTGCCGTAGCGGTTGTCCGGGTGGCTGATCTGCTGGATCACCGGGCCGTCCACCGGCGGGAAGCGCTCCTTGTCGGCAAGGAACGCCGGGCGCCGGTCGTTGGTGGCGAAGACGATGCTCGGCACCGGCTGGCGGTCGGTCTGTTCCGGCAGCTTGTCGAACAGCACCGGGAAGGTCGCCATGCGCCACTTGGCCAGGCTGCCGAAGTAGGAGGCGACGATCGCCGCGGCCTTCTGCTCGCCCAGGCTCGGGCTGGCGGCGAAGACCATGGGAATCTGCACCTTGTCGGTGTCGCGGGCGTCGAAGTACGGCAGCGGGAAGTAGGCCAGGTCGTTGTCGGTGACCAGCGCCTGCTCGTCGACGGTGATCCGGCTCTTGCGGCTCACGTTGAGCCACAGCGAGCTGTGCGCCGGGTCTTCGCAGATGTCGGTGTAGTGGCCGACGAACTCCAGGCGCACGCGGTTGAAGTCCTGCACCAGCTTGGGTTCGAGCTTCATCTTGAAGTCGCGCTGCTGGCCGATGTCGTCCTCGGTGATCGGCACCACGCCCATCAGCTCGTCGTTGAGGTACACCCGCAGGTGCGACAGGCGCGGCACCAGCGCCGGCGACGGGGTGAACTGCAGGTCCAGCTCGACGGCGGCGGCCAGGCGGTCGCGGCGCAGGCCGAACTCGATCTGGTCGCTGTTGCGCACGCCCATCAGCAGGCTGTCGGCGCCCCGCCCGAGGGCCTCGAAGGTCTGGCTGCGCACCCAGTGCGGCACCGTCGGCTGCGGCGCCGCCTCGGGCGCGGCCTCGGTCGTCTCCGGCGGCGCGGCTTCGGCCGGTTGCGGCTGCGCCGTCGGCGCCGCGAAGGCGGCGTTGAGCAGCAGGGCCAGGACCAGGGGAGACAGGCGCGAAGGCTTCATGTCGGGCTCTTCCGTAAGTCAGTGGGGATGGGGTGCGGCGCGCGCGGGCGGAAACTCGCCAGCCAGCGCGCCGCCGCCGTCAGCGGCTGGGCCGGCAGGCGAATCCACGCCGGGGCGTACTCCAGCACCCGGTAATAGCCCAGCGCGCCGAGGGCGAGGACGTCGAGGAAACTGCGCAACGGCCGGTCCGCCACGTGGCTGTCGCTCCAGCCCAGCCAGTTGTCGGCGCGGGCGAAGGTGCATTGCACGTAGTCGATGCGTTGCTGCTGGTCGAGCTCCGCCAGGCTGATGCCGACGTTGCGGCCATGGGCGCGGATCACCCGGCCGGGGAAGACGAACTCGCGGTCGGCGCGCTCCAGCAGCAGCTGCACCTCGCTGTCGGCGGGCAGCTCGCGGGGCTCGACCAGCTCCAGGCCGACGCCGCCGTCGGAGTAGTCGGTGAGCACGCCGGGGTACAGGTGGCCGTCGGCCAGGCGCAGCGCCGCCGGCAGCTTCACCTGCACCCGGTGGAAGCGCCGCACCTGGCGCACTTCGGCGGCCACCGCGAGGGCCGCGCCGATCAGCAGCATGTTGTAGATGACCCACAGCGAGCTGACGATCACCGTGCCGTACTCGTTGCTCGGGCCGTAGGCAAAGCGCCAGGCGGCGAAGCCCAGGCCGACGAAGTTGAGCCCGGCCAACACCAGGTACGGCCGGGAAATCTGCCAGTCGAGGCGGTCGCTGTCGGTCTGCCCGCCCTTGAGCGTCACGTTGAACGCCCCGCGCTTGGGCGAGAACATCGCCACCAGGGTCGGCCGGGCGATGTACCAGGCCAGCACCGACTCGTACACCTCGCCCCAGAAGGTCTGCCGGTACGGGCCCTGGACCCGCGAGTTGACCAGGCTGGCGTGGACCATGTGCGGCAGCACGTAGAGCAGCAGCAACACCGCCGGCGCGTAGATCACGTAGGCGTGCAGCAGCAGGAAGGCCAGCGGCGCGGTGAGGAACACCAGGCGCGGCAGGCCGGAGAGGAAGTGGATCATCGCGTTGACGTAGCACAGGCGCTGGAACAGGGTCAGGCCACGGCCCAGCAGCGGGTTGTCCATGCGGAAGATCTGCACCATGCCGCGCGCCCAGCGGATGCGCTGGCGCACATGGGCGGCCAGGCTGTCGGTGGCCAGGCCCGCCGCCAGCGGGATGCGGATATACGCCGAGTTCCACCCGGAGCGGTGCAGGCGCAGCGCGGTGTGGGCGTCCTCGGTGACGGTCTGGGTGGCGAAGCCGCCGATGTCGTCCAGCGCGGCGCGGCGCAGCACCGCGCAGGAGCCGCAGAAAAAGGTGGCGTTCCACAGGTCGTTGCCGTCCTGGATCAGCCCGTAGAACAGCTCGCCTTCGTTGGGCTTGCGGCGGAAGGAGCCGAGGTTGTGCTCGAAGGGGTCGGGCGAGAAGAAGTGGTGAGGGGTCTGCACCAGGGCCATCTTCGGGTCCTTGAGGAACCAGCCGACGGTCATCTGCAGGAAGGCGCGCACCGGGATGTGGTCGCAGTCGAACACCGCCACCAGGTCGCCGTCCATGCGCGCCAGCGCGTGGTTCAGGTTGCCGGCCTTGGCCCCGCGGTTGTCGCGGCGGTCGATGTAGCCGATGCCGACCTCGCCGGCGAAGCGCCGGAAGCTCTCGCGGGCGCCGTCGTCGAGCAGGTAGATGTTCAGCTTGTCGCGCGGCCAGTCCAGGCCCAGGGCGGCCATCACGGTGGTGCGCACCACCGAGAGGTCTTCGTTGTAGGTGGGGATCACCAGGTCCACGCTCGGCCACTCGCGCTCGTCCGCCGGCAGCTCGGCGAACTGCCGGCGCAGCGGCCAGATGCTCTGCACGAAGCTGAGGATCAGCACCAGCCAGGAGTAGGTCTCGGCCAGCAGCAGGATCAGGCCGAGCACCAGGTCGAGGCTGTTGGTCCAGTTCAGCGTCGAGGTGTAGCGCCACCACAGGTAGCGGCAGGAGATGGTCATCGACAGGATGATCAGCATCAGCGTGGGGAAGCGCCCGGGCATGTAGCGCATCAGCATGGCCAGGCCCCACAGGGTGAGGACGAAGGTCAGCTGCGCGGTGAGGTCGAACGGCGAGGTCACGCAGAGCACCGCGATGAGCAGCCCGAGCACGCCCAGGGTCCAGTAGAACAGGCGCTGCACGGTGGCGCCGCCGGCCTTGAGCTGGCGCTGGGTCTGCGCCAGGGCCTCGCTGCGGCCGATGCGCCGGGGC
>NZ_JARJLT010000222.1 GCF_029335315.1 Pseudomonas citronellolis
GAGCAGCCATTCGACTAGGCTCGTCCACGGTGTCAGAGCCGGCCCGGCTTCGCGGCGCCGGCTCTGATCGGGGGCGTGCCATGAACAAAAATTTTGAGCTTTTCGATTCGCCGCCCTAACGTATTGAAAAGACGGCCGCTTTCATTCGTTGGTCGAGGGCACGTGCGCAGGCTGGTGCGCGCCCTGATAAAAAATCCATTCGCGGTGTAACCAGGGCGAGCGATGCAACGAACTACCAGCCAGGAGCAGTTGAATGCGCGCGAAGCGCAGCTGCAGGCGCTGCTGTTGCGCGGGCTGGGTGGTGACGCCGGGGCCTACCGCGACTTCCTCGGCGCCCTCGGTTCGCACCTGCGCGCCTTTCTGCGCCGGCGCCTGGCGCAACGTCCGACGGAGGTCGAAGACCTGCTGCAGGAAGTGTTGCTGGCGGTGCACAACGCCCGTCACACCTATCGCGCCGAGCAACCCCTGACCGCCTGGGTGCAGGCCATCGCGCGCTACAAGCTGGCCGACCATTTCCGCGCCTTCGCCCGCCGCGAGGCGCTGCAGCAGCCGTTGGACGAGGATGACGACACGCTGTTCGCCAGCGAGGACGCGGAGCCGGCGCAGGCCAGCCGCGACCTGGGCCGGCTGCTGCAGCGCCTGCCCGACAAGCAGCGCCTGCCGATCGTGCATGTGAAGCTCGAAGGGCTGTCGGTGGAGGAAGCGGCGCGCCTCACCGGGCTTTCCAGCTCGGCGGTGAAGGTAGGCATCCACCGCGGGCTCAAGGCCCTGGCGGGCATGATTCGAGGTAAGCGAAACGATGAAGACCGATGACCTGATCGCCCTGCTCGCCGCCGGCGAAACGGCGGTGGACCGCCACGCCCTGGCGCGTCGCTTCGCCGTGGCGCTGCTCGGTGGAGGGCTGGGCGCGCTGCTGCTGATGGCGGCGTTGTACGGGGTGCGCGCGGACCTCGCTGAGGTGGCGCGCACGCCGCTGTTCTGGGCCAAGGTCGCGCTGCCGGGCAGCCTCGCGCCGCTGGCGCTGTGGCTCAACGCACGCCTGGCGCGGCCCGGCGTGCGCGGCGGCGCGGCCTGGGCGGCGCTGTGCCTGCCGCTGGCGCTGGTGTGGCTGGGCGGCGCCCTGGCGCTGGCCGGGGCGCCGGTCGAGGCGCGCGCCGAGCTGATCCTCGGGCGCACCTGGCGCACCTGCCCGCTGAACATCGCGCTGCTCTCGCTGCCGGCGTTCGTCGCGGTGTTCTGGGCCCTGCGCGGCCTGGCGCCGACCCGCCCGCGCCAGGC
>NZ_JARJLT010000223.1 GCF_029335315.1 Pseudomonas citronellolis
GAGCGAGCTTGCTCGCGAACGGGCCTTCCCGGTTGCGCCGCCGGTGTGCGGTTCGCGAGCAAGCTCGCTCCTACAGGGCAATGCCGGGCCATAACGCCCGGCGGGCGGCGCCCTGGCGTGTTTCTTGCCCGTTACAAGGTCCCCCCTCCGGCACGGGAGACCTGCCCATGAACATCATCGACGGCCTGAGCGGCATCGGCCTGGCGACCAAGCTGGTGCGCGGCGTGGTCGCCGGCGCCAGCGAGTTCGCCAGCTACCTGGCCAACGCCAGCGCCACCTCCGCCAGCGCCACGACGAGCGGTACGAGCGACGCCGACGCCGGCGCGGTAGCATCCACCGGCGCCGCCTCGCAGGGCGGCACCGGCAGCCTGGACCAATTCCTCGCCTACATGAAGCTCAGCCCCGGCGAAAAGCTGCGCTACAGCGTCATGCAGGACATGAACGTCACCCAGGACCAGCTGGACGCCATGCCCGCCGAGGAACGCGAGCGCGTCGAGAACGAAATAGCCCAGCGCATCAGGGAAAAGATCACGCAGCAGGCCGACTCCGGCAGCCAGCCGGTCGCACCCACTGCCACCCCGGTGGCCCTGAAGCAGATGTACAGCGGTGAACGAGCCCAGCCTTCCGTCGAT